>NCED01000016.1 GCA_002280485.1 Caulobacterales bacterium 32-69-10
AACGAATTCACCATCAGGCAGCTGGCCGAGCTGGCCATCGAGCTGACCGGGTCGCGCTCCAAGCTGATCTTCCAGCCGCTGCCGGCGGACGACCCCAAGCAGCGCCAGCCCGACATCGCGCTGGCCCGCGAGACCCTCGGCTGGGAGCCGCAGATGCAGCTGCGCCAGGGCCTGTCGAAGACGATCGAGTACTTCGACCGCCTGATGCGCGAGAAGATCGCCGTCTAGGGGCCGGATACAAGGCCCCGCCGCGGCGTAACCTGTCGGCTCACGCGCCGAAGCCCACAAACATTACAAATTGTGTCTGACGGGCCCGGTCACGAAAGCGCCAGCCTCGACGGTTCCTCTTGCGCAGAACCCGCGCGTGTCCAATATCTTGGGCACGCCCACGCGGGCGTTTGAATTCGAGGATCTATCGCTATGAGCGACTTCAATCGCGGCTATGCGCGGCCGGTCCCGGCTTCCACCGACATGTCGGTGGACGCAGGGCTGCGCTCGTTCATGCTCGGGGTCTACAACAAGGTCGGCCTGGGCCTGGTGCTGTCGGCCGCCATCGCCTACCTGACCGGCGGTCCGCTGGCCTCGCTGATGTTCCGCCTCACGGCCGACGGGCGCCTGGCGGGCTACACCCCGGTGGGCTACGCGGTCGTCTTCGCGCCCATCGTGCTCTTGCTGGTGGCCGGGTTCGCGCTTCGCAACCCGACGCCTAAGAGCTCCGGCGCGCTGTACTGGACCATCGTCACCCTGATCGGCGCGTCCCTGGGCGTGGTGGTGCTGGCCTATACCGGCGCCTCGATCTTCCAGACCTTCCTGATCACGGCGGCCGCTTTCGGCGGGCTCAGCTTGGTGGGCTACACCACCAAGAAGGACCTGACCGGCCTCGGCAGCTTCCTGATCATGGGCGTGATCGGCCTGCTGATCGCCTCGGTGGTCAACATGTTCCTGCAAAACTCGGCGATGGCCTTCATCGTCAACGTGCTGGGCGTGCTGATCTTCTCGGGCCTGATCGCCTACGACACCCAGCGCCTGAAGATGACCTACTACCAGCTGGGCGGCGACCAGACGGCCATGGGCGTGGCGACCAACTACGGTGCGCTGAGCCTCTACATCAACTTCATCAACCTGTTCCAATTCCTGCTGGCCCTCTTCGGCAGCCGCCGCTAAGGCCGCCCGAACAGCCCGAACACGAGGCCCCGGCGGGCGACCGCCGGGGCCTTTTTCGTGCGCAGTGGGACTATTCCACCACCCTGAACTTGCGGGTGTCGAAAACCTTGAGCACCTGCTCCAGCTCGCGGCCGCGGCGTAAGGTTATCTGGCCCGCACCGATCACCGCCCAGGCGCCCTGGCGGTTGGCCAGGGCCGGGGTCTTCTCTATGCGGTAGAGGGGCTGTTCGGAGGCGCGGCGGTACACGGCGAACACCGCTCGGTCGGCCAGGCCCGATATGGCGTAGTCGCGCCACTCGCCGGCGGCGACCATGCGCCCGTAGAGACGGAGCAACAGGTCGAACTCGCGCCGCTCGAAAAACACGGTGGGGGTCGCCGGCGTGGGCGACGATCCGGGGACTGAAAACCCGTCGGAGCTCATCGGAGCCAGCTTAGGCCGGTTTGCCGCGGAAAATCGAGCCCCGGCCGGCGGATTGCGGACCTGATGCCAAGAGACACGAAATGGCCGCATTGGGGTCCCGAACGCGCCCTATCGCCAGTCGATAAGACACGGGTCGGCCGGTCGGGACTTGGTTCTGGATCCTGAACAGCCCCCCCAGCCCCCCGGATCAGGGTTCGGTCGGTCGACGCTTAAAACTGCAGAAGCCCGCGCGGTCTCCCCCCTCTTCCGCGCGGGCTTCTTGCTGTTTCCCGGCGCGTCCGGGGGATCTAAGCTCTCGCGAAATTCGACATGTCGCTTGGGTCCCCGGACACGCCGGGGATGACAGTTGAATTCAGCCGTCCTTGGCCGCGGCCAGGATGGGGCCGCCCTTGGCGCCTTGCACCAGCACCAGGGTGGTCAGGCCGGGCGCGACGGGCGCGGCGGCGGGATAGCTCCGCATGCGCCCGCTCCAGGGGCCTAGGCGGGTCAGTTCGCGCACCACGTTCACATGGGTCACGGTCTTGCCGGCGTTTTCGCCCGTGCGCACCCGCACGTCGCGGCGGGCGGGGTCGTAGCGCACCAGCCAAACGTCCACACCCCCGCGCAGAGAGGTTCCGGACCCGACGGTGACGCGGCGGCCCTGGCGGCTGAAGCTGATGGCGGGGCCGCGCTGGCGCCGGGCGGCGTCGGCCTCGATAACCTCGTCGACGTCTTCGCGCTCGACCGCGGGGGCCTCGGTGCGGCCTGAGACCACCACCTCGGGAGTGTAGATCTCCTTCAGCATCAGGCGCGAGACATAGGCCCGCTGGCGCGAAGTGAACTCGGGCTTGGCGAAGGTGTCGGGCCAGCCGAGGTAGTCCCAGTAGTCGACGGGCCAAGTCAGGGCGACGATGCCGCGGCGCTGGGCGATCTCGGCCAGCATCTGGTTGGCCTGGGGGCAGGAGGCGCAGCCCTGGGCGGTGAACAGCTCCACCACCACCGGGCGCACGGGCGCACGCCGGCTGCGGCTTTGCGCGTCGGCGCCGGCGGGCGCGACGAGGAGAGCGCAGAGTCCGAGCCAGACCGCGACGACACGGGTCGCTGAACGCAAGGGTCTCAGGCCGCTTCCCCCGTCGAACACCATCCCTCCACCATAGGCGCTGCCGCCCTGAGGGCGCTTCTCACCAATGCGTGAGGGGCGCGCGACCGAAAGCCGCCCGCCCCTCGCGTCTTTCCGGCCTATTCGGCCGCGAGCGGCGCGGCGTCGGAACGCGCCAGGTTGCGCAGGACGTAGGGCATGACCCCGCCGCTCCTGAAGTACTCCAACTCTGTGTCGGTATCGATCCGGCAGCGGACCTGGAAGCGCGCCACCTTGTGGTCCGACGGGCGGAACAGCTCGACGGTGACGGTGCGGCGCGGACGCAGCTCGGTCATGCCGCGGATGGTGATGACCTCCTCGCCGGTCAGGCCGAGGCGCTGCCAGCCGTCCTCCAGGAACTGCAGGGGCAGGACGCCCATGCCGACCAGGTTGGAGCGGTGAATGCGCTCGTAGGATTCGGCCAGGACGGCGCGGACGCCGAGCAGGGCGGTGCCCTTGGCGGCCCAGTCGCGGGACGAGCCGGTGCCGTATTCCTTGCCGGCGAAGATCACGCAGGGGCGGCCTTCGGCCTTGTAGCGCATGGCCGCGTCGTAGATCGCCAGGACCTCGCCGGACGGATAGTGCTTGGTGACCCCGCCCTCGATCTCCGGGGTCATCTTGTTGCGGATGCGGATGTTGGCGAAGGTGCCGCGCATCATCACTTCATGGTTCCCGCGGCGGGCGCCGTAGGAGTTGAAGTCCGCCACGTCGACGCCGTGCTGGATCAGGTACTGGCCCGCCGGGCTGGTCTTGCGGATCGAGCCGGCCGGCGAGATGTGGTCGGTGGTGATCGAGTCGCCAAAGATGCCGAGGATCGCCGCGCCCTGGATGTCCGTCACCGGCGCCGGGGTCATGGTGATGCCCTCGAAATAGGGCGGGTTCTGCACGTAGGTGGAGTCGCCTTCCCAGGCGTAGGTCTGGCCGCCGCCGACCTTGATGTTCTGCCACCGCTTCTCGCCCTTGAAGACGTCGGCGTAGCGGCTCTCAAACAGGGCGCCGGTGACCACCTTGCGCTGGATGGTGGCGATCTCCTCGTTGGTCGGCCACACGTCGCGCAGGTAGACCGCCTCCCCGTCCTTGCCGATCCCGAGCGGCTCGCAGGTCAGGTCGATCTGCATCGAGCCGGCCAGGGCGTAGGCGACGACCAGCGGCGGGGAGGCCAGGTAGTTGGCCCGCACGTCGGGGTTCACCCGGCCTTCGAAGTTGCGGTTGCCCGACAGGACGCTGGCGGCCACCAGGTCGCCGTCGGCGACCGCGTCGGACACGTTCGGGGCCAGGGGGCCCGAGTTGCCGATGCAGGTGGTGCAGCCGTAGCCCACCAGGTTGAAGCCCATCGCGTCGAGATCCTTGTCCAGACCCGCCGCGGCCAGATAGCCGGTCACGACCTGGGAGCCGGGGGCCAGGCTGGTCTTGACCCACGGCTTGACGGTCAGGCCGCGCTCGCGGGCCTTGCGGGCCACCAGGCCGGCGGCGATCAGCACGCTGGGGTTGGAGGTGTTGGTGCAGGAGGTGATGGCCGCGATGACCACGTCGCCGTGGCCGACGTCGAAGCTCGTATCCTTCACCGGGATGCGGGCGGTTTCATGCCCGGCCTTGCCGAACTCGGTGGCCAGGGAGTTCTTGAACGAGGCGGCGGCGTCCGACAGCAGCACCCGGTCCTGCGGCCGCTTGGGGCCGGCCAGGGACGGCAGCACCGAGCTGAGGTCCAGCTCCAGCACGTCGGTGAAGACGGGCTCGGGGGTCGTGGCGTCGACCCACAGGCCCTGCTCCTTGGCGTAGGCCTCGACCAGGGCGACGCGCTCGGGCGTGCGGCCGGTCTCGGTCAGGTAGCTGATGGTGGCGGGGGAGACGGGGAAGAAGCCGCAGGTGGCGCCGTATTCCGGGGCCATGTTGGCGATGGTGGCCTGGTCTTCCAGGGTCAGGTTGACGATGCCTTCGCCGAAGAACTCGACGAACTTGCCGACGACGCCCTTCTTGCGGAGCATCTGGACGATGGTCAGCACCAGGTCGGTGGCGGTGGCGCCTTCCGGCATCTTGCCGGTGAGACGGAAGCCGATGACCTCCGGGATCAGCATGGGGATCGGCTGGCCGAGCATGGCGGCCTCGGCCTCGATCCCGCCCACACCCCAGCCCAGGACGGCCAGGCCGTTGATCATGGTGGTGTGGCTGTCGGTGCCGACCACGGTGTCGGGATAGGCCAGGGTGGAGCCGTCCTCTTCGCCGGTCCAGACGGTCTGGGCCAGGTACTCCAGGTTCACCTGGTGACAGATGCCGGTCCCGGGCGGGACCACCCGGAAGTCGTCGAAGGCCGACGAGCCCCAGCGCAGGAAGCGGTAGCGTTCGGCGTTGCGCTCATATTCGCGCTCGACGTTCTGCTCGGCCGAGGAGGCCTGGCCGAAATAGTCGACCATGACCGAGTGGTCGATGACGAGATCGACGGGGTTCAGCGGGTTGATCTTGGCCGGGTCGGCGCCGAGGTTGGCCATGGCGTCGCGCATGGCAGCCAGGTCCACGACGGCGGGAACGCCGGTGAAATCCTGCATCAGCACCCGGGCGGGGCGGAAGGCGATCTCGTGCTGGACCGCGCCCTTGTTCTCGGAAAAGGCGGCCACGGCGCGCAGGTCTTCGGCGTTGACGGTCGGGCCTTCGTTGCGGAGCAGGTTCTCCAGCAGCACCTTCATCGAGACCGGAAGGCGCGAAACGCCGGAAAGACCGGCTTCCTCCGCGGCGCGCAGGCTGTAATAGACGTAGGTCTTGTCTCCCACCGTGAGTTCACGGCGGGCCTTGAGGCTGTCGATGGACGGCATGGATCAACTTCTCCCGTTCAGCGCCGCCCGCCAGACTTCCCCGATGGAAGCGGCCCCCTGGATCAGGGGCGGATTCGCGCACGATTTCGCCGGACACACAGCGTCCGGTCGCGTGCAGCGTAAGCCCCGCGCGGCGGTCAGGGTCATAAACCCGGGCGCGGGCGGCGTCCATGCGCCCTCTTCACTTCAGGGTTGTTCAGGGCCGCCGAGGGCCGAACCCGTGCTGGGACGCGCCGTCCGCCCATGAGCATCGCCCGTTTGACGATCAGCGGCCTGGCGGTGACCCGGGGCGAGCGCCGGCTGTTCCAAGGCTTCGACCTCGCCGTCGAGGCGGGACAGGCTGTGGCGCTCACCGGCGCCAACGGGGCGGGCAAGACCAGCCTGCTCCGCGCCGTGGCCGGATTGCTGCGGCCCGTCGCCGGCGAGGTGCGCTTCGACGGCCTGGCCGGGCCCCTCGAGGCCGAGGACGCCCGCGCGTCCGGGCTGCACCTGATGGGTCACCACGACGGGCTGAAATCGACCCGCACCGCCGGCGAGGAGCTGTCGTTCTGGACCGCCTGGAGCGGCGGCGACGCCGCCGGCGCGGCCCGGGCGATCGAGACGCTGGAGCTGGGATCGCTCCTCGGCCTGGAAGTGCGGCGGCTGTCGGCCGGCCAGAGGCGCCGCCTGGCCCTGGCGCGGCTGATATCGGCCCCGCGGCCGCTGTGGCTGCTCGACGAGCCCCTGGCCCCGCTGGACGCGGCGCGCCGCGCCCGGTTCGGCGAGCTGATGGCCGAGCACCTGGTGGGCGGCGGCCTGATCCTGGCGGCGGTGCACGATCCCCTGCCCGTTCCCACGCGCCAGGTGACGATCGGAGCGGCCTCGTGAACGCGATCGCCAGCCTGTTCCGCCGCGAGCTCGACCTGGCTTGGGGCCGGGGCGGCGGGCCGCTGTTCGCCTGCGCCTTCTATGTCGGGCTGGCGGTGATGCTGCCGCTGGCCTCCAGCCCCGACCCCCGCGCCCTGTCGGCGGTGGCGACCGGGGCGGCCTTCGCGGCCCTGGCGCTGTCCAGCCTGCTGTCCCTCGAACGCCTGTTCGAGCGGGACTACGAGGACGGCGCCCTCGACCTGCTGGCCCTCGGCGGCCCGCCCCTGGAGGCGGTGGCCGCCGCCAAGTGCCTGGCCCAGTGGCTGGCGACCGGAGCGCCGCTGGCGGTGCTGTCGCCGATCATCGCCGTGGCGCTGGGAGCCTCGCCCGACCTGATGGTCCTGACCTTCTTCAGCGCGCTCGCCGCGGGCCTGGGGTTTTCCTTCGTCGGCGGGATGGGCGCGGCCCTGGCCCTCGGCGCCCGCCGCGGCGGGGTGCTGGTGGCGGTGATCGTGTTGCCCTTCTTCGTCCCGCCGGTGATCTTCGGCGCCGGCGCCCTCGACGCCTTCGCCTCCGGCCTCGACTGGGGGCCGGGCATGCTGTGGCTGGGCGCCTACTGCCTGGGCTCGGTGGCGATCTCGCCCTTCTTCATGGCCTTAGGCGTGCGCAATGCCCTCGATTGACCTCGGACCGACCCTGGAGACCGAGCGCCTGATCCTGCGCCCGCCCGCGCCGGAGGATTTCGAGCCCTGGTGCGCCTTCTCCGGCGACCCGGAGGCCTCGCGCTTCCTGGGCGGCGTCCAGAGCGGTCCCGTGGTCTGGCGCAGCCTCCGCTACATGGCCGGTTGCTGGGCCCTCGACGGCTTTGGGATGTTCTCGGTGATCGAGAAGGCCACCGGCCGCTGGGTCGGCCGCCTGGGCCCGATCTTCCCCGAAGGCTGGCCGGGCGCGGAGGTCGGCTGGGGCCTGACCCGCGAGAGCTGGGGCAAGGGCTACGCCACCGAGGGCGCGGCCGTCTGCATGGACTGGGTCTTCGACGTGCTGGGATGGACCGACGTCATCCACACCATCGCCCCGGACAATCTGGCTTCGGCGGGTGTGGCGCGGCGCCTCGGCTCCACCAACCGCGGCCCGGGCAAGCTGCCCGACCCCTTCGCCGACCAGCCGGTCGACATCTGGGGCCAGACCCGCGAGCAGTGGCGGGCGCGCGGCTAGGAGGCTATGGGAGCGCCATGACGCTCTATCTCCACGACACCTTCGCCCGCAAGAAGCGCCCGTTCGAGCCGCGCGACCCCGCCCGGGTGACGCTCTATGTCTGCGGACCGACGGTCTACAACTACGCCCACATCGGCAACGCCCGCCCGGTGGTGGTGTTCGACGTGCTGTTCCGAATCCTGCGCGGCCTCTATGGCGCCGATGCGGTGACCTACGCCCGCAACGTCACCGACGTGGACGACAAGATCAGCCAGTCCGCTCACGAACAGGGCGTCCCGATCGCCACCATCACCGACCGGTTCGCCGCGATCTACCAGGCCGACATGGCGGCCCTGGGCGCCCTGCCGCCCACGATCGAGCCCCGCGCCACCGCCCACGTGGCCGAGATGGTCGACCAGATCGGCCGTCTGATCGCCACCGGCCACGCCTATGCCGCGGAAGGCCACGTCCTCTTCGACACCACCACCTTCGAAGACTACGGCAAGCTGTCGGGCCGCAGCCTCGACGACATGATCGCCGGCGCCCGGGTCGAGGTCGCGCCCTATAAGAAGAACGCCGCCGACTTCGTGCTGTGGAAGCCGTCCAAGCCGGGCGAGCCGGTGTGGGAGAGCCCCTACGGCCCGGGGCGGCCCGGCTGGCACATCGAGTGCTCGGCCATGATCGAGAAGACCCTCGGCCTGCCCATCGACATCCATGGCGGCGGCCACGACCTGATCTTCCCGCACCACGAGAACGAGATCGCCCAGGGGCGCTGCGCCACCCATGGAGGCGAGTACGCCCGCTATTGGATGCACAACGGCTTCCTGACCATGGACGCCGACAAGATGTCCAAGAGCCTCGGCAACGTGAAGCTGGTCCACGACCTGATCAAGGAAGCGCCCGGCGAGGTGCTGCGCTGGGCCCTGCTGTCGGCCCACTATCGCGCGCCGCTGGACTGGACCGGGGCACTGATCGAGCAGTCCAAGGACAACCTCGACCGGCTGTACCGGGTGCTGGGCGACGCCGACCGCGAGCTGGCCGGCTATTCCGATCCCGCGCTGCTGGCCGACGAGGTGGACGGCGCGCCGGGCGCCGACTTTGAGAAGGCGCTCTACAACGACCTCAACACGCCCGAGGCCATGGCCGAGCTGTTCAAGCTGGCCGACGAGCTGCGCCAGCGGCTGATCGCCAAGGACAAGCCGGGCGCCTTCGCGGCGCGGGCGACCCTGCGCGCCTCCGCCGCCGTGCTGGGCTTCCTGGAAGCCGAGCCCAACAGCTGGTTCCAGGGCGATGACGCCGACCTGAAATCCAAGGTCGAAGCCCTGCTCGAACAGCGCAAGGCCGCCCGCGCCGGCAAGGACTGGCCCGCCGCCGACCGCATCCGCGACGAGCTTACCGCCCTGAACGTCGAGGTGATGGACAGCGCGGTCGGCGCGACCTGGCGGTTCCGGGGGTGACCCCTTCCCTTCTCCCCCGAGGGGAGAAGGCCGCCAGGCACTAGCGATCCGCCGCCCGCATCCTTACTGTTGCAACATGGCCTATCGTGTTCAATCCCGTGTCGGCGTGGCTGCGCCGGCGTCCGCCGTCTGGACGGCGATCAGCGACCTCGAGACCTGGGGCGAGTGGAACCCGCTGTTCCCCAAGGCCGAAGGACGCCTCTCCATCGGCGCCCTCGTCGAGTTGACCCGCGCCCTGGAGGGCAAGACCGAGCGGCAGGAGGTGCGCATCGTCGATTGGGTGCCCAGCGCCCAGATCGTCTGGTCGCGCTCCATCGCCCCCTTCGCCCGCAGCCTGGGCTATCTCGAGATCGAGGCCCTGTCCGAGCGCGGCTGCATCCTGGCCGCCGGCGAAATCTATGAGGGGCGCCTGGGCGTCTTCATGGGCCAACGCCTGCGCCGACCCCTGCGCGACGCCCTGCAGGCCCTGTGCGAGGGGGCCAAGGCCCGCGCCGAGGCCAATTGGGACGGGACGCCCGACGAGCCGGTGCCGCCCCCGCTTCCGCCCCCGCCGCCCAAGAAGGTCGTGCCGAAGATGACGCTGTCTCTGCGCGGCGGTCAGAAGAAATGATCGACGACCTCTACTCCGGCAAGATTCTCGCCCTCGTCGCCAACATGCCCCACGCGGGCCGGCTGGCCGCGCCCGAGGGCTCGTCGGAGAAGACCGCCAAGCTGTGCGGCAGCCGCATCACGGTCGACGTCGCCCTGGACGACGACGGGCGGGTCGCCCGCTTCGCCCAGGACGTCCAGGCCTGCGCCCTGGGCCAGGCCGCCGCGGCGGTGCTGGGCGCCAATGTGATCGGGGCGGATCTGGCCGAGATCGAGGCGGCTCGCGAGGGCCTGCGCGCCATGCTAAAGAGCGGCGGTCCGGCTCCTGTGGGCCGTTTCTCGGATCTGGTCGTGCTCGCGCCTGTGAAGGACTATCCTGCCCGCCACGCCTCCACCCTGCTCGCCTTCGAGGCGGCGGCCGAGGCTGTGCGCACCGCCCAGGCGGCCACGGAGCGAACTAGCCGCGCCGGCGCGGCTTGATCGGCCCTTGTCGCGGATGCGACAAGCGGCCGAACCCGCGCATCAGGCGGCGCCGGCATGACCCTCTACGAACGTAGCGTCAAAGGCGCCCTTCGCGCCTACAAGCTGACGCTGTCGCCCTTGATCGGACCCGGCTGCCGGTTTTCCCCGACCTGTTCGGAGTACGCCGCAACGAGCCTGATCGAACACGGCCCCTGGCGCGGAAGCTGGCTCGCCGCCCGCCGCGTCTGTCGGTGCCACCCCTGGGGCGGTTCGGGATACGATCCCGTGCCGGGCGCATCTTCCGCCGAAGTGGACGCCGGTTCGGCGGATGGGAAGATGCGCAAACCTGATAACTGAGCTGTTTCCTCTGGAAACAGCTCGGGGAAGAAAGACACGTGAGACCATGATCGAACTGAAGTTTCCCGACGGCGCCGTCCGCGAATATCCGGACGGGACGAGCGCCAAGGACGTGGCCGCGGCGATCTCGCCGTCGCTGCTCAAGCGCTCGGCCCTGGCCCGCTTCGACGGCCAGCTGTGGGACCTGGAGCGGCCGCTGCCGCATTCGGGCTCGCTGGAGCTCGTCATGCGCGACGCCCCGGAAGTGCTGGAGACCCTGCGTCACGACGCCAGCCACGTGATGGCCGAGGCGGTGCAGGAGCTGTTCCCCGGCACCCAGGTCACTATCGGCCCGTCGATCGAGGACGGCTTCTTCTACGACTTCGCCCGCGACGAGCCGTTCCACCTCGAAGACCTCGAGAAGATCGAGGCCAAGATGCGCGAGATCGTCGACCGCGACGAGCCGATCCGCCGCGTCGAGTGGAGCCGGGAAGAGGCCATCGCCCACTTTGAGTCCATCGGCGAGACCTACAAGGCCGAGATCATCCGCGACCTGCCCGAGAGCGAGACGATCACCGTCTACCGCCAGGGCCAGTGGCAGGACCTGTGCCGCGGGCCGCACCTGCCCTCGACCAAATGGGTCGGCAAGGCCTTCAAGCTGACCAAGCTGGCCGGCGCCTACTGGCGCGGCGACCACCGCAACGCCCAGCTGCAGCGCATCTACGGCACGGCCTGGCAGTCGGAGGCCGACCTCAAGGCCTATCTGACGCGGATCGAGGAGGCGGAGAAGCGCGACCACCGCCGCATCGGCCGGATCATGGACCTCTTCCACATCCAGGAAGAGGGCAAGGGCATGGTGTTCTGGCACCCCAAGGGCTGGACGGTCTATCGGGCCCTGGAGAGCTATATCCGCCGCCGCCTCGACATCGACGGCTACCAGGAGGTCAAGACGCCCCAGGTGCTGGACAAGGTGCTGTGGGAGAAGTCGGGCCACTGGGAGAAGTTCGGCCACGCCATGTTCACCTGCGAGACGGAGGAAGGGGAGACCCTGGCCGTCAAGCCGATGAACTGCCCCGGCCACGTGCAGATCTTCAACTTCGGCCAGAAGTCGTACCGCGACCTGCCCCTGCGCATGGCCGAGTTCGGCGCCTGCCACCGCTATGAGCCGTCGGGGGGCCTGCACGGCATCCTGCGGGTGCGCAGCTTCGTGCAGGACGACGCCCACATCTTCTGCCGCGAGGACCAGATCGAGAGCGAGACGACCAAGTTCGTCGAGTTGCTGCACTCGGTCTATCAGGACCTCGACGTCGAGCTGCACAGCGTCAAGCTGGCCCTGCGGCCGGAGCTGCGCGCCGGCACGGACGAGACCTGGGACCTGGCCGAATCCAAGCTGGAGCGGGCGGCCAAGGCCGCCGGCGTCGAACAGGTGGAGATGCTGCCCGGCGAAGGCGCCTTCTACGGCCCCAAGCTGGAGTTCCACCTCAGGGACGCCATCGGCCGGACCTGGCAGTGCGGCACCCTGCAGCTCGACTTCGTCCTGCCCGAGCGGCTCGACGCCGAATATGTCGCCGAAGATGGCTCGAAGCAGCGGCCGGTGATGCTGCACCGGGCGATCCTGGGCACCTTCGAGCGCTTCCTCGGCATCCTGATCGAGAACTACGGCGGGGCCTTCCCCATGTGGCTGGCGCCGGTGCAGGTGGTCGTGGCCACCATCACCTCCGACGCCGACGAGTATGCGGAGGAAGCAGCCTTGAGGCTGCGCGCCGCGGGCCTTCGGGTCGAGGTCGACACCCGCAACGAGAAGATCAACTACAAGATCCGCGAGCACAGTCTGACCAAGGTCCCGGTCATCGCCGTGGTCGGCCGCAAGGAGGCCGAGACCGGCCAGTTGGCCCTGCGCCGCTTCGGCAAGGAGTATCAGTCGGTGGTCAGCCTCGACGAGGCCGTGGCGGTCCTTGGCCATGAGGCCCTGGCCCCCGACCTGAAGCGGAAGGCGGCCCCGGCGGCATGAACGCCCTGAACCGGCCAGACGGAGACGGCCCGCCGCTTCGGCCCCCCCTCCAGGGGGTCGAGGTCTCGGTGGTGATGGTCGTCTACCGCACCGGCCCGGCGCTGGCCGAAAGCCTGCGCCGGGTCCTGGCCGGGGACGAGGTCGGCGAGTTCGTGCTGGTCGACAACGGCTCGGCCACCGACGAGGCGGCGGTGATGACGGCGGTGGAGGCCGACGCCCGCGTCACCGTGCTGCGGGGCCACGGCAACGTCGGCTTCGCCCGCGGCGCCAACCTCGGCGCCGCGGCCGCCCATGGCCGGGTGCTGGTCTTCCTCAACCCGGACGCCTTCCTGGAGGACGGCTGTATCGCGGCCCTGAAGGCGGCGCTCGACCCGGCGCGGTCACCGTGCCTGGTCGGGGCGCGGATGATGAACACCGACGGCACCGAACAGCGCGGCGGCCGACGCGGCGAGGTCACCCCGGCCAGCGCTTTGCTGAGCCTGACCAAGCTGGCTGGGCGGCTGCCGGGCCTCAAGCGGTTCGAGATCCACCACCAGGACGAGGCGGTCCCGAGCGGTCCGGTCGCGACGCCGACGGTGTCGGGCGCCTGTTTCGCCATGACGCGCACCGACTTCACGGCGCTGGGCGGCTTCGACGAGGGTTATTTCCTGCATGTCGAGGACATCGACCTGTGCTGGCGGGTGCGCCGCGCGGGCGGGACCGTGCTGTTCCAGCCCCAGGCGCGGGTGCTGCACCTGGGCTCGACAGCCCGGCGCGCGCCGCTGCTGATCGAGCTGAACAAGGGCTTCGGCCTCGCCCGCTTCTTCCGCAAGCGGGCCGATACGGCCGGTCAGAAGGTCGCCGCCCTGGTCCTGACGCCCGTCATCCTGGCGGTGTCGGTGGCGCGGGCGGGTCTGCGGCGACGCCCGGCGCGCGACTAGGGGGCTCGGGCGCCTCCGAGTCCGCCCCCGCCCCGGGAGCCGCACGCCACAGGGACAGGGCGACCGGGTCGCCCTCCGAATAGTCGAAGCCCCTGACCTCGCCGACACGCTCGGCGGCCAGCCCCGCCGCCTGGGCGGCCTCGCGGAACGCCGCCGCCTGGCGGGATTCGACCAGGGCGGGGCGCCCGTCGGCCAGGGCGCTCACCGCCTCGGCCGCCCCCTTCAGCTCGGTTTCGGCCCCGAGGGCGAAGACGATGCTGGGCTCGGCGTAACCGGCCACGGCGACGGGCCCCGGGGTGAGGCCGTCGCGGGGATTGACGCCCTCGCGCGCCAGGGCCGCCGCGGCCCGATCCGACACCCACAGGGCGTCCAGAGACGGCAGGACGGCGCCGCCGAGGACAGCGTGGCCGGCCACGCCCAAGGCTCCCGCAGCAGCCAGCCCGGCGCGCATATGGTTTCTCCAGGCGCCCAGGGCCCCGGCGGCGCCGGCGGCCAGGATCAGGACGGCGCAGACCAGCCCCCACGCCTTGGCCGCCCCGCCGCCGTACTCGGCCGCCGCCCAGAGGCAGGCGGCGGCGAACACCCCGCCGGCGAGCAGCGACAGCACAGCGCCGAGGCGCCGGCTCCACACCCCCATCGGCGTGGTGAGCGCGCCGGCCGCCAGCCAGGCCAGGGCGCCGTAGAGGGGCAGCGGGTAGTGGACGAGCTTGGTCGGGGCGATCTCGAACACCAGCCATGCCGGGATCAGCCAGGCCAGGGCGAAGCGCGCAAAGGGCTCGGCCCGGTTCCTCCAGCCCCAGACGAGGGTCGCGGGCAGGAGCACGCAGGCCGGAAAGAACAGCAGGGGCGACAAGAGCAGGTGCAGCCCCGGCGGCGCTCCATGGCTCTCGTGAGCCCCGGCGAGTTTCGGCGCCAGGTCGCCGCCCACGGCCTCAGCCCAGAACCGGCCGTCGGTGGCGACGGTGATGGCCATCGCCCACGGCCCGATCACGGCCAGGACCAGCACCGGTCCCCACACCCACCCCAGGCGCTTCAGCCAGCCGGCCTTGCGGTCGGCGCCCCACAGGGCGAACACGGCGAGGACCGCCACCATCGGCCCGATCGGCCCCTTCACCGCCACCGCCAGGGCCTGGCCGGACCAGAACAGCAGCCGGGTCCATCGCGGCGCGGGCGGCCCGTCGCGCGACGCGAGGTAGAGGCGGAACAGGGCGGCCATCGACAGGGCGACGGCCCCGCACAACATCGCGTCGGTCTTGGCGACGATCCCCTCGCTGGAGAGCAAGAAGCTCGCGCCCAGGATCGACCCCGCCACCAGCCCACCCCGGGGGCCCAGGGCGGCGGCCGCGCCCCAGGCGCAGGCGGCGGCGGCTAGCATGGCGCCGGCCAGCGAGGGCAGGCGGTAGGCCCAGATCTCGCGCTTCTCCACCGAGGAGACCAGCTTGACGCTGATCGCCTGCAGCCAGTGGATGCCGACCGGCTTCTTGTCGCGCGGCGCGTCCTGGAAGCGGATGTTCACATAGTCGCCGGTCTCCAGCATCTGGGTCGTGGCCTGGGCGAAGCGGGCCTCGTCCCGGTCGAGCACGGGAATGCGCAGGGCGCCGGGCAGGGCGGCGACCAGCACCACCAGGGCCGCTAGCAGCGGTCCGCGCCAGCCGCGGGCCATGCGGTCGACGGCGACCGGAGAGGCCAGGACGCGCAGACGATGGAAGAGGCGGGACGGAAGGCCTTGGCCGAGCTCAGAAACCATGCGGCGAAGCTAGCACGGCCCGGCGCCAGGCGCGCACTCCCACCCGGCCGCGAAAGCGGTTAAGACGGCGCCATGCCCGCCGCCGCCTCTCCCGAGATATCCGTCGTGGTCCCCGTGCGCGACGAGGAGGGCGCGGCCGGACCGCTGGCGCGCGAGATCGCCGCCGCCTTCGCGGGCGTCCCGCACGAGATCATCTTCGTCGACGACGCCAGCCGCGACGGCACCCAAGCCGGGCTCCAGGCGCTGAAGGCCGAACTGCCGTCGCTGCGGGTGCTGGCCCATGCCCGCAACGCCGGCCAGAGCCGGGCGGTGCGCAGCGGCGTATTGGCGGCGCGCGGCCCGGTGATCGTAACCCTTGACGGCGACGGCCAGAACGACCCCGCCGACGGCCCGGCCCTGGTGCGCCGACTGCTGGCGGGCCCGGACAGCCTGGGCCTCGTCGGCGGGCGGCGGGTCAAGCGGCAGGACAGCCAGGCCAAGCGCCTGGCCTCGCGCTTCGGCAACGGGGTCCGCAAGCGGCTGCTCGACGACCAGGCCGACGACACTGGCTGCGGGCTCAAGGCCTTCCGCCGCGAGGCGTTCCTGCGCCTCCCCTACTTCGACCACATGCACCGCTACCTGCCGGCCCTGATGCTGCGCGAAGGCTATTCCGTCGCCTTCGAGGACGTCGGCCACCGCGCCCGCACCACCGGGGCGTCGAAATATACCAACTTCGGGCGCCTGGTCGTGTCGGCGTCCGACCTGCTGGGGGTGCTGTGGCTAAGACGGCGGGCGCGGTCGCCTGAGGGGGTGGAGGAGGTCTGACCGCCCGCGCTTATGAGCTCACGCTCTCGGCCGGCTGGCGACCGAGGAAACTCAAGACTTCGTCGCCGACGTCCGCCGGCCACTGCGAGAGCAAGGCGGTCAGACGGGGACGGTCCCCGGCGAATAGGGCGCGTGCGGCCTCCTCAAAGCCTGGACGATCACCGGCCATGGCCGACATGAACCGGTAAGCCGCTTCCGAGCGCGCTTGCGCGGCCCCGGCGTCGGCCTTCCGGGCCGCCTCGACAAGCCGGCGGAGGGTCGTGGAAGCGCCGCCGGGTTGCCGCGCGAGCCAGTCCCAGTGGCGCGGCAGCAGGGTCACTTCCCGCGAGACCACGCCGAGCTTGGGTCGTCCCCGCTTGGCGGCGGACGTCTCGGGGCGCGTGTGCTGGGCGATCACGTCCTGCTCGTCGCCCCGCAGGTCCAGGTCCACCACTTCGGCGGTCTCGCGGTCAAACACGACGATCACCGCGAACGGATCCTCGTCCCGTACGCGCTTGGCCGCCGCCGCCACCTCGGGCAGGGCGCCGGCCGCGACCCGGACGGGACCAGCGAACAGCACGAAGGAAGCGACCGGAACGTCGCTATCCAAAATTTCCGTCGCCTTGCCAGCCATATTTACCCGGGTATAAATGTCGCGCTATATCACCCGGGTGAAAATGGAGAAGAAGTCATGGACCGGCAAGATCGAAAGGCCGCCATCGCCGCCTACAAGGATCGCAAGCCCGCCTTGGGAGTCTATGCGGTCGTTTGCACGGCGACGGGGGAAGCCTGGGTCGGCCACAGCCGCCATGTTGACACCCAACGGAACGGATTGTGGTTCACGCTCAGACTGGGAACCAGCCCGTATCCGTCGCTGCAGGCGGCATGGGGGCGGCATGGCGAAGAGGCGTTCAGGTTCGAGGAGTTGGAGCGCCTCCGAGACGACTTCCCGGAGATCTCCCGCCTGGACGAGCTGAAGAAGCGCCAGGCGCTTTGGCGCTCCCGGCTTCAGGCGTCGGCGCTGTGAACGCGGTCGCTCAACCCCGCACGAAAATCCGGTTACGCCGGTCGGGGAACCTCGCGCTGGTCTCGGCGTGCTCGGTGAAGCCGAGGTCGGCGATGGCCCGGCGCAGGCTCTCCTTATGACCAGCGCCGCTCTCGCCGATGTTGATCTCGACGATCAGCGAACGGGCCCCCGCGAACGTCTCCGCCCCGCCGCGGACGATGCGCTCCTCGATGGAATCGACGTCGATCTTCACGTGGTCGGGACGGCGCACCTTGAACAGGGCGGCGAAGGTGTCGGCCGAAAAGCCCAGGGCGGTCTGGGTGTGGGGCCGCGCCTCGGCGGTCAGCCCCTCGTCGGCGTGGCCGAAGACGTGGGCGGCGCGGCCGGCGTCCTGGCTGGTCAGGTGCAGCTCGGCCGCCCGGGTCTCGTCCGACAGGGCCAGGCAGAAGCAGCTGACCTTGGCGGCCGTGGGGTTCAGGGCGACATTGCGGGTCAGGGCCGCGTAGTTGTCCGCCGCCGGCTCGAAGGCCATCACCGCTCCGCCCTCTCCCAGGCGCTGGGCGGCGTAGAGCGCGTAGAGCCCCACGTTGGCGCCCACGTCCCAGACGCAGTCGCCGGCCTGGACCACATGGTCGATCCACCACACGGTCTCCGGCTCGTCGTAGACGAAGCGGGCGGCGGCCTTGACCGCCTCGGCGCTGGAGCAGCGGAAGGCGAGCGCCCCATGGCCGGTCGGCAATCGGTAGGTCGGGGCGGCCCTAGAGGCCAGCTCGGCGCGCATGCGCAGCCCGTGCCAGCGGCCGAGCGGCCAGGCCAGGGCCCCGCCCAGTCCCGCCAGCCCGGCCCCGATCATCCGGGCGCCGCTCATCCTTACCGCCATCGAGCCCCCTACCGGTCCGTCGCGGCGGGGACATTAGACGCAAGCCCAGGAGCCGCAAGCCCGGCCCCGAGCCTGACGGGAAGGCCGGTGCGGCGGTCGCGGGGAGCAGGCGCCAGGGTCTCGCCGATGAACATCGAGATCCGGCGGCGGCGCGCGGCGTCGAGGGGGATGACAGCGACAGCCGGTGCTCCGGCCCGGCGGAAGTCCCCCCGCATTTCGTCCAGATAGACGTCGTCCAGGCTGGCGGCGAGCACGCGCCCGCCCAGGGCGCGGGTCAGGGGGGCCTCGCGCTCGGCCTGGGTGTTGGCCGTGGGCCGGCGCATCCACATGGTCAGGGGAGCCGCCTCCGGCCCGGCGAAATAGGCCCGGCCATAGTAGGCCATGGCGTTGAACAAGAAGCGGTCGTCGACGGCGATGGCGGTCAACCCGGCCTTGCCCTGCGTCTCGGCCTGGGCCCTCGCCAGCACCGCCCGGGTCGAAGCATCCCAGCCGCGGACCCGCTTGAAGCTGTTGGCGAGGCCGATGCGGTCGGCCAAGGCGGGCCAGACGGCCGCCGCAAGGAAGAGCCCGGCGGCCAGGCCCTGCAGCGCCACCGTCGCGCCGAGCCATCCTCGCGCCCGCCAGCGCACCAGCCAGGCGGCGACCAGCACGGCCCCCGGCGCATAGGCGGCGCCGGCCCAGTTGGCGTTGGCCCGGGCGAGCACGGCCTGGACGGTCACCACGACCAGCGGCGGCAGGACGAAGGCCAGCAGCAGCCGGTCCGCCGGCTGCAGCCGCCGCCGCCGGGCGAGCACCACCGCGCCTGCGGCCAGGACCACGAAGGGAATCGGCCCGAAAACGACGAGCTGGGAGGCCAAGAAGCCCGGGGTCTGCCGCAGGTCGAGACTGAGCAGGGGCGGGGCCTGCGCCCCCTCGTCCGGGTCGGGCAGCCAGTCGGTGTTGGCCAGCAGGTGCTCCAGGGTGGCGAAGCCGTGGCCGGCGTTCCACGCCAGGTTGGGGGCCAGGAACAGGAGGCAGGCGCCGATCGCGGCAAGCGCTTCGCCCCGGCCCCAGGACGCGCGCGCGCGGGCGTCGGCGACAGCGTGGAGGATGAGGCCAGCGGCGAAATAGGCGGCCGCGTACTTGGACAGCAGCGCAAGGCCCAGAGCGGCCCCCAGCGCCCCGGCCCAGCCCAGACGAGGCCGCCCGGACGGCGCCTGGATGAAGCCGGCGTAGGCCCACAGGGCCAGGGACAGGAAGAACAGCAGGGGCGCGTCGGTGGCGATCACCCCGGCCGACAGTTGAACCCCCGGCATCAGGCTGTAGATCGCCGCCGCCCAGAACCCGGTCCAGCCGTCGTAGAGCCGGGCCCCCGCCCGTTGCAGGGCCATCGCCGCCCCCGCGTGCAGCAAGGGCGCCGACAGGCGCACCCACGGCTCGGCGTCCCCGCCGATGGCGGTGGTCAAGTGGATCAACCAGGCGACGACGGGCGGCTTGGAGACGTAGCCGAAGGCCAGGTCCCGCGACCAGGCCCAGTACTGCGCCTCGTCCGGATAGAGTTCGAGCGGCGCGGCGAACAGCACCACCAGCCGGACCGCGGTCAGGCTTGCCACGACCACGGCGGCGAGGGTCAGCGGCGTCGCCCACCCCCTGCCCGCCGAACTGTCCAACGCCGCCTGACTCACCACGCCCTCGAAATGATGCACCGCAGCAACAGTCGAGGCTGCATCGGCTGCCCGCGACCATAGCGCGGGCGCCGCCGGGACGCGCACTGTCATATATCCAGCCGCCGGCCTGTCACGAGACCTTCAAGAAAGGGTCATCCGACCTTCTAGGTGGGGGGATAGGGCCTGGACAAACGCGCAGCGTGGAAAAAACGCGCGCGGAAGTTTTAAGGGGATCTCCAATGACCACCACCAAAGCCACTTGGCTGGCTACAACCGCGCTCATCGGCGGACTGCTGGGCGCCAGCGGCGCCTGGGCCCAATCGACCGGCTCGCAGCAGATCGAAGAGATCATCGTGACCGCCGCCAACGGACCCCGGTCCGTAGAGGGCGTGATCGTCGCCGAGACCGCGCCAAAGACGCGGTCCACCATCACCAATCAGTTCCTGCAGACCCAGTCCTCCGGCCAGACCGTGCTGCAGTCGCTCAGCATCGCTGTCCCGGGCCTGAACTTCACCAACAACGACCCCTACGGCTCGTCGGGCGGCAACATCCGCCTGCGCGGCTTCGACGGCAACCGGGTGGCGCTGACCCTTGACGGCATCCCGCTGAACGACACCGGCAACTACGCCGTCTACACCAACCAGCTGTTCGACCCCGAGATCATCGCCCAGGCCAGCGTCAACCAGGGCACCACCGACGTCGACAGCCCGACGGCCTCGGCCAGCGGCGGTACCATCGCCATCTCGTCGCGCCGCCCCACGGCTGACCCGGGGCTGATGTTCAACACCTCGCTCGGCAGCAACGACTACAAGCGCGTCTTTGCCATGATCGACAGCGGCGCCTTCGGCCCCTGGGGCACCCGCCTGTTCGTCGCCGGCTCCTACCAGAACTATGAGAAGTGGCGCGGCCCGGGCGAACTGACCAAGCAGCAGTTCAACGCCAAGATTTATCAGCCCCTCGGCGGCGACGACTTCATCAGCGTGGCGGCTCACTACAACCGCAACCGCAACAACAACTACCGCAGCATGTCGCTGGCCGATTACAACCGTTTCGGCCGCCGGTACGATTTCGATGAGACCTGCCCGCTGGCGGTCCAGTCGAGCCCCGGCGTCGCCAGCTCGGACGCCTTCTGCACCAACTACCATGGCCGCCAGGTCAACCCGTCGAACACCGGCAACATCCGCGGCCAGTCCAGCTTCCGCATCTTCGACAAGCTGCGCCTGACCGTCGACCCTTCGTTCCAGTACGTCCTCGCCGACGGCGGCACCCAGTTGAACAGCTTCTCCTCTGACGTCCAGCGCGAGAGCGACGGCCGTCTGCGCGGGCGCTCGACCGCTGCCGGCGTCGACCTGAACGGCGACGGCGACCTGCTCGACACCATGCGGTTCTTCACGCCCAGCGTAACCAACACCCGCCGCTACGGCCTCAACACCTCGCTGATCTACGACCTGAACGAAGACCACCGCGTCCGGGTCGCCTACACCCTGGACAAGGGCAAGCACCGCCAGACCGGCGACTACGGCTACCTCGACCAGTTCGGCAACCCGCTGAACGTTTTCGGCGGCAAGGACGGCCAGGGCCAGAAGGTCCTGGCGGCCGACGGCGCCTCGATCCGCTTCCGCGACCGCTACTCGGTGGCCCGGCTCGACCAGTTCGCCGCCGAGTACCGCGGCCAGTTCTTCGAGGACAGGCTGAACGTCAACCTCGGCGTCCGCTTCCCGAAGTTCAAGCGTGAAGTGAACCAGTTCTGCTACACGCAGAACGCGTCCAGCAATGTCCGCTGCACCACCGAGCCGGTCGCCACCACCGCGGCCAACGGCAATGTCACCTTCGCTGGCGTGACGACCGTGTACGTCCCCCCGTTCGCGTTCGAACGGGACTTCAACAAGACCCTTCCCAACGTCGGCATCGGCTACAACCTGACCGACGCCGTGGTGATGTACGGCAACTACGCCAAGGGCATCTCCCTGCCCCGGACGGACAACCTCTACACCGTTATCCGCAACGCAGACGGCAGCCTGAGCACGCCCAACGCCGTTCCGGAAACCACCGACGCCTTCGACGTCGGCCTGCGCTACAACCGCGGCCCGATCGTCGCCCAGGCGGCGGTCTGGAAGATCAACTTCAAGAACCGCATCACCAGCGCCTTCGACGAAAACCTGAACATCTACCTCGACCGCAACGTCGGCGACGTCCACCAGTGGGGCTTCGACGGCCAGATCGGCGTCCAGCCGATTGAGACCGTCACCCTCTACGCCAACGCCTCCTACAGCGACAGCGAGGTCCAGGGCGACATCCGGACCGGCGTGGCCGCCAACAACATCCTCCCGGCCAAGGGCAAGAAGCTGCCGGAAGTGCCGGACTGGACCTTCGGCGGCCGCGCCGAGTGGCAGCCGATCGAGTGGTTCTCCATCGGCTTCCAGGCCAAGTACGTCGGCAAGCGCTTCTCCACCGACGTGAACGACGAGAGCGTGCCGAGCTATGTGGTGGCCGACCTCGACCTGCGCTTCAACATCCCCGCCTGGCGCGGGATGAAGAACAGCTACCTGCAGATCAACGCCACCAACCTGTTCGACGAGCGCTACCTCGGCTCGATCAGCACCCGGTCGAACGCCATCGCCCTGCCCGGTTCGTCCGCCTCGTCGCCGACCTACCAGCCCGGCTCGCCGCGCACCTATCAGGTGAGCCTGCACACCGAGTTCTAGGCTTTCGGGCTTGGATCTAGGGGAGGGGCGGCCTTCACGGGCCGCCCTTTCTTTTTTGGGCGAGCGGGCGGCGATCTTGACGCAAGGTCAGGCGGCGCCCACCTTCGCCGGCTTTTGCGGAAGGGCTTTGTCGCCATGAGCCGAGCTGTACCGGCCGAGTGGTCTGCACACCGGGCGATGTGGGTGGGTTTCCCCAGCCACGGCGAGCTGTGGGAAGACAAGCTGGCGCCCGCGCAGAAGGAGGTCGCCGACCTTGCGCGCGCCCTCGCCGGCCCGGGCGCGGAGCGCGTGCGCCTGCTGGTGATGGGAGACGACGCCGAGGCCGCCGCGCGGGCCCTGCTGACCGATACCAGCGTGGAGATCGTGCGCGGCCAGTTCGGCGATATCTGGCTGCGCGACACCGGCCCGATCTTCGTCAAGGAGGGCGAGCATCAGGCCGCTATGGCTTTCAGATTCAACGGCTGGGGCGGCAAGTACCAGCTCGAATTCGACGAGACGGTGGCCGAGCAGCTCGCCGCCGCCGCCGGCGCGCCCCGCACCGACCACGACTTCGTGCTGGAAGGCGGCGCCCTCGACGGCGACGGCTTTGGTACGGTGCTGACCACCCGTCAGTGCCTGCTCAACCCCAACCGCAACCCCGGCTGGACAGAAGCCGCGGCGGAAGCCGCCCTGGCCGGCGCGCTCGGCTACAAGAAGGTATTGTGGCTGGGCGACGGCCTGAAGAACGACCACACCGACGGCCACGTCGACAACCTAGCCCGCTTCGTCGCGCCCGGCGTGGTGGCCTGCCCGATGGCGGTGGGCCGCGACGACCCCAACGCCGGGGTGTTCGACGACGCCGCCCGCCTGCTGGCTGGCTTTCGCGACGCCCGCGGCGCGGGGCTGCAGGTGCGCCGCATCCCATCGCCGGGCCGGGTGACCGACGACGACGGCAAGGTCGTCCCCGCCTCGCACATGAACTTCGTCATCGCCAACCAGGCGGTGATCGCCCCGACCTACGGCGAGCGGGGACAGGCCTATATGCTGGACGCCCTGGCCGCCCTGTTCCCGGAACGCAAGGTGATCGGCCTACCGTCCAACGCCCTGCTCTCCGGCGGAGGGTCGTTCCACTGCATCACCCAGCAGGAGCCCGCCTGATGGCACGCAATCTGACGCTCGGCGTGATCCAGACCGCGTACGGGCTGGACATGGACGACAACATCGCCCGCACCGCCGAGTTCGTGAAGGAGGCGGCGTCCAAGGGCGCCCAGGTCGTCCTGCCCTCCGAGCTGTTCCAGGGCCCCTATTTTTGCGTCACCCAGGAAGAGCGCTGGTTCGCCACCGCCCACCCGTGGCGCGAGCACCCCTGCGTCCTGGCCATGGCGCCCCTGGCGGCCGAGCTCGGGGTGGTCATCCCGGTCTCGATCTACGAGCGCGACGGGCCGCACTACTACAACAGCCTGGTCATGCTGGACGCCGACGGCTCTCCGCTCGGGGTCTATCGCAAGAGCCACATCCCGGACGGCCCGGGCTACCAGGAGAAGTACTATTTCCGTCCCGGGGACACCGGCTTCAAGGTCTGGGACACCCGGTTCGGCCGCGTCGGCGTCGGCATCTGCTGGGACCAGTGGTACCCGGAGGTCGCCCGGGCCATGACCCTGATGGGCGCCGAGGTGTTGCTGTTCCCCACCGCCATCGGCTCGGAGCCGCATGACAGTAGCCTCGACACCCGCGATCCGTGGCGCCGGGTGATGCAGGGCCACGCCGTGGCCAACGTCATCCCGGTCGCCGCCGCCAACCGCATCGGCCTGGAGCCCGGCGCCGGCGGGGGGCAGAACTTCTATGGCTCGTCCTTCCTGGCCGACCACCGTGGCGACCTGGTGGACAGCTTCGAGCGCGGCGAGGAGGGTGTGCTGACGGCGACGTTCGACCTCGACTTCCTCCACACCCACCGGGCCGCCTGGGGCTTCTTCCGCGACCGCCGCACCGACCTCTACGCGGCGACCGGGCCAGGGAAGGTGTTCTGATCCTCATGAACGCGGCCCGTTCAGCCAACGGTCATCCCTAAAAGCTAAGCTCACGAACCAGTCGACAAGCTTCGCGTTAGTCTCATGGAGGAGACGCGATGACCCTGAGGTTCGAGGAGGAAGAGGTGGCGGAGGCCCGCAGGGTCAACCGGCTGCTGGCCTCGACGCCGCGTATGCCCCTGCGCACCGCCTGGGACGTCGCCGTGCTGAACGGGGCGCTGCGCCTGTCGCAGGCCCTGCCCAGCCCCAATTTCCGCCGCGTCGGCATCACGGTAGAGGAGCGCAAGGTCGAGGCCCTGGGCCGCGAGGCCATGGTGCGGATCCTGCGCCCCGTCGGCCCATGCCGCGGGGTCTATGTCGATATCCACGGCGGGGCCTGGGTCCTCGGCAACGCCCGCATGGACGACGGCCTGAACGCCGAGATCGTCAAGACCTGCGGCGTGGCGGTGGTCAGCGTCGACTATCGGGTGACCCTGCGCGACGCGGTGACCAACGCCCTGGACGACTGCGAAACGGCCACGGCCTGGGTGCTGGAGGCCATGGACGAGGAGTTCGGGGCCGACGCCGTGCTGATGGGCGGCGAGTCGGCCGGCGCCCACCTGGTGGCCTCGACCCTGATCCGCCTGCGCGGCCGGGGCGTCGACCTCTCGCCGATCATGGGCGCGGTGATGTTCTACGGCTGCTACGACCTGTGCGGCACGCCCAGCCTGTGCGCCGCCGGGGCCGACACCCTGGTGCTGCATGGGCCCACCCTGGCCGAGGCCCTGGCCAAGCTGATGCCCAACCTGACGGCCGAGGAACGGCGCGACCCAGCCCTGTCGCCCCTCTACGCCGACCTCACCGGCCTGCCGCCGGCCCTGTTCCTGGTGGGAGAGCGCGATCCGCTGCTCGACGACACGCTGATGCTGGTGGACCAGTGGCGAAGCGCCAGCCTCAACGCCGAGGTGGTGATCGCCCCCGAGGCCCCCCACGCCTTCAACCGCCTGCCGACCAAGATGGCCAAGAAGACCAACGCCTATGTCCGAGGCTGGCTGTTCGCACGGCTGATCTCGAAGAGCCGCAGCCCCGCCATCGAGCCCGAGCCCCTGGCGGCCGTGGGCTAGACACATCTCCCCCCATCCGACCCAATGGTGGAGCCAAGAAAAAGGGCCGGATCGCTCCGGCCCCTCCGCTAGGTCTGGATCCCCGCCTTCGCGGGGATGAGTCGGTCGGCAAACGCCGCCTCGCTCACTTGCCGAACAGCTTGGCCCAGCGGCGCTTCTCGCGGGTCTTCCAGGCGCCGCGATGGTAGGCGTCGGAGGCGATCAGCGGCACCACCGTGGTGGCCTCGGCGAAGACCATCTGCTCGTGGGTGGTCTGCACCTTGCCCCAGGAGGCGGCCTCCTTGAGCGTCGAGGACGAGCAGGCCCCGTCGCGGACGTCGGCGACGGTGATCTGGACCGCGTAGCGGTGCATCTCCGCCTCGACCCCGAGGATCTCGGCGCAGACCACCGTGTCCTGGGCGAAGTTCTTGGGCACCCCGCCGCCGACCATGAACAGGCCGGTGACGCCCGCGGCGATCTTGATGTCGGTCAGCTCGCGGAAATCGGCGATGGCGTCGAGCATCATGTAGGGCTGGCCCGCGGCCGCCCGCTCCTTCTGGTGCTTGACCAGGCCGAAGCCGGCCGACGAGTCGACGAAGGCCGGGCAGAAGATCGGCACGCCTTCCTCGTAGGCGGTCTGGATCAGGCTGCCCGGCTTCTTGGCGTTGCCCTCCGACAGCCACTTGCCCATCTCCCAGATGAACTCGCGGCTGGAATAGCCGCGCGGCTCCAGACGGTTGGCGATCTGCAGGATGGTGTGGTCACAGGCCTGCAGCTCCTCCTCGTCGATATAGGTGTCGTAGATGCGGTCGATGTAGTTCTCGCGCAGCACGTTGTCGTCGACGGGGCCGGCGGCCTGATAGTGCTTGAAGCCCAGGGCCTCGAAGAAATCCATGTCGACGATCGAGGCGCCGGTGGCGACCACCGCGTCGACCATGCCGAACTTCACCATGTCGCGGTAGACGTCCATGCAGCCGCCGGCCGAGGTCGAGCCGGCCAGGATCAGCCAGGGCGAGCAGGCCTGGTCCTCGATGGCCATGGAGAAGATGTCGGCGGCGCGGGCGGTGTCGCGCGACGAAAAGCTCATGCCGCGCATGGCGTCGATCACCGGCCGGGCGTCGAAGGACGTGATGTCGACGTGCTGGACGACATTGGCGAGCAGCTCGGCCTTGGTGTTGGATTGGACGGGAGCGTTCATCTTCGAGGTTTCCCTTTGGGGTGATCGCCCGTCTCAAAACCAGCTCAAGCCCGGACGGTGCGACGGGCGAGAGCGAAAAGGGGCGCGCCCCCGCTCGCAGAAGCGGGGACGCGCGCTTTTAGTTTCAAATCGCCTGTGCGGCTACTTCCGACGACGCTTACGACGGGCGCGCGACAACCTGACGACGGAGCTCTCCTCCGCCTGCCGGGGCGTCGAGATGGTCCGCTTGGCCAGGCCGTACATCGAGGCCATGGGCGCATCGCCCACCTCGACGGTCTCGGTGTCGCCGTAGCCGTTGAAGCGGGTGTTCATGGCCACGCCGTAGGCGCCCAGCATGCCGATCTCGACATAGTCGCCCTCGTCCACATCGGCCGGCAGCCAGAACGGGCCCGGCATGTGGTCGATGGAGTCGCAGGTCGGGCCGTAGAAGCGGAACGGCTTCAGCTCGCCGTCATTGACCGCGACCTCGTCCTGATCGGGACGCACCAGCTTGACCGGGAACGGCCACTTGGCGTGGGTGGCGTCGAACATCGAGCCGTAGGACCCGTCGTTGAGATAAAGGGCGTCGCCCTTCCTCAGCTCGACCTTAGCCAGGATCGACGAGCTTTCGGCCACCAGCGCCCGGCCGGGTTCGCACCACAGCTCGGTGGTCTCGTGGACCTTCATCTCCTCGAAACCGCGATGGATCGAGTCGACATAGTCCTCGAGGGCCGGCGGGGTCATGCCCGGATAGACCGACGGGAAGCCGCCGCCCACGTCGACCACGTCGGCGAAGACGCCGGCGCGGACCAGGGCGCGGGAGGCCTGGGCCATGGCCGCCTGATAGGCGGTCGGCCGCATGCACTGCGAGCCCACGTGGAAGGCCACGCCCATCAGATCCTCGGTCGCCCGCCGGGTGGCGAGCAGCAGCGAGGGGGCCTGGTCGGTCGAGACGCCGAACTTGCCCGACAGGGTGTAGGCAGCGCCCTCGGTGGCGACGGCCAGACGGACCATCAGGTTGAGGTCCTTGGCGTTCCCCGTGGCGGCCAGGATCTTCTCCAGCTCCTCGTGACAGTCGAGGGAGAAGGTCCGCACCCCATAGTCGAAGTAGGCCTTGGAGATCGCCGCCCGGCTCTTGACCGGGTGCATGAAGGCCATGCGGGCGCCAGGGGCCGACTGGGCCACCAGCTCGATCTCGGGAATGGACGCCACGTCGAATGCGCGCACCCCGTTGTCCCATAGGGTCTCGATGACCCAGGGAGAGGGGTTCGCCTTAACGGCGTAGAGAACGTCGCCTTTGAAGTTTTCCTGGAACCAGGTCGCTGCTAGGGCCACCGCGTCTGGACGCACAAGTGCGACCGGACGTTCGGGGGACCGCTCACGGACCAGGTCCAGGGGCGTATGGTACGTGCGCAATTCACGTAGCCCCCATATGAAGTTGACCCAGATCCGGCGTTAGCAGCGTTTCGACTGTTCCGGGGTCCGCCGGGAATGCGCAGATAGGCATTTCCCCCCGCCATGTAAAGACCTAGCGGCGAATCAGGCGCCCCTGACGCACGCCCGACGCCCACTGTGGCCGCCGGGCCGCGCCACCTGAGGCGGCGTGTCATAAAATAGTTGACCTGCCGGGCGTAAGTCCCGCCGTTGGCGGCTGACCGTCCACCAGGATCGCTGCTCACACCCATGCCCGCCGAAGTCGTGTTCGAAACCCGCGACGTGTCGAAGACCTTCGGGGCTCGCCGCGCCCTCGACGGGGTGTCCCTGCTTGTCCACAAGGGCGAGATGGTCGCCCTGATCGGCCCCTCGGGGTCAGGCAAGTCTACCCTGCTGCGGGCGCTGACGGGGCTGGTCCCCATCGACGCCGGCTCCGGCCGCATCACGGCGTTCGGCCTGCCGGTGCAGGAGGACGGCCGCATCAGCGCCGACGTCCGCCAGATTCGCGCCCGGGTGGGCTTCATCTTCCAGCAGTTCAACCTGGTCGGGCGGCTGACCCTGTTCTCCAACGCCATGATCGGCGCCCTGGCCCGGGGGCCCGCCTGGCGCGGCCTGCTCGGCCTGTGGCCCGCCGACGAGAAACGTCGCTGCATGGAGGCCCTGGCCC
>NCED01000142.1 GCA_002280485.1 Caulobacterales bacterium 32-69-10
GGCCCTGCCCGACTACCGGGTCGTGCCCCAGGTGGTCTTTCCCGCCTTCATCGAAGACGCCGCCGCCGCCACGGCCAAGGCCGCCGATGTGGCTTCAGCCTATGGCGGCGATCCGGAGCGGCTGGGGGTATTGGGCCATTCGGCCGGCGCCCATCTGGCCCTGATGATCACCCTGGACCGCCGCTATATGCAGGCGGTCGGGCGGCTCGGCCTGATCAAGGCGGCGGCCGGTCTTGCGGGTCCCTATGATTTTCTGCCGTTCGATGTGGGGGCGTCTCGGAACGCCTTCGGCCGCGCGCCCGATCCGACCCTGACCCAGCCCGTCACCTTCGTGCGCCCCGACGCCCCGCCGATCTGGCTGGGTCACGGAACGGCCGACGTCGTGGTCCATGCCGAGGACACGACCATTTTGGATCAGAGGATGAAGGCGGTCGGCGGCCGGTCCGAGGCCAAACTCTATCCCGGTCTGGACCACGCCGACCTGATCGCGACCTTCTCGCCCCTGTTCCGCAAGAAGGCGACGGTCCTGGCCGATGTGACAGGCTTCTTCCATCGCGAACTAGGTTGATCGGCCGGCCTCTTCGTCTCGAACTGTCATACCCATCTGGGGGACTTTTCAAGAATGCGACTTAATGCCAATATATCGGCTGGTCGGATTTTAGTATTCGTACCGATCATTCACGGCCCGTTCCGAACCTGTCTGGCTCCGGCGCGAACGCGTGCCGAACCTGCTGGCTCCGGGGCGGGCCGTCTTCGTTTGAGCGCCGTCTGGGTGCGGTGAGGCTCATCGACAAGAAGGGTGGTGCGGGCGGCCGGGGTCGAACCGGCACTCCTTTCGGAACTGGATTTTGAGTCCAGCGCGTCTACCAATTCCACCACGCCCGCAGCGGAGCCGGTCTCGCGAAAGCGGCTGCACCGTCTGTTCGATGGCGCCGAAGATCGAGTGATGGTGGTCGTCCAGCATCTCGATCCGGACCGTGTCGCCATGGACCAGGAAGGGGGTTTCGGCGGCGCCGCGCAGGATTGTTTCGACCGTGCGGACCTCGGCGATGCAGGAATAGCCCAGGCCGCCGTCGGAGACCGGCTTGCCGGGGCCGCCGTCGGCGTCGCGGTTCGACACCGTGCCCGAGCCGATGATGGTCCCGGCCGAGAGGGAGCGGGTCTTGGCCAGGTGGGCGATCAGGGTTCCGAAGTCGAAGGTCATGTCCACCCCGGCGTCGGCCTTGCCGAAGTCTGCGCCGTTCAACTGCACGGTCAGTTCGCCGTGCAGCTTGCCGTCCTTCCAGCGGTCGCCCAGGGCCTCGGGCGTGACGAGGACCGGCGACAGGGCGCTGGCGGGCTTGGACTGGACGAAGCCGAACCCCTTGGCCAGTTCGGCCGGGATCAGGTTGCGCAGCGAAACGTCATTGACCAGGCCGACCAGGCGGATGGCGGCCAGGGCTTCGTCGCGCGTCGCGCCCTGGGCCACGTCGCCGACGACCACGACGATCTCGGCCTCCAGGTCGCAGCCCCAGGCGGGGTCGGCCAGAGGGATGGGATCGCGGGGGGCCAGGAAGCCGTCGGACCCGCCCTGGTACATCAGGGGATCGGTCCAGAAGCTGGCGGGCATTTCGGCGCCGCGTGCCCGGCGCACCAGTTCGACGTGGTTCACATAGGCCGAGCCGTCGACCCACTGATAGGCGCGGGGCAGGGGCGAGGCCGCCTCGTGCTCGCGGAACCGGCCGCGCGGCACGGCCTCATGCTCCAGGCTTTCGGCCAGGGCCAGAAGCCGGGGGCCGCAACGGTCCCAGTCGTCCAGGGCGGCCTGGAGGGTCGGGGCGATCAGGAAGGCGTCGGTGAACCAGTGCAGGTCCTGCGAGACGACCACGAGGCGGCCGTCGCGGCCGTGCTTGAGCGAGGCGAGTTTCATGCCC
>NCED01000017.1 GCA_002280485.1 Caulobacterales bacterium 32-69-10
CAACGCCCCAGCCGTCGTCGTAGTCCTCGCGGGCGAGGCTCTCGTAGCGGCCGGACGCGTTGGATTTCGCGCCCCGGCCCTTGGGCGGCGGGTGAGGGGGAGGCATGCGCAAGACTAGACGTCTCGTCGGAACAAAACAAGAACTGAGGCGGGGCTGCGGTCGGGCTCGCTGGCCAGTGCGCTGCATTGCCGCCCCCCTATGGGGCGAATGTCGGGCCGGGCAGGGCCGGAACGTCCTTGGGGCTGGCCGCCGTCCGATCGCGGGTGTGAGGTGGCGGCGGAGCGGAGGAACGCACATGGCCTACGACGACGCACTGGTTCCGGCAAAGACCTTGGCCGAGCGGGCCAGCCATCCCTATCCCAACGACAGCGCCGCATACCGCGCCGCGCGCACGGCGCTCCTGGCCGAGGAGATTGAACTGCGCCGTCACACCGAGCGGGTGGCGGCCATGCGCCGGGCCCTGCCGCCCGGCGGCGAGGTCCCTGAGGACTATGTGTTCACCGGCGAGGATGGCCGGCCGGTCAAGCTCTCCGAACTGTTCGGCGATCGCTCGACCCTGGTCGTCTACACCTGGATGTTCGGGCCGCAACGCAAGCGCCCGTGCCCGATGTGCACCGCCTTCCTCGGCTCCCTCGACGGCGAGGCGGTGGACATCGAGCAGCAGGTTCCCCTGATCATCGTCGGCAAGGCGCCGATTGACCGGCAGCTGGCCTTCAAGGCCGAGCGCGGTTGGACCGGCCTGCGTTTCGTCTCCTCGGGGGACAACGGCTTCACCCGCGACTACCGCGGCGAGGGGCCGGACGGCGAGGACTGGGCGGCCTTCAACGTCTTCACCAAGGACCCCGACGGGACCATCCGCCACTTCTGGGGCGGCGAGATGGACGGCTCGACCGCCGACCCCGGCCAGGACCCTCGCGGCGCGCCCGAAGTGATGCCGATGTGGACCATCTTCGACATGACCCCTGAGGGGCGCGATCCGCACTGGTACCCCAAGCTCGCCTATCCGGAAGACCCCAAGGCCTAAGGTGTTTCCGGCCCGCAGTGCCTGGCGTAGGCCGGGCGCTGCGCCAGCCGCTGCATATAGGCGGCGACCGCCGTCGGCAGGGCCGGCGCGCCCGGCAGGCTGCGGATGCGATGGACCGACAGGGCGATGCCGATGTCGGCCAGGGTGAAGTCCGGCCCGGCCATGTGGGCGCCGGTCGCTTCGAGCTGGCCGGCGATCAGCCCCAGCCGGGCGGCGCAGGCCTGCAAGCTCTGGCCGATCTGCTGCGGGTCGTCGAAGCCGGCGTCCTTGCGGATCAGGGCGCGAAAACCGTAGCGGAAGGCGACGTTCAGGTCCGTCGCCTGCCAGTCCATCCACTGCTCGACGCGCGCACGGGCCAGGGGCTCGGCGGGGAGCAGGTCGGCGCGACCGTGCCTGCCCGCGAGATAGCGGCTGATGGTGTTGGATTCCCACATCGGCCCGTTCTCATCCTCGATCACCGGGACAAGGCCGTTGGGGTTCAGTTTCAGCAGCGCGGGCGAGCCCGAGGGCGTGGCCGGCGTCGCCCATTCGGGTTCGTGGTCATAGCTGAGGCCGATCTCGTCCGCGGTCCACAGCACCTTGCGGACATTGATCGAGGTAGGACGGCCGAGAATCCTGAGCATGGCTCTACTCCGCAGGGAGGCTTGCAGCCTACACCGGGCCCTTCTATGCCGCCTGCATGATCTCCGTCGTCATCGCCACGTCGAATGCGGGCCAGACCCTGCCGCAGGCGCTTTCCGCCCTGGTGCCGGCGGCGGTGACCAATCTGGTGCGCGAGGTGGTGATCGCCGACGCCGGATCGACAGACGAGACGCTCGACGTGGTGGACGACGCTGGCGCCCGTCTCGTGTCAGGCGGGCTCGCCGAGGGCTGCGCCGCCGCCAAGGGCCCCTGGCTGCTGATCCTGTCGGCCGACATCCGCCTCATGCCGGAATGGGAAGCCGCCGCCCGCGACCACATCGAGCACCACGCGGGCGAAGCCGGCTGGTTCCGCCTGGCGCTCGACGACCATCGTCCTTCGGCCCGGCTGAAGGAAGCGCTCGCCGCCTTCGGCGCCGGCGGACGCGAGGGGCTGCTGCTGTCCAAGCGCCTCTACGAGACGGTCGGCGGCGATCCGGGGACCCTGGCCAGGCGCCTGGGCGGCGGCAAGCTGCGACCGTTGGCGGCGCGGGCGGTGCGGATCGAGCGCTCATAGCCGGCGTCCCCCCACCCCGCGGGGCTGCCGCCCCGTCGCCCCCCCCTCGAGGGGGAGGGGAAGAGATGTCCATGTTCTACCCTCCCCCTGGAGGGGAGGGCGACTCGGCGGAGCCGAGCGGGGCGGGGGGACGTGTCCGGAAGAGACGCTAGTTCGCCGCCGGCGCCAGCAACGCGCTCATGATCTCGGTGCTGAGGGCCGCCGTGGCGACCGGCGTGGGGGTCGGCAGGTCGGCGGCGGCCTTGATGGCGCGCGAGCCGGAAGCCGCGGCGCTGAGGCTGGGCGAGTCCTGGCCGAGGATGTTGCGGTAGATCCAGTAGCCGGCGACCACCTTCTCGACGAACTCGCGGGTCTGGCCGCCGGGCATGCTCTCGATGGCCAGCAGGGAGTCGGCCTCCTTGCCCATCTGGGCCAGGGTCTTCTGGATCACCCCGGGGCCGGCGTTGTAGGCGGCGACCGCGTGCAGCAGGTCGCCGTTCACCGCCGACAGCAGGCGGGTCACATAGTCCTGGCCGAGGCGCAGGTTGATCCCCGGGTCCTTCAGCAGGCTGGGGTTGGACTTCAGCTTGTCGTCGCCGGCGACCCGCGCCGCCGTGGCGGGCATCAGTTGCATCAGCCCGTAGGCGCCGGACTTGGAATGGGCCGAGGCGTCGAACCGGCTCTCCTGGCGCACCAGGGCGTAGACCAGGGCCCGGTCGAGGGTGAAGCCGCCCTGGGGCTGCAGGTCCGGGGTCGGGTACTGGGCGATGTCGAAGCGCACGCGCGAGCCGCGCGACAGATCGGACGGAGAGGTGAGGGGGGCGTTCAAGGCCAGCCCCAGTCGCTGCCAGGTCTGGCGCGCCTCGCCGGCCGAGCCCATCAGCCCCGATCGCAGCTCGGCGCCCGATTCCGCCTTCATCCCCAGCTGGGCGAAGGCGGCCGCCCGGCGGGCGCGCGTGTCGCTGGCCACCAGCTTGGCGACCCCGGCCCCGGCCGCCCCGGATACGCTGGGGGTGCGGACCCTGGCGGCGGGGGCGAGGGCGGGGTCGAGCCCGTCGGCGCTCACGCCGGGGTCGAGGCCCAGCTGCCGCTCGGCGATCAGGCCGTAGAAGGTGTAGGGCGTCCTGGCCGCGATGGTCAGGTACTGGGGCGCGGCCTCGGGCTGGCCGGCCGCGATGGCGGCGCGCGACGCCCAGTAGCCGGCGCCCGAACGCATCCATTCGTCATGGGTCTCGTCCGTCGCCATGGCGGCGAAGCGGGCCTGGGCCTCGTCGAAGCGCTTCAGCCGATAGGCGGCCAGGCCCGCGATCCACGGCTCGCCAGCCTGGACGGCCAGCTTGTAGGCCTTGCTGACGTCGCCCTTGTAATAGGCCTCCCGCGCCTCCTGCAGCAGCTTGTCGACCTTGACGGTGGGCAGGGAAATGTCGCGGACGGGAAGGATCGGCGCGGCGGCGGCGGCGGGCGCCGCCGCGTCCGGCAGCTTGGCCTCGATCCGCTCGGCCAGGGCCTCGACCCGCGACCAGGTGGCGGCGTCGGCGCCGGCGGCCAGTTCGGGCAGGGCCGGGGGCGGCGCCGAGCCGGGCTTCTTCTTGCGGGCCAGGGTGTAGACGCGGTCGGCGTCGGGCTGGTCGCGGTATTTGTCTAGCCAATCCGCCAGCTCGTCGTAGCTCGACACATAGTCGGCGTGCATCAGCTTGGCGTAGGCGAGGCGACCCTTGAGCAGGGGGTTGGCTACGCCCTTGGCCAGGGTGTCGGCCAGTTCGAACTCGCCGCGGCGGACGGCGGCGAAGGCGGCGGCGTAGTCGCGCGCGTCGCGGGGCGACAGGGGCTTGAGGCTGAAGGAGCCGGTGGCCGAACGGGCGGCGGCGGCGGGCCGGGACTTGGCGGGCGCCTTGCCCTTGGCGAAGGTCGCGGTCGGGGCGGCCATCACGACGGCCAGGGCCGCGGCGGCGAACAACGCAGGAGGTACGGCGAAACCGCGCCGGCCAGGCTGCATCCGAACACTCCGAAAGCGAGGCCCCCCACGAACGGCCACAAACGGAGCCTAGGCGGACCCGCCTGGGCGATCAAGTCTTTGGGCCAGCGACAGAAGATCCATCCACGCCTTCTTCTTCGCCTGCGGCTGACGCAGAAGGAAAGCCGGATGCAGCGTCGGCAGGGCCGGGACAACCAGATCAGTGTGTTCGCCGCGCCACTCCGACCAGCGGCCACGAAGACTGAGGATGCCCTCGTTCCTCTTGAGCATCGACTTCGCCGAGGCGGCGCCGGCGAGCAACAGTACCTGTGGCTTTGCGAGCACGATCGCCCGTTCCACGAAGGGCGCGCACACCGCCTGCTCCTGCGGGGTCGGGGTGCGATTGCCCGGCGGGCGCCAGAAAACGGTGTTGGTGATGAAAACCTGGTCGGTCAGGCCGGCCGCGGCGATCATCCGGTCGAGCAGTTTGCCGGCGCGGCCGACGAAGGGCCGGCCTTCGCGATCCTCTTCCGCCCCGGGCCCCTCGCCTATGATCATCACCGGCGCGCCGGGCCGGCCGCGGGAAAAGACGGCGCGGGCGGCGCCCGAATAGCGCAGGCCGCAGCCCTCGAAGTCGCCGATGGCCGCCTCCAGCGCCTGCAGGGTCCCGGCCGCGGCGGCCATGGCCTGGGCCTGAGCGACGGCCAGCGACACGTCGATGGCGGCGCCCGGGAGGCCGGCGGGCTGCACGGGCGGCGCCGGTCCCCGCGGCGCGACAGGGCGCGGCGGGGCCTGCAGGCGCTTCCTGCCCTCGGCCATGCGGTCGACCGGGGCGTCCTCGAAGCTGACGCCCACCCCCGCGTCGGCCCAGAAGGCCATCAGGCTGGTCAGGGCGCGCCGGGCGTCTGGATCGAGGGGGGCGGTCACGGGTTTAGTGTAGGGGGCGCGGCTTTCGACGCAAAGCTGGCGTTGTTGGTTTCCCTTGACCGTCCTCGCCGACGGTCCCGATAACCGGACGCTGATCACTCATAAGGCGCGACCATGGACGAACCGGCCCGCGAGGCGATGGAGTACGACGTGGTGATCGTCGGCGCGGGGCCTGCGGGCCTTGCCGCCGCGATCCGGCTGAAGCAGGGCGCCGCCGCGGCCGGGACCGAGGTCTCGGTGGCGGTGCTGGAGAAGGGGTCCGAGGTCGGGGCGCACATCCTGTCCGGCGCGGCGATCGATCCGGCGGGCCTGGCGCAGCTGTTCCCGGACTGGAAGGCCAAGGGCGCGCCGCTGGAAACGGCCGTGACCCAGGACAAGCTGCTGTACCTTGGGCCGCAAGGGTCGCTCGACATCGGCTGGCTGCCGTCCCCCGGCTACATCAAGAATCACGGGGTCTACGTCGGCTCGCTCGGCAACCTGTGCCGCTGGCTGGCGACCGAGGCCGAAGGGCTGGGCGTCGAGATCTATCCCGGCATGGCCGCCTCCGAGCTGGTGTTCGACGAGGGCGGGGCCGTGAAGGGCGTGGTCGCCGGGGTCTTCGGCGTGCGCCGCGACGGCAGCCGCGGGCCGGACTATCAGCCGGGCCTGGAGCTGCACGCCCGCTACACCCTGCTGGGCGAAGGCGCGCGCGGATCGCTGGGCAAGATCGTGCAGGCGAAATACGACCTGTGCCGCGCGGCTGGCCCACAGAAGTACGGCATCGGATTGAAGGAGCTGTGGCAGGTCCCGGCCGAGGTGCACCAGCCCGGCCTGGTCCAGCACACTTTCGGCTGGCCCCTGTCCAACGACACCGGCGGCGGCTCCTTCCTCTACCACTTCGGCGACCGCTACGTGGCCGTCGGGATGGTCATCCACCTCAACTACAAGAACCCCTGGCTCAGCCCCTACGACGAGTTCCAGCGCCTCAAGCACCACCCCGAGATCAGCCGTTATCTGATAGGCGGCAAGCGCATCTCCTACGGCGCGCGGGCGATCAGCGAGGGCGGCTACCAGTCGGTTCCCCGGCTGGCCTTCCCCGGCGGGGCGCTGATCGGTGATGATGCGGGCTTCGTGAACCTGCCGCGCATCAAGGGCAGCCACAACGCCATCCGCTCCGGCATCCTGGCCGCCGACGCGGCGCTGAAGGCCCTGTCGGAGGGGCGCGGCGGCGACGAGCTGACCGAATACCAGGCGGCCTACGACGCCTCGGCCATCCGCCGCGAGCTGCGCGGCGTGCGCAACGCCAAGCCCCTGTGGTCGCGCTTCGGCACCCTGCTCGGCGGACTGGTGCTGACGGGCGTCGACCTGTGGACCACCACCCTGCTGGGCGGTTTCTCGCTCTTTGGCACCCTGGCGCATGGCAAGTCGGACGCCGAGGCGACCGGCCTCGCCAAGGACTACAAGAAGCCGGTCTATCCCAAGCCGGACGGGGTGCTCAGCTTTGACAAGCTGTCCTCAGTGTTCATCTCCAACACCAACCACGAGGAGGACCAGCCCAGCCACCTGAAGCTGAAAGACCCCTCCATCCCCATCGCGGTGAATCTGCCGCTCTATGGCGAGCCGGCGCGGCTCTATTGCCCGGCCGGGGTCTATGAGGTGGTGGAGAGCGAGGGCGGCGGCGATCCGAAGTTCGTGATCAACTTCCAGAACTGCGTCCACTGCAAGACCTGCGACATCAAGGACCCGTCGCAGAACATTGTCTGGACCACGCCCCAGGGCGGCGACGGGCCGAACTATCCGAACATGTGAGGCTGCGCTCGACGCGCCCGCAACACAACCCGCTATCCCGCTTGCGGCGGCGTCGGAAAGGGAGGAACGTGGACGGCCATGTCGAACGCCGACCGCCTCCGACCCCTCGTCGCTGCGTGCGCCGCCGCTGCGCTCGCCGCTTGCGCCACCACGTCCCCTGCCGACAAGGCGGGCCTGCGCCCGCGGCAGGCGGCCGTCACCCCCGCCGTCCAGGCTGAGGTCGCCCAGGCCGAAGCCGCCCCGACCTCGCTCTACGGCCTGTTCCTGGCCGGCGAGGCCGCCCTCGACCGGGGCTCCAGCGGCGACGCCGCCTTCTTCCTCGGCAGGGCCAGCGAGGTCGACCCCGACCCCTACCTGAAGGAACGCGCCTTCACCGCCGCGGTGATCGCCGGCGAGATCAGCAAGGCCGCGGCCGTACCGCTGGAGGCCGGCAAGGGCTCGCTCGCCGCCGAGCGCCTGGCGCGCCTCGTCCGCGCCGTCGAGGCCCTGGCCTCGAACCGCGGCGAGGAGGCCCTGGCCATCCTCAAGAGCGAGTCGCCCCAGGGCCAGACGGCCCAGGCCGTCATCCTGCTGACCCCCTGGGCCGCCGCCTCGGCCGGCGACTGGGCCCAGGCCACCGCCGCGCCCATTCCCGGCCCGCAGGTGACGCCTCAGTTGACCAACCTGTTCTCCCGGTTCGGTCGCGCCCGACTGCTGGAACGCTCCGGCCGCAACGACGAAGCCGAGGTGCTGCTGCGCGGCCTGACCACGGTCAACGGCGACAACACCGTCTTCGTCCTCGGCTACGGCGAGTTCCTGGAACGGCGCGGCCGCCGACAGGATGCTGTCGCGCTCTATGACAAGGCGCTGGCCCGCACCCGCGACGGCGAGATCGCGCTCGCCCGCGAGCGGGCCAAGGCCGGCCGGTCCGCCCCGGCGCAGCCAAGCCTGCAGGAGGGGGCGGGGGAGGCTCTGCTCGCGCCGGCCGCGACCCTGGTCGCCCGCCGCCAGCCCGAGCTGGGCCTGGCCTTGATGCGCCTGGCCCTGCGCCTCGACCCCAAGCTGGACGACGCCTGGATGCTGGTCGGCGACGCCATGGCCGGGGCCGGCGACGCCGAGGTCGCCCGCGAGGCCTATGCCCGCATTCGACCGACCTCATCGAAATACGTCGCCGCCCAGAGCCGCCTGGCCTGGAGCCTGCAGCGCGCCGGTCAGTCGGAAGCGGCGCTGAAGCTGGCCCGCGACGGGTTGGACCGGGCCAAGGACAACCCCCAATCCCTGTCGCTCTATGCCGACCTCCTGCGCGAGAACGGCCGCTTCACCGATTCCATCGAGGTGATGGACCGGTTGATTTCGCGCGGCTCCGCCATGGTCGAGCCCTGGCGGCTCTACTATTTGCGCGGGGTGGCCCTGGAGCGGTCCGGTCAATGGGACAGGGCCGAACCGGACCTGCGCGAGGCCCTGAGGCTGAACCCGAACAATCCCGATGTGATGAACTATCTCGGCTTTGGCTGGGCCAATCGCCATCAGAACCTGGATGCGGCTCTGGCGCTGCTGGAGAAGGCCGCCGCCTTACGCCCCCGATCGGGCGAGATTCGCGATAGTCTGGGCTGGGTCCGGTTCCGATTGGGCCGGTACCCCGAGGCGGTTCGCGATCTGGAGCGGGCTACGGCCCTGGCCCCGGCCGAGCCGGACATCAACGATCACCTGGGCGACGCCTATTGGCAGGTCGGCCGCAAGCTTGAGGCCGAGTTCCAGTGGCGCCGGGTCCTGACCCTGAACCCCGACGACAAGCTGCGCGGGGAGGCGTCGGCCAAGATCGAGCTGGGCCTGCAAGGGGCGTGGGCGCCGGCAGCCCTGCCCCCCGGTCCCGTGGCCGCCGCGGCGACGGGAACGCCCAGCCCGTGATCTCCCGCCCGTGAGCCTTTGCGCGTGACGGGGGCCGCCTTCGCGCCGGCGAAGGTCAACCTCTTCCTCCACATCGGACCCCTCGGGCCCGACGGCTTCCATCCGGTGTGCAGCCTGATGGTGTTCGCCGACGTGGGCGATCGCCTGCGCCTGGAGCCGGGCGAGGGTTTCGCCGTCGAGGGCCCGTTCGCGGCCGAGCTGGCTGGGCTGGACCCGGCCGACAACCTCGTCATGCGCGCCGCGGACGCGATCGGCGGCGCGCCAGGCCGGCTGGTGCTGGCGAAGGACCTGCCCGTGGCCAGCGGCTTGGGCGGCGGCTCGTCCGACGCCGGCGCGGCCCTGCGGCTGTTGCGGACCGTCCAATCCGGCGCGGCCCTCGAAGCCGCCGCGGCTGCGCTGGGGTCGGACGGGGTGCCCTGCCTGTGGGGGCGGCCCGTGATCGCCGAGGGCCGGGGAGAGCGCCTCATCCCCGCTCCGCGCCTGCCGGTGCTGCACGCGGTGCTGGTCAACCCGCGCGTGGCCTGCCCCACCGGCGCCGTCTACCGCGCCTATGACGCCGGCCCTGCGGCCTCTGCCGACCGGCCGGCGATGCCGGAGGCCTTTGACGATGCGGCGGCGGTGGCCACCTTCCTCGGCGGGACCCGCAACGACCTGGAGGGGCCGGCGGCCAGCCTCGTCCCGCAGATCGGCGAGACCCTGGCCTGGCTGCGCGCTCGCCGCGAGACCCTGTTCGCGCGTCTGTCGGGTTCGGGCGCGACGGGCTTTTCGATCTGCGCCGACGCGGCCCAAGCCGACCGGCTGGCGGCGGCGGCCGAGGCGCAGGGCTGGTGGGCGAGGCCCTGCCGGCTGGGCGGGCCCTGGTCGGCCTGACTCGTCCTCCACCCCAAAAAAGAAAAGGCGCGGAAGCCTAAGCTTCCGCGCCCATTCCGATGGTCCAGGAGACCGAGCTTACGAGTGGTAAGCGCGCTCGCCGTGCTCGGAGATGTCCAGACCCTCTTCTTCGTCCTCCGGAGCGGCGCGCAGGCCGATGGTGAACTTGATCAGGAAGAAGACGATCGCCGAGCCGACACCCGACCACACGATGGTGGTCAGCACGCCCTTGATCTGCGCGATGACCTGGGTGGCCATGACGTAGGTGGCGTTGTCGCAGGTGGAGATGTCCCCGTCCGCGAGGCAGGTGGTGTAGTCGACGACGCCGGCGCCGCCGAGGGCGGGGTTGACCAGGAAGCCGGTCATGATCGCGCCGAAGATGCCGCCGATGCAGTGGATGCCGAAGACATCCAGGCTGTCGTCGTACTTCAGGGCGTTCTTCACGGTGGTGCAGAACAGGATGCAGATCGGGCTGACGAACAGGCCCAGCACGATCGCGCCCATCGGACCGGCAAAGCCGGCGGCCGGGGTGACGGCGACGAGGCCGGCGACCAGGCCGGAAGCCAGGCCCAGCATCGAGGCCTTGCCGCGGGTGAAGCGCTCAACCAGGCACCAGGACAGGCCGGCGGCGGCGGTGGCCAGGAAGGTGTTGGCCATCGCCAGGCCGGCGTAGCCGTTGGCTTCCAGGTTCGAGCCGGCGTTGAAGCCGAACCAACCCACCCACAGCAGACCGGCGCCGACCAGGGTCAGGGTCAGGGAGTGCGGGGGCATCGGCTCCTTCTTGTAGCCGGTGCGCGGGCCGAGGATCAGGCAGCCGACGAGGGCGGCGATACCGGCGTTGATGTGCACCACGGTGCCGCCGGCGAAGTCGAGGGCGCCGAAGCCCCAGATCAGGCCGGACTGGATCGCCGCGCCGGCCGGGAGATTGGCCACCGCGTCGGGACCCGGCCACCACCACACCATGTGGGCCATCGGATAGTAGACCAGCAGCGGCCAGATGACCGCGAACATGCACATGGCGCCGAACTTCACGCGCTCGGCCAGGGCCCCGACCACCAGGGCCGCGGTGATCGCGGCGAAGGTCATCTGGAACATGGCGAACACGATTTCCGGGATCACCACGCCGGTCGAGAAGGTCGCTACCGTGCTGGCCGGCGTGACGTCCTTGAGGAACAGCCGGCCGAAGCCGCCGACGAAGGAGTCGAGCCCGCCGCCGTCCGTGAAGGCGAAGCTGTAGCCCCACAGCACCCAGGCGATCATGCCGATGACGGTGACGGTCGAGACCTGCATCAGCATCGACAGCATGTTCTTCTGGCGCACGAGGCCGCCGTAGAACAGGGCCAGGCCGGGGATGGTCATCAGCAGCACCAGGACGGTGGAGATGAGCATCCAGGTGGTGTCGCCCTTGTCCGGCGTCGGGGCCGCGGCCTCGGCCGGGGCCGCTTCGGCGGCAGGAGCGGCCTCAGCGACGGGGGCTGCGGCTTCAGGCGCGGCGACCGCTTCGGCGGCCGGGGCCGTGGCGTTGTCCTGCGCCCAGGCGGTGGGAGCCGCCACAGGCGTGACGGCGAGCAGTCCCGCCGTCATGGCGGCGAGCGCGAAGCCCGTCAGCCGCCTCGTCCAAACTTGTTTCATTCGATGATTCCCCTGTTCTCGTGACTTACAGCGCCGCCGAGCCGGTCTCGCCGGTACGGATGCGGACGGCCTGCTCGACCGGGACGACGAAGATCTTGCCGTCGCCGATCTTGCCCGTGGCCGCGGCCGTCTTGACCGCCTCCACCGCGGCGGCGACAGCCCCGTCGTCGACCACGGCCTCGAGCTTCACCTTGGGCACGAAGTTCACCGCGTATTCCGCCCCGCGGTAGATCTCGGTCTGCCCCTTCTGGCGGCCGTACCCCTTCACTTCGGAGACCGTCAGTCCTTCTACGCCAGCGCTCGTGAGCGCCTCGCGCACGTCGTCCAGCTTGAACGGCTTGACGATCGCTATGATCAGTTTCATCGCTCGCTCCAGGCGGGTTCGAGCCCGCACCCCCACACATTCGGTGTCGACAGCATCCCTTTCGGAACGCGCTGAACGCTACCCACCCTGCTCAGCTGTGCTCGCTGGAAAGGCGCCAATTGGGGCGGGATTGGAGCCTTGCGACCAAAAATCAGGCTGTATGCCCGGTTGGCGCCCAATATGCAGGCAGGGCGGCGGCGTGATTAACCGTCTGTTGACGGCCGGACGTCGGCTTGGCCGCTGCGGCCGCCCGTTTTCACGGCTAAGAGCGGGGGAGCCCTTGCCCCCGGAGTCCCTCTGATGCCCAACCTGTCGTGGCCGCTGGTCGCGCCCTGGCTCCTCCTCGGAGCCTCGAACCTGTTTATGACCTTCGCCTGGTACTGGCACCTGAAGTTCAAGGGCTGGCCCATCCTGCCGGTAATCCTGATCAGCTGGCTGATCGCCGGTTTCGAGTACGCCATCGCCGTGCCAGCAAACCGGATGGGGTCTGCGGTCTATTCGGCCGCCCAGCTTAAGACGATCCAGGAAGTCATTACACTTGTTGTGTTTGCCGGCTTCTCAGCCCTGTATCTCGGGCAGCCGCTGCGCTGGTCCACGGCCGCCGGGTTCACGCTGATCTTCGCGGGGGCGGCCCTCGTCTTTGTCGGCAAGCGTTGACACCTGTGGTTCACGAAGGCGTGAAGGCTGGAGCGTTCGCCCTCCTTTGGCCTTTAGCGTTGCAGACGGTAGGACTCTCATCCCACCCACATGAGGACCATGTCGCCCATGCGCATCGTGACGCTCGCCGCCGCCGCCGCCCTGCTCGCTGGATCCGCGCTCGCCCAAGAGCCGGCGCCCGCCGCGCCCGCAGTCCCAGACGCCGCCGCTGCTCCGGCGCCCCCACCTTCGGCGGCCGCCGCGGCCTATAGGCCGATCGCGCCGGTCGGCGACCTCGCCGCGACCCTCAAGGCGTCGGGCCAATTTACCAAGTTCCTGGCTGCTGCGGACAAGGCCGGCCTGACGCCCCTGCTGTCGGGGGCCCGCCCCTTGACCCTGTTCGTGCCCACGGACGCAGCGATTGAGGGCACGCCGCTCGCCAATATCGACGCCATGACCGGCGCCGATCTGCAGCCCGTCCTGCTCTATCACGTGTACGGCAACAAGATCGCGCCGGACCAGATCGTCGGCAAGAAGGGGCCAGTGCCCACCGCCGCCAACAAGAACATCGAGATCGACGGTTCGGCGACGCCCAACAAGATCAACGACAGCGTGATCCTGCAGTCCAACGTCGAAGTGTCGAATGGCGTCATCTACGCCCTCGACAAGCCGCTGACTCCGCCGGCTTAAACCCCGGTCTTCAACTTGATAGTGAAGGCGGCGGGCCCTATGGTCCGCCGTCTTTTTTTGGCCTTTTCCCAGGCAAATCAGCCGTCATGACCGCCTCCACGCCAGCGGGTCCTCTCGCGTTCCAGGACCTGATCCTGACCCTGCACCGCTACTGGAGCGAGCGCGGCTGCCTGATCCTGCAGCCTCATGACGTGGAGGTGGGGGCCGGCACCCTGCACCCGGCCACCGTGCTGCGGGCGCTCGGCCCCAAGCCATGGAACGCCGCCTATGTGCAGCCGTCGCGGCGGCCGTCCGACGGCCGCTACGGCGAGAACCCCAACAGGCTTCAGCACTATTACCAGTACCAGGTGATCCTGAAGCCCAACCCGTCGGACATGCAGGACCTTTATCTGGGGTCGCTGCGCGCCATCGGCCTCGACCCGACCCTGCACGACATCCGCTTCGTCGAGGACGACTGGGAGAACCCCACCGTGGGCGCCTGGGGCCTCGGCTGGGAGGTGTGGTGCGACGGGATGGAAGTGAGCCAGTACACCTATTTCCAGCAGGTCGGCGGCCTCGACGTCGACCCCGTGGCGGGCGAGCTGACCTACGGGCTGGAGCGCCTGGCCATGTACGTCCAGGGCGTCGACAACGTCTATGACCTGAAGTTCAACAGCGCCGGCGTCTCCTACGGCGAGGTGTTTCTGGAGAACGAGCGCCAGCAGTCGGCGGCCAATTTCCATGGCTATGACGTCGCCATGCTCAAGCGCCAGTTCGAGGACATGGAGGCCGAGGTCGCCAGCCTGCTGACCCAGACCGGGCCGCAAGGCCAGACCCTGGTCCTGCCCGCCTACGACCGGGTGCTCAAGGCCAGCCACCTGTTCAACCTGATGGACGCCAGAGGCGCCATCGCGGTGGCCGAACGCCAGAGCTACATCGGCCGTATCCGCGACCTGTGTAAGGCCTGCGCCCAGGCGTGGGTCGAGCAGGAGACCGCGGCGTGAGAGAGCAAAGCAGCTCTCCCTTCCCCCTCGATGGGGGAAGGGCCGGGGATGAGGGTGCGCCCCGCGACATGCCTGGTAAGGCGCATGAGGCGCATCATCATGCTTCCGGCGCCGTGGGGCGCGCGCGGAGCCTTCGCCGAGCGATGACGCTGCCGGAGAAACTTCTTTGGGCTGACTTGAGAAAGCTCGATCTGAACATTCGCAGGCAAGCCCCAATGGGTCGCTATGTGGTCGACTTCGTCAGCCACGCCGCCCGGCTGGTGATCGAAGTCGACAGCGCCCGCCACGATCTGCCGGAAGATCAGTTGCACGACGCCGAGCGGACCGCTTGGCTGGCATCGCAAGGCTACCGAGTGCTGCGGTTCCGCAACGGCGAAGTCGCCGATCATCGCATCCGAGTGGTCAATGCGATCGTGACTGAGATAACGGGTGCGCCTCTAGCGCTTTCAGACCAACTGGCGGTGGGTTCACCCCCATCCCCAACCCTTCCCCCATCGAGGGGGAAGGGAGAGGAATTCTGATGCCCCAGCTTCTCCTTGAAATCTTCTCGGAAGAGATTCCCGCCCGCATGCAGGGGCAGGCCGCCCGCGACCTGGAGCGCATGGCTCGCGAGCGCCTGACCGAGGCCGCCCTCGGCTTCGATTCCTTGTGCGCCTACGCCGGTCCACGCCGCCTGACCCTGGTGGTCGACGGCCTGCCGGTCGCACAGGAAGACCGGGTCGAGGAACGCAAGGGCCCGAGGGCGAACGCGCCTGAACAGGCCCTGGCCGGATTCCTCCGCTCCACCGGCCTGACCCGCGAGCAGTTGATCGAGCGCGACGGGGTGCTGTTCGCCGAGATCGCCCGCAAGGGCCGCCCGACCCCCGAGATCGTCGCCGAGATGGTCGAGGCCATCGTGCGCGGCTTTCCGTGGCCCAAGTCGATGCGCTGGGCCTCCGGGACCCTGCGCTGGGTCCGCCCGCTGAAGCGTATCCTGTGCGTGTTCGACGGCCAGGTCGTGCCCATCGCCTTCGAGGGCCTCGAGGCCGGCGCCCTGACCGAGGGCCACCGCTTCATGGGGACCGACCACGCCCCGATCGAGGCTCACAGCTTCGACGCCTACAAGCAGGGTCTCGCCGGCCACTTCGTCGTGCTTGACGTCGCCGAGCGCAAGCAACGCATCATCGATGGCGCCCGGGCCGCCTGCGCCGCCAAGGGGCTGGACCTGGTCGAGGACGAGGGCCTCCTGGAAGAGGTGGCCGGCCTGTCCGAATGGCCGACCCCGATCCTCGGCGACATGGACCCGGCCTTCCTCGACCTGCCGCCGGAAGTGATCCGCACCTCCATGCGCACCCACCAGAAGTATTTCGCGGTCCGCGATCCTGCGACTGGCCGTCTCGCGCCGCATTTCCTGGTCGTGGCCAACATCGAGGCCGCCGATGGCGGCGCCCTCATCGCGGCCGGCAACGCCAAGGTGCTCTCGGCCCGCCTCTCCGACGCCCGCTTCTTCTGGGACGAGGATCGGAAAATCCCGCTGGAAGACCGGCTGGAGAAGCTCAGCGGCGTTACCTTCCACGCCAAGCTCGGCACCATGGCCGAGCGCGTCGAGCGCATCGTCGCCCTGGCCCGAGAGATCGCCCCCCTGGTCGGCGCCGACCCGCACCTGGCCGCCACGGCCGCGCGTCTGGCCAAGGCCGACCTCGCCACCGGCATGGTCGGCGAGTTCCCCGAGTTGCAGGGGATCATGGGCGGTTATTACGCCCGCCAGGAACCCTTCGCGGGGGTCAAGGCCGGCGAGCTGCTTTCGGCCGAACCGGATGGGACCGAGGACCCGCTCTCAGGGACGGGAACCCTCGGCCGCACCGAGGGCGAGGGGCGCTGGTTCCACGGCCTGACGCACGACCAGATCGACGCCGTCGCCGACGCGGTCCGCGACCACTACAAGCCGCTGGGCCCCGGCGACACCGTACCCATGGGCCCGGTCAGCGTGGCCGTGTCCCTGGCCGACAAGCTCGACACCCTGGTCGGCTTCTTCGCCGTCGATGAGAAGCCGACAGGGTCGAAGGACCCCTACGCCCTGCGCCGCGCCGCCCTTGGCGTCATCCGCACCACCCTCGAGAACCAGGTGCGCTTCGGCCTGACCGCCGAACTGGTCAAGCATGCCCTCGTCACGGGCGATTTGCCGAGCGGCCTGCTGGAATTCTTCGCCGACCGCCTCAAGGTCACCCTGCGCGACCAGGGCAAGCGCCACGACCTCGTCGACGCGGTGTTCGCCCTCGGCGACGACGACCTGGTGCGCATCGTGGCGCGGGTGGAGGCGCTGGACGCCTTCCTCGCCACCGAGGACGGAGCCAATCTGCTGGCCGGGTTCAAGCGGGCCGCCAACATCCTGCGCGCCGAAGCCAAGAAGAACCCGGATGAGCGCTACGAGGGCATGTTCGACCTCGCCAAGGCCTCTGTTCCGGAGGAGTCCGCCCTGGCCATCGCGGTGAGCAAAGCCCGCGACGCCCTTGCCGACCAGGTCGAGGCGGAGAATTTCGCCGGCGCCATGACCACCCTGGCGGCGCTGCGGGCGCCCGTCGACGCCTTCTTCGACAAGGTGCTGGTCAACGACCCCGATCCGGCGGTGAGGTTGAATCGTTTACGGTTGCTCTCGCAGATGCGAGATGCAGCGGGCCGGGTGGCGGACTTCTCGCTCGTCACCGGCTAGTTGGCGGCGGAGCTTTCGGGCCCGCGAGCAGTACGGAGCTACTTCATGGCCGATCAGGGCGTGCGTTGGGTCTATTCGTTCGGCGGGGACGGCGCCGACGGCGACGCGTCGATGAAGAACCTGCTCGGCGGCAAGGGCGCGAACCTGGCCGAGATGAGCGCCCTGGGCCTGCCGGTCCCGCCCGGCTTCACCATCACCACCGAGGCCTGCGTCCACTATTACGCCAACGGCCAGACCTATCCGGCCGACCTGACGCCCCAGCTCGAGGCGGGCCTGGCCCAGGTCGAGCACCTGACCGGCAAGACCTTCGGCGACCCCGCCAACCCCCTGCTCGTCTCGGTGCGCTCGGGCGCCCGGGCCTCCATGCCCGGCATGATGGACACGGTGCTGAACCTCGGCCTCAACGACGAGACGGTCGAGGGCCTGGCCAAGCTGTCCGGCGACCGGCGCTTCGCCTTCGACAGCTATCGCCGCTTCATCCAAATGTATTCGAACGTCGTGCTCGGCCTGGAGCACAACCTGTTCGAAGAGATCCTCGACGAGCACAAGGAGCGCCTGGAGGCCTCCGTCGACACGGCCCTGACCGCCGGCGACTGGGAGGCCGTGGTCGCCGACTACAAGGACGCGGTCGCCCGCGAGCTTGGCGAGCCCTTTCCGCAGGACGCCAAGCAGCAGCTGTGGGGCGCGGTCTCGGCCGTCTTCGCCAGTTGGATGAACGACCGGGCCAAGTTCTACCGCCGCATGCACGACATCCCCGAGAGCTGGGGCACCGCCGTCAACATCCAGTCGATGGTGTTCGGCAACATGGGCGAGACCTCGGCCACCGGCGTCGCCTTCACCCGCAACCCGTCCACCGGCGAGGCCCGCCTCTACGGCGAGTTCCTGATCAACGCCCAGGGCGAGGACGTGGTCGCCGGCATCCGCACGCCCCAGGCCCTGACCAAAGCCGCCCGCGAGGAGATGGATGAGGCCGCCCCCTCGATGGAGGAGGCCATGCCCACGGTCTTCGCCGAGTTCAAGGCGGTGGTCGAGCGGCTGGAGCGTCACTACCGCGACATGCAGGACATCGAGTTCACGGTCGAGCGCGGCAAGCTCTACATGCTGCAGACCCGCTCAGGTAAGCGCACCGCCAAGGCCGCGCTGAAGATCGCCTGCGACCTCGTCGGCGAAGGCGTGATCAACGAGCACGAGGCCATCGCCCGCGTCGAGCCGATGAGCCTCGACCAGCTGCTGCATCCGACCATCGACCCCAAGGCGACCCGCGACGTCATCGCCTCCGGCCTGCCGGCCTCGCCCGGCGCGGCCACCGGCAAGATCGTGTTCGAGGCCGACGAGGCCGAGCGCCTCGCCTCGTCCGGCGAGAGCGTCATTCTCGTCCGCGAGGAGACCAGCCCTGAGGACATCCACGGCATGCACGCCGCCCGCGGCGTCGTCACCTGCCGCGGCGGCATGACCAGCCACGCCGCCGTCGTCGCCCGCGGCATGGGCCGCCCCTGCGTCTCCGGCGCCGGAGAGATCCACATTGACGAGGCCAAGGGCGAGTTCCGCGTGCGCGGCCGCACCTTTAAGGCCGGCGAGGTCATCACCATCGACGGCTCCAAGGGCGACGTCCTGGCCGGCGCCCTGGACATGGTCGAGCCCGAACTGTCGGGCGACTTCGCCCAGCTGATGACCTGGGCCGACGGGGTCCGCCGGCTGAAGGTGCGCACCAACGCCGAGACTCCGCTCGACGCCAGGGCCGCCCGCGGCTTCGGCGCCGAGGGCATCGGGCTTTGCCGCACCGAGCATATGTTCTTCGAGGAAAGCCGCATCGCCGCCGTGCGCGAGATGATCCTGGCCGACGACGAAAAGGGCCGCAGAGCCGCCCTGGCCAAGATCCTGCCGTTCCAGCGTTCCGACTTCACCGAGCTGTTCACCATCATGGCCGGCTTGCCGGTCACCATCCGCCTGCTCGACCCGCCCCTGCATGAGTTCCTGCCCCATACCGAGGAGGACCTCGTCGCCCTGGCCAATTCCGCCGGCCTCGACATCGTCAAGCTGAAGCGGCGTTGGGGCGAGCTGCAGGAGACCAACCCCATGCTCGGCTGGCGCGGCTGCCGCCTGGGCGTCGCCTTCCCCGAGATCTACGAGATGCAGGTCCGCGCCATCTTCGAGGCCGCCTGCGAGATCTCCCGCACCGCCCCGGCGCCGGAGCCGGAGGTGATGCACCCCCTCGTGGCCAAGAAGGAGGAGATGAAGATCCTCCGCGAGCTGACCGACCGCATCGCCGAGGCGGTGATGGCCGAGCAGGGCGTGCGCATCGCCTACAAGGTCGGCACCATGATCGAGCTGCCCCGGGCGGCCATCCGCGCCGACGAGCTGGCCGAATACGCCGAGTTCTTCTCCTTCGGCACCAACGACCTGACCCAGACCACCTTCGGCATCAGCCGCGACGACTCGGGGCGGTTCCTCGACGCCTACATCAAGAAGGGCGTCTTCGAGAAAGACCCCTTCGTGACCCTGGACCAGGAGGGCGTCGGCGACCTGATCCGCATCGCCACCGAGCGCGGCCGCAAGACCCGTCCCGACGTCAAGCTCGGCATCTGCGGCGAGCACGGCGGCGACCCGGCCAGCATCGCCTTCTGCGAAGAGGTGGGCCTGGACTACGTGTCCTGTTCCCCGTACCGCGTGCCCATCGCCCGGTTGGCGGCGGCCCAGGCGGCGCTTGCGAACAAGGGAAAGTAACGCCGGTCATCCCCGCGGAAGCGGGGACCCAGTCCTTTGCTGTAGTGCTGCGGCTAAAACCTGGGTCCCCGCCTCAGCGGGGATGAGCGGACGAGGTGTGATTCTATGCATAGGCTCGTGTTCGCCGCCGCCCTCATGGTGCCCTCGATGTCTTACGCCCAGGAACGCCTGCCCCCGGTCAGGCCCGAACAGTACGACGCCGCCCAGCAGAAGGCCGCCGCCGAGTTCGAGGCGGCGCGCAAGGCGCCGGTGTTCGGCCCGTTCGCCATGCTGATCCGCAGCCCCGAGGTGATGAGCGCCGCCCGCGCCATGGGCGACGAGCTGCGCTTCAAGTCGGCGGTCGGCACGACCCTGTCGGAGATGGTGATCCTGATCGTGGCCCGCGAATGGAGCCAGGATTACGAGTGGAGCGTCCACGCCCCCATCGCCCTGAAACAGGGCGTCTCCCAAGCCGTGGTCGACGCCATCGCGGAGGGCCGCCGCCCCGCGGTGCTGACCGAGGACGAGGCCATAGCCTATGACTTCACCATCGAGCTGAACCGGACCAAGCGGGTTTCGGACGCCACCTACGCCCGGGCCCTGAAGCGCTGGGGCGAGCGGGGCGTGGTCGATCTGTCGGCGATCAGCGGCTATTACACCTTCCTCGCCATGGCCATGAACACCGCCCGCACCCCGCCCGCCGACGGCGCGCCGCGCCTGCCGCGCTGGCCGGAGTAGTCAGCTGTAGGCGATCAGCCGCCCCAGGGCCCCGACAGTCAGCCACAGGGAGATCGAGGCGACGGCCATCACGCGTGCCGGAGCGGGGGCCTCGACCCCGTCGCGGAAGTCGCCGAACAGCCGGCGGAACGCCAGGGCGTTGACGACGCCCACCGCCAGCAGCGCCATCTTCAGCTGAAACGTCGCTGAGCGGACCATCGGCCCGGCGTCGGCCGACAGCAGCAGGAAGCCGCTGGCCAGCAGCACCAGCAGTCCTGCTATCGCGATGGGTGTGACCAGCCGCGACAGGGCCGCGATCGGGACCGCCCGCCCCAGCCCCGCGATGCGCAGGTCGAGCACGCCGATGCCGCCGACCAGCAGCACCAGGCCCGCCAGGTGTGCGACGTTGACCGCCGGGTACCAGCCTACGGAGCCGCGCATCGCCGCGCCGAGGGGCGAGCCCTCGAGCGCGGCGGCCGTCTCCGTGACGAACTCCAGCACCGGCTAGCGCAGCTCGGTCTTCTTGCCGCCCACGGTGATGTCGTTGGCCTTCATTTCCCACTTGGCCATGTCGAGGTTGCGGTGGCCATTGACGGTCACCGTGTCGCCGACTTTGAGCGCTGTTTCCGGCAGGCCGCGGGCGCCCATGCGGGCGATCGGGGCCAGGGTCACGGTCCACTTCTGATTGCCCTGCATCATGTCGATCTCCCCGTGCGGATTGCGATAACGCACGGCGGCGATCTTGCCTTCCAGGGTGGTCAGCTTGGCGTTGTCCTGGCCGGACCAGCCATGGTGGGCCGCAGCAGGCAGGGGGGCGAGCAGGGCGGCGGCCAGAACGAGTTGGAGCTTCAGCTTCATCGTGCAGTTCCCAGACCTTGGGTCCTCAGGCCGTCTCGGCGGCCCGGGCCCGTTTGCGCACGAACACCGAGCCCACCGAATAGCCCGCGCCGAAGGAGCAGATCAGACCGACATCGCCCACCTCCAGGTCGTGCGAACGCTGGTGGAAGGCGATGATGGAGCCGGCCGACGCGGTATTGGCGAACTCGTCGAGAATGATGACGTTTTCGCGCACGTCCGGTTCCCGGCCAAGCACTTTGCGGCCGACCATCTCGTTCATGCCGATGTTGGCCTGGTGCAGCCACAGGCGCTTCAGGCGCGCCGGATCGACGCCCAGTTCGGCGGCGTGGTCGAGGATCTGGGCCGCCACCATCGGCGTGACCTCCTTGAACACCTTGCGGCCCTGCTGGACGAACAGCTTGTCGGGCGCGCCTACACCCTCCGGCGCGCAGCGGTTCAGGAAGCCGAAGTTGTTGCGGATGTTGTTGGAGAACACCGTGCGCAGGCGCGCGCCCAGGATTTCCCAGCCGCCCGTCGCCCGGTCCCCGGCCTCGACGATCACGGCGGTGGCCACATCGCCGAAGATGAAGTGGCTGTCGCGATCGCGGAAATTGAGGTGGCCGGAGGTGATCTCCGGCCCCACCACCAGCACGGCCCGCGCCGTTCCGGCCGAGACCAGATCGGCGGCGGTCTTGATGGCGAAGGTGGCTGACGAGCAGGCCACGTTCAGGTCGAAGGCAAACCCGTCGATCCCCAGCGCCGCCTGCACCTCGATGGCCATGGCCGGATAGGCCCGCTGCATGTTGGAGGCGGCGCAGATCACCGCGTCGATCTCCCCGACCGGCTTGACCCAGCGGGCGATGGCGTCACGGGCGGCGGCGACCGCCATCTCGGCCATCACCGACAGCACGTCGTCGGGCCGTTCAGCGATGTCGGGGCGCATCCGCTCCGGGTCGAGCACGCCGTGCTTGTCGATCAGGTGGCGCGAGCGGATTCCAGACGCCTTGACGATGAACTCCGCCGACGACGGCTGCAGCGCGGCCACCGCGCCGGTTGCGATGGCCGCGGCGTTGTCGGCGTTGAAACGCTCCACATAGGCGTTGAAGCTCGCCACCAGCTCCTCGTTGGAGACGGTGTCGGGCGGGGCGTAAAGCCCGGTGGCGGCGATGACGGGGTTCATGGGCTAGCTTTAGGCCCTTCTGGCTCAAGGTGAGAAGGAGCGCGGCGCCTAGGGATCAGCGCTTTCCTGCGAGTTTTCCTGGCGGATGGCCAGCTTGGCGGTTCTGGGCGCATACGGGCGCGCTCGCCACGGCCCGATCTGACACTGTGGGGTGGCCGGCCGTTCCGTCGCCGAAGGGCGGCGACCCTGGATCGCAATGGCCAAAGACCTGTCCGCAGAGCCGCCCGAGCCTACCGGCGCGGCGCCCACCCGACTGATCCTGATCATGGCCTCCGTGTTCTTCATGGAGAGCCTCGACGGCACGGTGATCGTCACCGCCCTGCCCCAGATGGCGAGGAGCTTCGGGGTCACGGCCACCGACCTCAGCCTGCCGATCACAGCCTACCTCGTCATGCAGGCCGCCTTCATTCCGCTGAGCGGCTGGGCGGCGGACCGTTTCGGCTCGCGCACCATCTTCGCCGCGGCCATCGTGTTGTTCACCCTGGCTTCGGTGGCCTGCGGGCTCAGCGCCAGCGTCACCCAGCTGGTCGCGGCTCGCGTGGCCCAGGGCTTCGCCGCCGCCCTGATGACGCCGGTAGGCCGGCTGGTGGTGGTCCGCACCACGCCCAAGGCCAGCCTGATGCGGGCGCTGCAGACCATGAGCTGGCCGAGCATGATCGCGCCCCTGGTCGGCCCCCCGTTTGGGGGACTCATCGCCACCTATGCCGACTGGCGATGGATCTTCTACATCAACATCCCCCTGGGCGTGGTCGGCCTGGTCCTGGCGCTCCGCTTCGTGCCGCAGCACCGCGCGCCTGAGCGACAGCCGTTCGACATCGTAGGCTTCACCCTGACGGCGGTCTCTCTGGCCTGCATGATCTACAGCCTCGACCTGCTCAGCCGCCGTGACGCCCAGCCGCTGCTGGCCGGGGTCCTGCTGGCGGTGGGGATCGCCTGCGGCGCCCTCTCCATCCGTCACGCCATGACCGCGCCGCGGCCGCTGATCGACCTTGGACCGATGCAGATCCCGACCTTCCGCATCGCGGCGATTTCGGCGGGAGCCGTGGCGCGCTTCGCATCGGGATCGGTCCCCTTCCTGATGCCCCTGATGTTCCAACTCGCCTACGGACTCAGCGCCGCTTCGTCGGGGCTGCTGATCCTGGTCTTCATGGCCGGCAACCTCGCCCTGCGCCCCGTCGCCATCGAAGTGGTGAAGCGGGTCGGCTTCCGCCCCACCCTGGTGACGGCGGGCCTCGCCACCGGGGTGACGATGATCGCCTGCGGCTTCCTGGACCCGACCCGAAACCTTCCCCTGGTCCTCGTCGGACTGTTCGTCGCCGGAGGGGTGAGGGCCGTCGGCCTGACGGCGATGAACGCCCTGACCTTCGCCGACGTGGGGCCCGAGCATCGGGGCGGCGCCAACCTGCTCTGGCACGTCGTTCCCCAGATGGCGCTGAGCGCCGGCGTCGGCGCGGCGGCTGTGCTGCTGAACCTCAGTCTCCGGCTGCGGGGCAGCGAGACTCTGGCGGCGTGGGACTTTCACCTCGCCTTCGTGGCGATGGGCTCGATCGCGGTCGTCGCCGGCCTGTGGTTCACCCGGCTGGCGCCCGACGCCGGCCATGAGGTCAGCGGACGCCGCCCTCGCAGCTAGCTTTCGCGCAACATTGGCAGCGACAGCCCCGAGGCCGGCGCCGCGGCCAGCGCTTCCCTGCGGAACCTGAACAGCTCGGCCGGCCGGCCTCCCGTCGTCTCGTCGAAGCGTCCCAGCCCCTCGACCAGGCCGGTGCGTTCGACCATGCGGCGGAAGTTCTGCTTGTGAAGGCTGACGCCGGCGATGGCCTCCACCGTCTTCTGCAGGGCCGACAGGGTGAAGGTCGGCGGCATCAGCTCGAACACCACCGGGCGGTACTTGATCTTGCCTCGCAGGCGGGCGAGGCCCGTGGCCAGGATGCGCCGGTGGTCCGAGACCATGGGCTCGCCGCCGCTGGGCGCCGGACCGGTGGGCTCGGGGGCGTCGTGGCCGCCGGCCCGCCGGCGGTCGCGGGCGGCCTCGGGCGCCAGGCCCGCCTCGTAGAGCAGCTCGAAGCGGTCCAGCACCCGCTCCTCGTTCCAGCGGTGGCCGTCGAGGGCGAACAGGCTGCGGGCGCGGGCCAGGCGGCGCTCGGAGGCGTGGTCGCCGCGCGCCCGGGCGGCCCAGGCGCGCAGGGCCGGGCCCAGGGTCTCGTCGATCACCGCCGGGCGGCCTTGGCGCCAGTCCTCGTAAGGAAAGAACCGCGGCCACGGCGTCCATTGGGTGTCGGGCAGGGGCGCCTCGACCACGGCCGTGGGCGTCAGGGCGAGGTAGCCGACCGAGATGATGCGGCCGTGGTCGCCCGGCGCGCCGCCGAGGTCGGCCAGGGGCGCGTCGCGGCCCTCGTCGCCGAAGGTGTAGAGTTGCTCGACATAGCCGAGGCGAAAGCCGGTCTGCTCGGTCACGAAGGCGCGCAGGGCCAGCTCGAAGGTGCGGTGGCCGGCCGGGTCGAAGGGCCCCGACGGCAGGCCGGGCAGGGTCGACGCCCGTTGGGTGCGCGCATCGGGCGGGCGCACGGTCAGCACCACGGCCTCGCCGTCGTGGATCGCGGTCACCACCGCCGACAGGCCGATGACGATCGGCGCACCGCTCATCGCCACAGCGCCTTCAACTCGAAGGGGCGGTTCTCATCGACCATCGGGGCCGGTCCCATGGCCTCGACCGCGTCGACCATCCGGCCGCCCCGGCCCAGCAGGTCGTCGGCCAGGGCGACGATGCGGCGGTTGGGATAGGCGTGCAGAGAGGCCGTGCGCATGGCCGCCGCGATCTCGGCCTCCGCCGTCTGCGGATTGCGCTCGCAGGCCAGCACGAAGGCGGTGGCGGTCGAGCGGCTGATCCCCGCCCAGCAGTGGATCAGCATCGGCCGGCGGGCGTCCCAGTCGCGGCCGAAGGCGACGATGCGGGTCACCAGGGCCTCGTCGGGAACGATCCGCCCCTCGGTGGCCTCGACGATATTGTTGACCCCCAGCCGCAGGTGCCGGCTCGGCTCCAGCCCCGCCGGCGTGTCGATCAGGAAGGCCGGGTCGAGCAGGGTGATCAGGTGCGACGGCGCGCGTTCGGCGATCACCGCCTCGACCTTGCTGAGGGGGCAGACGATCAGGGTCATTCGGTGTCGAACGCCGCTTGGCCGGACATCAGGCCCGTCGCTTCGGCCAGGGTGCGGAACCGCTCCAGATAGTGGGCCTGGGCGATGGCGGGCGATTGAGGCTCGATAACCAGGGTGTAGCCGTTCGGGGGGGGGCCGAACAGGCGCTCCGACTCGTCGGGGGCGAAGCCGGCCAGCTGTACGGCCTCATAGTAGGCCGAGGCGCGGTCAGCCTGCTTGAGCAACACCTTGATCGGAGCCGGGACCTTCGGCGGCAGGCCGAAGCGCAGGTGGATGGCGGTCTCCAGCCGGTCTTCGAAGGCGCGATAGTCGACCCCCAGCGCCGCCTTGAACGGCGAGATCATGTCGCCGATCACATACTCGGGCGCGTCGTGCAGCAGGGCGGCCAGGCGCCATTTCGCCTCCAGCCCCGGCTGAACATGGGCTGCGACCTCCTCGACCACCATGCTGTGCTGGGCGACCGAGAAGGCGTGTTCGCCTAGGGTCTGACCGTTCCACCGCGCCACCCGGGCCAGGCCGTGGGCGATGTCCTCGATCTCGATGTCTAGGGGCGAGGGATCGAGCAGGTCGAGCCGCCGCCCCGACAGCATCCGCTGCCAGGCGCGAGGCATGTCCTTTGTGGTGCGACGAACCCCTTTGGCCACCAGGACGTTCCTCTGTCAGCCAGGCGCGGCTTGGGACTAGGCCCATTGCGTGATCAAGATCAACAGGCTCTCCTAGTTCGGGGGTAAATTGGATCAGGCCGCAAGCGCGCGGCTGAGGGCCTTGGAGGCGGACGATGAGTTGGACCAGAATCCTTGCGCCCCTGACCGGCGCGCCTTCCGACGCCCAGACCCTGGAGGCCGCCGCCGCCATGGCCGCTCCCTTCGCCGCCACCTTGGGGGCCGTGTTCGCGCCCGCGGACGCGGCCGACCTGATGCCCTGGATGGGCGAGGGGCTGATGGGCGGGGTGCAGATGGCCGCCCTGGATTCGATGAAACAGGCCGCGGAAGAAGGCGAGAAGGCCGCCCGCGCCCGCTTTGAGGCCCTGGGTTACGCCAAGAAGGACTTCACCGTGCTGCAGTCGCCGGTATGGGCCTGCCTGTGCATGGAGGCGCGGTTGTCCGACGCCGTCGTGTTCGGCGCCGATCCGGCGCGGGGGCGCGGCCCGCTGGTCGAGGCCTTCCAGCAGATCTTGATGGAGGAGCGCCGGCCGGTGTTCGTGGCGCGGAGCCTGCCTGACCCGGCCGCGCCCGTGGCGGTGGCCTGGGACGGCGGCAAGGAGGCCAGCCGCGCCGCCCGCGAGGCCATTCCGTGGTTGTGCAAGTCGCCCGACGTCGCGTTTCCAGCAGTTCATCTTCGGCGGCGCCACGCGCACCTTGCTGCAGGCCGACGACGGCCCGTCCCTGTTCCTGTCTCACTAGCCTTAGATCCACCAACCAAGGAGTTCGCTTCCATGGCCAACGGCCTGTCCCGCGTCGTCATGCGCCTCGCCCGCAATCCCGGCACCGAGTTCGCCGATGGCGACGACCATCGTGGCTACACCCTGACCGCTCCCCTCACAGAGGACGGCTACCTGGACGAAGCCGCTTTCAAGGCAGCCAAGGACCAGTGCACCGTGCGCCGGTTCGCCCCGGACGAGGATCCTCAGGAAGGCAAGCTGGCGCGCCAGGGCGCCCGGTGGTTCTTCGACTACGACGACACCGACTCCGCCGACGACGAGCCGCTCTATCGCCTCGGCCAGCACCGCTTCGCCGTCGGCGAATACGTCAGCGTCACCGACGAGGGCGGCCGTCTGCTCACCTACAAGGTGACGGAAGTGCAGGGGGCCTAATTCAACCCGCCATTCTCGGAGCAGCGAAGAGCCAAGGGATGGCGAATGTAAAAGGGCGGCCCCATCATCGGGGCCGCCCTCCTCATTTCAGCGCTCAAGCTGCTATCAGGTGATGCGCTTCACCGAGACCGGATCGGAGGCCGGGAAGCTCTCCTCAAGGCCCTCGTCGAGTAGATCCTCCTGGTGATCGTCCTTGTCCTTGCCCTTGTCGCGATCGAGGGTTTCGACGGCCTTGTCCGCATCGTTCTGCGGCGGCTTCTTGCCCGGTGTCGGGACGTCGCGAGTGGATTGCTGGTGGTCGTGCATGGGTGTCCTCCTGACGGATGGTTATTGGGATGAAGCGGCGGCCTCGTCCTCGTCTCGGGTGAACTCGTCCTTGTAGTCGAGCTCGCGCAGGTCGGCGTCGGACAGGGAGTCGGATTCCAGCGCCTGGGCGGCTGAGGCGGCGGCGGCCACGTCGTTGAGGTCGCCGACATATTGGAGCTCGACCTCGTCAGGATCGGTCCTGTCGAGCCCGTCCCTGGAGCCCGGGTCCTCGCCGTCGGCGAAGTCGGTCAGATCCTCTTCGGGATCCAGCGCGATCTCTTCGCTGCGGAGAAGGTCGTCGTCTTCGATGTTGTCATCGTCGTCGACGTCGTCGCGGGCTCGGGCGACGATCTCGGCGTCGTCCATGTCGTCGCCGATGGCGGCTTCGTCGTCGTCGTCATCGTCGTCCCCCACCGCCTGGGTGACGTCAAGCACGTCGGGCAGATCCTCGAAGGTCTGCTCGTTGTCACGGCCGCCATAGCGCTGGGACTCAAGCTCGTTGTTGTCCTCGTCGTAGACTTCCGACTGATCCTGCTCGTCGGGGGCGTCGCTTTCGGCCGCCATGTCGGATGCTCCATCGTTGCCAGAAGACAACGTTGGGCTGGGCTAAGCCGTTCCTTCGACGAGCCCCCGCGGTCGAGGGGCGAGTCCGCTAGAATTCCTTTGCCAGAGCCTCGGCGACCTCGGCCATGACCGGCGTCCAGCGGTTGTAGGCGGGGGGCAGGAAAACCCGCATCTGCGGGTACCAGGGGTAGCGGTCGGTCCCCAGCAGCGGCCAGGCGCCAGGCGTGCAGATCTGCCAGACCGGAGCCCCGCAGGCGGCGGCGATGTTGAGGGTGCAGGTGGCCGGGCCGACGACCAGGTCCAGCGCGCAGGTCAGGGCCGCCACCTCGTCCAGGTCGTCCTTCAGGTCGATACCCGGCGGCTCCCAGATGTCGACGCCCAGCTTGTCGCGGGCCTCGGCCAGCTCGGCGGCGCGGTCGCCGTACTGCAGGTTGACGAAGCGCACGCCGGGCGTCTTCAGCACCGGACTCCACTGGTCGAACGGCGAGTAGTAGCGGATGCGCGCCGAGCTCATCGACAGGCTCTTCCACACGATGCCGACCTTGGGGCCGTCGCCGGCCTCGGCCAGCTTTTCCTTCCAGTAGGCGACGCGGGCGGGGTCGGCCTTTAGGAAGGCGGGACGGTTCGGGAAGGCGTCGACCGAGCGGCGGAAACGGCGCAGCGGCGAGGCCATGGGCGCCCAGAAGTCGATCTGGTCGTCCGCGTCGATCCACTTCACCACCCGCACGGTGTGATGGTCGACCTTGTAGGTGTCGTGCCGGTCGATGTTCGCCTGCGGGAACGAGCGGCGGAACAGGGGAATCAGCCGGCGCTCGACCGCCACCGACAGATCGCCGTCCGGCCCCAGGGCCTCAAGGATGTCGGGGATGACGTTGGCGAAGAGGATCTCGTCGCCAAGGCCCTGTTCGCCCACCACCAGCATGCGCTTGCCGGCCATGTCGGCCTCGGGGGTCCACGTCGGCTTGTCGACGACGTAGTGGGTGACGTCGGAGAAGTCGGCGTTCAGCCGCTCCTCATAGGCGTCCCAGCCCCGCTCCAGATCGCCCGAGGCGATCAGCATGGTGGCGCGGGCCAGCCGCATCATCGACCGCTCGCTCTCCAGCGCCACGCCGGGCAGGGCGGCCTCGCACTCCTTCAGCGCGGTCAGGGCGTCGCCCAGCGCCAGGATGCAGTTGGCGCGGTTGTATCGGGCCTTGGGGAAGTCGGGCTGCAGGCGCAGCGCCTCGTCGAAGAAGGTCTGGCCCTGGTCCATGTTCCCCTGCTCGGAGAGGATGGTGCCCAGGGTGTTCCACAGCAGCGCATTGTCCGGATTGGCGTAGATCACCGGGCGCAGCGTCTCGATGGCGTCCTCGAAGCGCAGCTGGTCGCGCTGGGCGCAGGCGAGGTTGTTCGAGCCCTCGGCGGAGCCGGGGTTGGACAGCAGGTATCGCGCGAACAGGTTTTCGGCGATCTCCTTCATGCCCATGACATAGGCCAGGCGGCCAAGGTCGTTGGCGATCTCGATCTCGTCCGGGTTCAGCGATAGGGCGCTCTCGTAGCACTTCAGCGAATTGGTGAAGTCGCCGGCCTTCTCGCGGCAGATGGCCAGGATGTGCCAGGCCACGCCGCACCGCTCATCGATCTCCAGGGCCTTGACGGCCAACTCTGCGGCCTGGCGGTGGTGGTCGGCCCTCACCTCGGCCACGGCGCGGCTCAGCAGCGGCAGGACCGTGTGCATGCGCAGCTGCTTCACCGCCTCGTTGATGCGGTCCAGCGCCTCGGGCGACGCCGAATCGCCGGCGGCGGCGACGGGCTTTGGCGCGGCGGGAAGAGCGCGAACGCTCTCGGGGGCGGCTTCTGCGGCGGCGGATCTCGACATCGGACTG
>NCED01000143.1 GCA_002280485.1 Caulobacterales bacterium 32-69-10
GGATCAACACCCGCGCCGACCGTGACGCCCTGGCCGCGCGCCTGTCCGCGCTAGATCGTCAGTTGTCGGACATTCGGGCCAGGCAGGCTCGGCTGACGGCGCTGGAGTCCGAAAACGCGACCCTGGCCGGCAATCGCGAAGTCCTGACCGCCAACATCCGCGAGTTCCAGCAGCGCGAGAGCCAGAGCCGGGCGGACAACGCCCTGGTCGCCGCCGGCGCCGACAATGTCACCGTCATCGAACGCGCCCAGCCGCCCTCGACCGGCAAGAGCCTGAAGGCGCCGGCCCTGGCGGCGGTCTTCCTGTTCGCCGCTTTCACGGCCCTGTGCATCGGCCTGCTGCGGATCTTCACGCGGCGCGGCTTTTCCACGCCGGACTCAGTCCGGCGGACGTTGGACATGCCGGTCCTGGCCGTGGCCCCGGCGAAGGCGCACTAGCCCCATGCCCGTGGTAGGCTGAGCCGATGGAACGCATGGCGATTCGATGGTCGATCTGACGTCCGAGATGGCAGGCCTGTGGGCGGCGCTGGGGCCTGCTCCCGCGCACCGCGCCCGCGTGATCCAGTTCGCCGCCGCCGCTACGGGCGAGGGCGTTTCGACCGTGGCGCGGGAGTTCGCGCGACTGGCCGCCGTCCGTGCGCGAAAGCCGGTCTGGCTGGTGGACGGGGACCTGGCCCAGCAGGGCCAGCTTGAAGCCATCGCCGCCGAACCGGACCGGTTCGGCCAGTTGGGCAAGCCGGCCCAGGCCTCGCCCGACGGCTCCAGCTTCTTCGCCGTCACCCCCGCGCCGACTGGACGGGACGGCAAGCCGATCCCGCCCGCGCGCCTGCTGACCGCGCGCCCCTGTCTGGGCGGGCGGCTGTGGACGACGCGCTTCCATATGGAGGCCCTGCGCTCGGGCCATCGGGTCGAGGCGGTGGGGGAGCCGCGATACTGGGACGCCCTGAGGCCGCACGCCGACACCATCGTCATCGACAGCCCGGCGGCCGACCGCAACGACATGGCGATCATCCTGGCCCCCTTCGTGGACATGACGGTTCTGGTGGTGGCGGCCGGGGGGGCGACCGCGAGCGGACCGGTGATCCTGCGCGACGAGATCGAGGCCGTCGGCGGCCGTATCGCCGGAGTGGTCATGAACCGCTCGACCTAC
>NCED01000144.1 GCA_002280485.1 Caulobacterales bacterium 32-69-10
GGTCTCGCCGGGGGCGAAGCCGTCGTTGTGCAGGTGGAAGGCGATGATCGAGCCGGCCGAGGAGGTGTTGGCGTAGTCGTCCAGGATGATGACGTTCTCTTCCGACGACGGCTCGCGGCCCAGCACCTTCTTGCCGATCATGGTGTTCATGTTGATGTTGGCCTGGTGCAGCCACAACCGCTTCAATTCGTGCGGATCAAGGCCCAGTTCGCCGGCGTGATCGACGATCATGTCCGACACCATCGGCACCACGTCGCGGAAGACCTTGCGGCCCTGCTGGATGAACAGCTTGTCGTTCTGGGCGCTGTCGTCGGCGACCGGCGAATCCAGATGGTCGGTGTCGCGGGCGTTGCGGTTCAGGAAGCCGAAATTATTGCGGATATTGTTCGAGAAGACCGTCTTCAATCGCGTGCCCAGCACGTCCCAGCCGCCGGGTCCGGCCGTCTCGGCCGATTCCACGATCACGGCCGTGGCCACGTCGCCGAAGATGAAATGGCTGTCTCGGTCGGTGAAGTTCAGGTGAGCCGAACAGACCTCGGGATTGACCATCAGCACGGCCTTGACCGAGCCGCCGGCGATGAAGTCCGCCGCCGTCTTGACGCCAAAGGTGGCGGAAGAACAGGCTACATTCATGTCGAAGGCGAAGCCCTCGATCCCCAGGGCCTGCTGCACCTCGATGGCCATGGCCGGATAGGGGCGTTGCATGTTGGAGGCGGCGCAGAGCACCGCGCCGATCTCGCTGACCGGCTTGCCCCAGGCCTCAATGGCCTGACGCGCGGCCTTGACCGCCATCTCGGCCAGGATCGACAGCTCCTCATTGCTGCGTTCCGGCAGGTTGGGGGCCATCCGTTCGGGGTCGATCACCCCGGCCTTGTCCAGCACGAACCGCTGTTTGATGCCCGAGGCCTTTTCGATGAACTCGGGCGAGGAATGGGGCTTGGCCTCCAGCTCGCCGGCCTCGATCTGGGCCGCGTGGCGGGCGTTCCAGCCGTCGGCCCAGGCGTTGTAGCTGTCGATCAGTTCGGCGTTGGAGACCGATTGTTCGGGGGTGAAGAGGCCGGTTGCGGCGATGACGGCGTTTGTCACGGGTAGACAGTTTCCTTTGCGAACGCCTTCAATAGGACGGCGG
>NCED01000145.1 GCA_002280485.1 Caulobacterales bacterium 32-69-10
GGTGGTCGTCGACAGCCACGAGATGGGCTCGGACGAGACCTTCTTCTTCCCGCCCGAGGCCGAGCCGCTGAACCCGTGGATCTGGCCGCGCACCCTGGAAAACCGGGCTCTGTTCGGCCGCAACACCGGCGCCCGGTTCGACGCGGCGGGCCTGCCCTACTTCAACCGCAAGGTCTATGACGCCTTCTATCCCGGCTATGGCGACGGCTGGCCCGGCTATCTGGGCGCCGTGTCCATGACCTACGAAGCCGGTTCGGCGCGGGGTCTGGCCGCGCGGCGCAGTTCGGGCGAGGTCTTCACCTATGCCGACACAGTGCGCGCCCACCTGACCGCCACCCTGGCCACCATCGAGACGGCCTCGCGCAATCACGACCGGCTGCTGAACGACTTCTACGCCTATCACCGCGACGGCGTTGCGGGACGCGGCGCCTATGTCCTGTCGCGGGCGTCGGATCCGGCGGCCGCCGACCGTCTGGCCGGACTTCTGGTCCGTTCGGGCATCGAAGTCGGAGTCGCGCGCCAGGCCTTCGGCGCCTGCGGGGGCCAGTACCGGGCCGGCGACTATGTGGTGAACCTGGCCCAGCCCCAGCGCCGGATGGCCGAGGTGCTGCTGACCCGCGACGTGCCCATCCCGCCCGCCTTCCTGGCCGAGCAGGAGCGCCGTCGCGCCCGCGGTCTGGGCGACGAGATCTATGACGTCACCGCCTGGTCCCTGCCCCTGATGTTCGGCGTGGCCTCCTCTCGCTGTGACAACGCGCCGGGCGTCGCCGTCGACGCGCGCGGCCCTGAACTGGTCACGCCCGCCGCCGTTCAGAACGCAGAAGCCCGCTACGGCTTCCTGGTCGCCCCCGGCTCGGCCCAGCCCCGCTTCCTCGCCGCCGCCCTGCAAGCCGGCCTGACGGTCAATTCCGCCGACCAAGCCTTCACCCAGAACGGCCGCGACTGGCCCGCCGGAACCCTGATCCTGCCGAAAGCCGGCGCCCCTGCCGACGTGGTCGCCACCCTGACCCGGCTCGCCGCCGACACGGGCGCCGAGGTGGTCGGGGTCGATGAATCCTGGGTCGAGCGTGGTTCGGGCTTCGGCTCCAGCGACGTGGTCCGCCTGCGGGCGCCGCGCATCGCC
>NCED01000146.1 GCA_002280485.1 Caulobacterales bacterium 32-69-10
GCATGGTCAACCACGGGGTCGAGGACATCCTGCTGCCCCTGGCCTTCGACTTCGGCGCGGATTTCGCCGACATCTTCCAGGTGCGCGGCACGCACCGGGCCAAGCGCGGGACAATCCACGCCCCCACCACCGACGGCCGCCGCGTCACCTTCCGCTACACCGGTCTGGACAAGGTGGATCGCTCCAGCTGCCTGGCCTTTTCAGAGCCGCCCGCCCGACTGACCCATCAGCGCGCCGAGTTCATGTTCAGCCTGCCCAAGGGCCGGTCCATGGACCTGTTCATCGAATGCGGGGTCGATTCCTGCGAGACGCCGGACGCGCGACGCTGGCGCGAGAACGCCGTCCAGGCCCGTCTGGCCATGCGGGCCAAGCGCCGACGCGGCGCCTCGGTGCGGGGGCCGCGCAGCCCGCGGTTCAATGACTGGCTGGACCAGTCGCGGGCGGACATGGCCCTGCTGACCACCGACCTGCCGACCGGCCCCTATCCCTATGCCGGCACGCCCTGGTTCTCGACCCCGTTCGGCCGCGACGGCATCATCGCCGCCTGGCAGATGCTGTGGCTGGATCCGTCCCTGGCCAAGGGGGTGCTGACCTATCTGGCCTCGCGCCAGGCGACCGAGACCTCGCTGTTCCAGGACAGCCAGCCCGGCAAAATCATGCACGAGACGCGCGGCGGCGAGATGAGCGCCCTGCACGAGGTGCCGTTCGGCCTGTACTACGGCGGGGTGGACACCACCTGCCTGTTCGTGGCCCTGGCCGGCGCCTACGCCAGCCGCACCGGCGACCTGGACCTGATCCGCACCCTGTGGCCGAACCTGATCGCCGCCGCCGACTGGATGCGCGACTATGGCGACAGCAACAATGACGGGCTGATCGACTATCAGCGCGGGGCCGACACCGGCCTGTCGAACCAGGGCTGGAAGGATTCCGAGGACTCCATCTTCCACGCCGATGGCCGTTTCCCCAAGGGGCCCATCGCCCTGCTGGAGGTTCAGGGCTACGCCTTCGCCGCCTGGCGCGCCCTGGGCGATCTGGGCGAACGGCTGGGCGACGATCGCGCGCCCGGATGGCGTGACCGGGCCGAACAGGTCCGCGCCCTGGTCGAGGACAAGTACTGGATG
>NCED01000147.1 GCA_002280485.1 Caulobacterales bacterium 32-69-10
CGAGGCCGAGGCCCAGTTGCTGAAGACCCTGGCGCTTCACGCCCACGCCCCGGTCGAACGCATGAGCCTGTCGCCCGACACGGCCGACATCACCGGCCGCGCCGTCGATGTTCAGGTCACCCGCCTGCGCCGCAAGCTGGAAGCCGATCCCAAGAACCCGCGCTATCTCCAGACCGTGCGCGGCGTCGGCTATATGCTCGCGCCCGACTGAGCCGGCGACGAACGCCATGCGGCTACTGCCCGCCCAACTCTGGCCGCGCTTTCTGAAGCGGCGCCTGCCGACCTCGCTGTGGGGACGGTCGTTGCTGATCATCGTCCTGCCGGTGCTGGTGATGCAGGTGGTGGTGACCTGGATCTTCTTCGACGCCCACTGGCAGACCGTGACGGCGCGCCTGTCGGAGGGCCTGGCCGGCGACATCGCCTGGGCCGTCGAGAGTTATGAGGACGATCCCAGTCCGCGAAATCTGGAGCGGCTGGCCGACCGGGCCGAACGCTCCATGTCCCTGTCCATCGCGCTGCAAGAGGGCCGAACCCTGCCGAAGGAACAGAGGCGCGGCCCGATCGGGGTGGTGGACCGCGTGCTGGACAAGGCGCTGGCGGCGCGACTGGACCGGCCCTACTGGTTCGACACCACCCGCTACCCCTCCTATGTCGATATTCAGGTGCAGGAGCCCCAGGGCGTGCTGCGCATCATCGCCCCGCGCGAGCGCGCCGTGGCGACCCAGGCCCACATCTTCGTCCTGTGGCTGACCATCGCCACCGTCCTGCTGATGGGAGTGGCCATCCTGTTCATCCGCAACCAGGTGCGGGCCATCGAACGCCTGGCCGACGCGGCCGAGGCCTTCGGCCGCGGCGAGACCGTGCCCCGGTTCAAGCCGCACGGCGCGCGCGAGGTCCGCGCCGCCGCCGTCGCCTTCCTGGCCATGCGTGACCGGATCCAGCGCCACATAGACCAGCGCACCGCCCTGCTCGCCTCGGTCAGCCACGACCTGCGCACCCCCCTGACCCGGCTGCGGCTGGAACTGGCCCTGGCCCCGCCGTTCAAGCGTCAGGCCGCCATGCGCGGCGACCTGGACGAGATGGAGCATATGATCGACGAATATCTGGACTTC
>NCED01000148.1 GCA_002280485.1 Caulobacterales bacterium 32-69-10
CCCAGTAGCGATCGGGAATTCGGGGGTCGGTGAAGCGAGCGATCAGGCGCTTGTACCAATTCCAGATCTCGTGGACCTCAAAATTGGTCCCGGCGTAGCGACGGGTCATGATGTCGCCCACCGGACCCAGCTTGGTGAAATGCCAGAAGCGAAGCAGCGAGCCATTGGCCCGAATCTGGCCGTCATGGCCAATGGTCACCTTGCGGCGGCTGATGTTCCAGCTGGCGATATTGTAGCCCGGATCGCGCAGGATCTTCACCTTCTCGAAGAAGGCTGGGACGTGGTCGCACCAGCGCTGATCGACAAATAGCCCCTGGGGAATGTTGTCGTAGCAGAAGGACAACAGACGATCGTTCCACCACTTGGCGAAGCGGGCGCCCTCCCCCTTTGTGCGGATGGCCACAAAGCCCAGATTGTAGATGCCCGTGCGGAGGGCAGAAACCTCGTTGTCGAGGACCGCCGCGTCGGTTTCTTCCGGATCGAGCAGGTGCGGGGTCAGGACGATATCGTGGGTCTGCAGCTCTTCCAGCAGCGGATGCAACGGATTGAGCAAGGCCGTATCCGGATCCAGATAGATCACCACATCGGCGCCGCCGCCGCAGGCCTGGTGCAGAAAAGGCCCTTTTACCGCCGTGGAGGCCTCGATCACGTCGTGCTTGAACAGCCATGACTTCCAGGGCGCGCCGCCCAGGTCGAGATCCTCGACATTGACCACCCGGTCGAATCGAACCCGTCAGGCGGCACGTCATTCATCAGCGCCACAAGCTCCCAGTCGGGATGATGCTTGCGCAGGGTATGAAACAGCACCCGGGCGCGGTTGAGGTACGAGAAGGTGAAACTGGTGAAGCAGAGAACTTTCATGGCGCGGTCTTCTCGAGAATGAAGTCGGCGCTCATCCGGCTGTAAGCCAGGCTGTAAAGGCGCTCGCCGCGGATCGCCCGGGCCAAGGCCAGGACCTCGCCGCTTTCGAAAAGTTCGGCCAGAGCATGGTCGTCCTCAACTACTCTGCCGCAATCGGCCTCCACCGTGAAGCGCGGTACATTGCCGGCGTCGGGATTGGTGATCACAGCCGCCCCGCCGGCCACGGCCTCATAGGCGGTGAAGCAGAAGGTTTCAGGACACAACGACCAGATGATCGCCACGTCGACGCCCAAGGCTTCAACGGCGGCCGCCATCGGTTCGGCGACCTCGGGGGAGGGCTCGATGGCGGTAAAGAGCGCCTCCACGGTGCTGGAGCGCACCTTGCCCAGATGGTGGAATTCGTATCGAGGGTCATCGGCGAACCGGTCCACAAGCTTGGCATAGACTGGCCACCCCTTGTGTTCAGCAGGCATGCCCAGGAAAGCGACCTTCAGCGGTCCTGATGGGCCCTCAGGCGTCGAGGTCTTGCGGCGCTTTCGCAAGGACGCATGCGGATGGACCTTGGCCGCCGCCGGCGTAACTGGGAAGCTGCTCAGCCATAGATCCAGCGCCGCCTGCGACGGCGCCAGAACCGTCATCGCGAACGTCTGGAAGAACCGGCAGTGCTCGGCCAGATGAATACGTCGCCGGCGCGCGTAGAGACACACCTCACAGGCGGGGCTGTCGGGCGGCGGGGCGCCGCAGAACGCCACGTCGTTACGCAACAGGGCGTAGTGGGCGCAGACGCTGGAAAAGTCGTGGACCCAGAAATAGCCCTCACGCGCGCCCATGGCCGACAGGATGGCGGTGACGCCGATGATGTTGTGGCCGATGAAGCTGTGGACGGCGAAAGTGAACGCC
>NCED01000149.1 GCA_002280485.1 Caulobacterales bacterium 32-69-10
CGGCGAGACCCTGCAACAGGGCACCGACAAGCTGCGGGCCATCGACGCCGCCGGCGCCGACATCAAGACCACGGATCGCGGCCTGATCTGGAACACCGATCTGATGGAGACGCTGGAGTACGACAACCTGATCGCCCAGGCCGTCGTCACCATCGAGAGCGGCCTGAACCGCACGGAATCGCGCGGCGCCCACGCCCGCGAGGACTATCCCGACCGGGACGACGCCAACTGGATGAAACACACCCTGGCGTGGAAGCGTCCGGGCGAACAGGTCCAGATCGATTATCGTCCGGTCCACAACTACACCATGTCCGACGACATCGCGTATATCGAACCGAAGGCGCGGGTTTACTAAGATGGTCCAGCTCACTCTCCCCCGCGGCTCCAAGCCGACCAAGGGCAAGGTCCACAAGGCCGCGCCCGGCTCCAAGGACGTCCGCACCTACAAGGTCTATCGTTACGACCCCGAGGTCGACGCCGACCCGCGCTGGGACACGTTCGAGGTGCCCACGGGCGACCACGGCCCGATGCTGCTGGACGCCCTGATCCACATCAAGAACACCATCGACCCGACCCTGTCGTTCCGGCGGTCCTGCCGCGAAGGCATCTGCGGCTCCTGCTCGATGAACATCGACGGGCGCAACACCCTGGCCTGCACCAAGGGCTGGGACGAGTGCCAGTCGCACAACATCACCATCGCCCCCCTGCCGCACCAGCCGGTGATCAAGGACCTGGTGACGGACCTGAGCCTGTTCTACGCCCAGTACGACTCGATCCAGCCCTATCTCCAGTCGGACGAGCCCGACCCGGAACAAGAACGGCTCCAGACCCCGGCCGAGCGCGAAAAGCTGGACGGCCTGTACGAGTGCATCCTGTGCGCCTGCTGCTCCACCTCCTGCCCCAGCTACTGGTGGAACCAGGAAGAATACCTCGGCCCGGCGGCCCTGCTGCAGTCCTATCGCTGGATCTCCGACAGCCGCGACGACGCCACGCAGAAGCGTCTGGACGACCTGGAAGACCCGTTCAAACTGTACCGCTGCCACACCATCATGAACTGCGCCCAGGTCTGCCCCAAGGGCCTGAACCCGGCCAAGGCC
>NCED01000083.1 GCA_002280485.1 Caulobacterales bacterium 32-69-10
CACGCGGCGCATCATCTGGCAGAACTTCGCCGGCACGCTCGCGATCGACGCGATCGGGATAGGCTTGGCGGCCGTGGGGGTGCTGAATCCCCTGATGGCGGCATTCATTCACGTCGCGTCCGAAATGGCCTTCATCCTCAACTCGGCCCGGCTGCTGCCGCGCAAGGTTGGGGCTGAAGAGGGAAAGGCCCCGTCAACGCCTCTTGGGGTTCAGCCGGCGGCGGTCCACCCGTGAAGTCTGGCGATCCATGCATCAGCGTCTGCAGTTTTGATGGTCGATCAGGCTGGTGCATCGGCTGTGGTCGAACCGTTCCTGAAATCCGCGCCTGGCGGAAGATGCAACCTCGTGCTCGCCAGATGATGTCGAAGGATTTGAAGCGCCGTGTCGATCGGCTGAGCGAACAGGGGAAGGGCCACACCCTCAGCGATTCCGCGTCGCCTCCCCGAGGTTCGCTGTCATGACTCAACGGAGGGACTGGTGATGTTGAGCGTTCTTGCGGACAGAACCTACAGACATCTCTTCCTGGCGCAGGTGATCGCCCTGGTCGGCACCGGCCTGGCGACAGTAGCGCTGGGTCTGTTGTCTTACGACCTGGCCGGCGCGAACGCCGGCGTTGTGCTTGGCGGCGCGTTGGCGATCAAGATGATCGCCTACATTGGCGTCGGCCCCATCGTGAACGCCTTCGTCGATCGCCTTCCGCGACGAGCTTTCCTTGTGTCGATGGATCTGGTGCGCGCCTCTGTGGCCATCACGCTGCCCTTTGTCACCCAGATTTGGCAGGTCTACCTGCTGATCTTCCTCCTGCAATCGGCTTCTGCAGCGTTCACGCCGACCTTCCAGGCCGCCATACCGGATATTCTTCCAGACGAGGAGCGCTACACGCGGGCGCTGTCGCTCTCGCGTCTGGCCTACGACATGGAAAGCCTAGTCAGCCCGATGCTGGCCGCCGCGCTGCTCACGGTCATCAGCTTCCATTGGCTTTTTGGCGGAACTGTCGTCGGCTTCCTGGCCTCAGCCGCCTTGGTGGTCTCTGTCATCGTCCCGCAGCCCAAGACCGTGGCGCGCGAAGGCGGAATCTACGCGCGCACCACGCGCGGCGTTCGCATCTACCTCAAGACACCAAGGCTGAGAGGGCTACTGGCGCTCAATCTCGCAGCCGCGGCCGCCGGCGCCATGGTGATCGTCAACACCGTCGTCTATGTGCGGACCCTGCTCGGCCGATCGGCCGACGACATGGCCTTGGCTCTGGCCGCCTTCGGTGGCGGTTCGATGGTCGCGGCCCTGCTGCTCCCGCGCGTGTTGGAGCGTGTGGGCGACCGCACGGTTATGATCACCGCTTCCTGCCTTCTGACCGTGGCCCTGGTCGTCATGGCCTTGCTCACCGTTGCGCCTGGCGTGGACCACTGGGTCTCACTGCTGATCCTGTGGGCGATCATAGGAGTAGGCTATTCAGCCGTCCTGACCCCGTCAGGACGGCTCTTGCGGCGTTCGGCGACGCCTGAGGACCGCAGCGCGCTCTTCGCCGCTCAGTTTGCCCTGTCGCACGCCTGCTGGCTGTTGACCTACACTGTGGCGGGCTCCCTCGGAGCCGCCTACGGCATGGCGCCAACTTTCGTAGCCCTCGCCGGCCTTAGCCTGGTCGGCGTGGTCGTCGCGCTCAAGGTCTGGCCTGCCGCCGACCCTGACGAACTTGCGCACGTGCATCCGGACCTGCCGCCCCAACATCCGCACCTGCGCGAGGGAGAGGGTAAGCCTGTCAGCACACGCGCAGCGCACGTGCACCCTTTCGTCATCGATGATCTTCACCACCATTGGCCGAAGGCGGGCATGTAGTCACATGACCGTCGTTCGTCTTGCTTCGCCAAGCCGCACAACCTAGTAACGCGTGTCGGGAGTTCTAAAGTGCTAGCTCTGCGAGCCACGAAGCTGAGGACGTTCCTCGCCACGCTATGCGTGGCGTTGACGGCTGTGCTCGCCTCGCAATCCACTATCGCTACTGTGGATCAGGTTCAGCACAGCCAGATGGCGGATCACCCGGCTTTAGAGATCCACTTCGACCACGACGACCATCAGGCGGGTCACGACGAGCCGCAAGTCAGCGCCGCCGATGACGTATCTACGGACGGACCCTCGCACCACCATCACGGGGACGGCCCGCAGTTTGCTCCGCTCCCTCGCGGGGACGCCACGTCGGTGATTTCAGCGCAAGCCCTGTCGCTGCGTGGGCCAAACGATGCGCCGCCGTCTTCAGGCATGATCCTAGGGCTAGAACGCCCTCCAAGAGCACCTCTCGAAGTCATCGCCTGACGTAGCGCGGCAATCAGGCCGCGCGCGCCTGATCACCCATGCTTCGAGAGACACATGCCATTCAGATTCCGGTGTCGCGCCAGCGCGCGACTGGGCCTGGCCATCGCGGCCACGCTCGCACTCAACCTCGCGAGCCTGACGGCGGCGAGGGCACAGACAGAGCCGCCAGCCCTTAGCCTCACGGAGGCGCTTGCCAAAGCGGCGGGGGCGGATCCGACGCTCGCGGGTTCGGACGCTCGCCTTGCAGCGGCGCAGGCCAACCTGCGTCAGGCCGGGGTGCGGCCCAACCCGACGCTAGGGGTGGAGCTGGAGAATTTCGCCGGCACCGGCGCCTATTCCCTCCTCGACCGGACAGAAGCCACGGTCAGCTATCAGCAGACCGTTGAACGGGGCGGCAAGCGCGAGGCCCGCACGGGGCGGGCGCGTGCCGAGATCGATGTCGCCCGCCTGCGGCGCGAGGTGCGCACGCTCGATCTGCTCCGGGATGTCCAGGTCGCCTACGCCGAAGCGACCGCGGCCGAGGCCGAGCTGCTGATCGCGGAAGCTCGCCTCATCGCCGCTCACCAATCCCAAGCTGACATCGAGCGGCGGGTGAAAGCTGCGCGCGACCCGCTCTTCGCCGGTTCCCGGGCCGATATGATGACGGCTCAGGCCCAAATAGCGCGTGACCAGGCTCGGGATCGCGCCCGCAACGCCCGCGCCGCGCTCGCCCGGTTCTGGGGCGGCGGCCCAGAATTCCGCTTAGCGCTCGAGCCGTTCTTCGAAGCCAAGGGACCTGTTGTCCCCGCCAGCCTGACGATCGCGGACCTCGCGCTCCTCGAGGCCGAACGGGACGTCGCCATCGCCAATATCCGCGTGGAGCAGGCGCGTGCTGTCGTTGATCCGACCGTCCGGGCTGGAATCCGTTACCTCGGCGACGGAAACAACGTCGCCTTCGTTGTCGGCGGCACGATCCCGCTGCGGCGCTACGATACCAATCGGTCAGGAATAGAACGCGCGCGGGCCGAGCGGACCGCCGCTGAGGCGGACATCGCGGTTGCACGCCTCGCCAGAGAACGTGAGATCGCTCAGCTGATCGCGAGGATTTCGTCGGCAGCGACCGAGGCCGAGCGGATCCGCGCCGAAGTGATCCCCCCAGCGATCAAGTCCGTCGAGCAGGTGCGGGAAGGCTTCAATCGCGGAGGCTTCAGCTACCTCGACGTCACGGAGGCCGAGCGCGCACTCGCCGACGCGCGGGCCCGCCGGGTCAGCGTCCTGCGCCAATACCACCTTGATCAGGCCGCCCTTGATCGGCTGTCCGGCCGTCAGGCTGGCCTCACTCAAACCCGAACCGCGGAGATCCGCTAATGACGCCCGTCCGAACCTGGCGCATTGCGCCTTTCGCCCTCGTCCTCGCCGCCGGGTTGCTCACCGGTTGCGGCGAGCGGTCCAAGACCCCGACAGCCGAAGCCGGCGCCGAAGCTGGTCCAGCTGAATACGAACGTGGCCCGCACAACGGTCGCCTGCTGCGCGACGGAGACTTCAGCCTTGAAGTCACCATCTACGAGGAAGGCCCTGCGCCGCTGTTCCGGCTCTATCCCTATTTGAAGGATAAGCCGCTGGATCCGCGCCAGGTCCAGGTTTCGATCGCGCTCACCCGTCTTGGACCGAAGATCGACCGCTTCACCTTCACGCCCGAGGCCGACTATCTCGCCAGCCCCGGCGTCGTCTCCGAACCGCACTCCTTCGACGTCAGCGTCGCCGCCACGCGAGGCGGTGCGCGCTCGGCGTGGACCTACCAGTCCTATGAGGGCCGCACGGTCATCAAGGCAGACGCCGCCAAGGCTGGCGGCGTTAAGACAGAGCGGGCGGGAGCCGCGGTGCTCGGCGAATCACTTCCCTTAAACGGCCGTGTTGAGATCACACCGGAAGGCCAGAGTGAGGTCTTCGCCCGATACCCGGGGAGGGTCGTCAGCCTCAATGCCGCCCTTGGGCAGCGCGTGACGCGGGGTCAGGTCCTGGCGCGCGTGGAATCGAGCGAGAGCCTACAGACCTACGCGATCACCGCCCCGATCTCCGGCGTCATCCTGACCAAGACGGTGAATGTGGGAACGATGGCCGGAACCAGTCCGATGCTGACCATCGGTGATCCGACACGGCTGCACGCGGAATTCTTCCTTTATCCGAAGGACGCCGAGCGCGTGCGGGTTGGTCAGCGGGTCGAGGTCGTGAGCCAAGCCGGCGGTCATCGCGCCATGGGTGTGATCGAGGTCATCCTGCCGGCGGCCGATCCCATCAGCCAGACACTCATCGTCCACGTGGAGTTGCCGTTCCAAGGCGGCGTGTGGCGTCCAGGCCTGGGCGTCCAGGGCGTTGTTCAGGTCGGGGAGGGGAGCGTCCCGCTCGCGGTACGCACCAAGGCTCTGCAGCCCTTCCGGGACTTCACGGTCGTCTACGCCAAGGTCGGCGACACTTACGAGGTCCGGATGCTCGAACTCGGGCGCCGCACCGACGAGTGGACCGAGGTGCTCGGTGGACTTGAGCCCGGGACCGAGTACGTCAGCGACGGCGCCTTCCTCATTCGCGCGGACATCGAAAAGTCCGGCGCGAGCCATGACCACTAGGGAGCGCGCAGACCATGCTTGAAC
>NCED01000018.1 GCA_002280485.1 Caulobacterales bacterium 32-69-10
GCACACGCCGCTGATCTACCGGGTCCACGACACGCCCAGCCAGGAGAAGATCTTCAACCTGGCCGACTTCCTGCACACCATCGGCAAGCCGTGGAACAAGGGCGAGGCGCCGAACACCAAACGCTTCAACAAGCTGCTGGAGGAAACCCGCGACACCCCGCACGCCGAGGTCGTCAACGAAGTCGTCCTGCGCACCCAGATGCAGGCCATCTATAGCCCCGAGAACGTCGGCCACTTCGGTCTGCATCTGGACCGCTACGCCCACTTCACCTCGCCGATCCGGCGCTATTCCGACCTGATCGTCCATCGCGGGCTGATCCGGGGGTTGAAGCTGGGATCGGACGGCCTGACCGACCGCGAGATCGCCGAACTGGGCGGCATCGCCGATCATGTCACCGAAACCGAGCGCCGCTCCATGGCCGCCGAGCGCGACGCCATGGATCGCTACATCGCCGCCTTCCTTGAGGAGCACGTCGGCGCGACCTTCACCGGCCGCATCACCGGCGTCACCCGCTTCGGCCTGTTCATCCGCCTGGACGAGACGGGCGCCGACGGACTGGTGCCGGTCTCGACGCTGGGCGACGAGTACTTCACCCACGACGACCGCGCCCACGCCTTGGTCGGCGAGCGCACCGGCAAGCGGTTCCCGCTGGGCCGCCGCGTCGAGGTGCGGCTGATGGAGGCCACGCCCGTCACCGGCGGTCTGGTGCTGGAGATGCTGTCCGAGCCGGACCCGCGCGATCCCAACGCTCCGGCCCCGCGCTACGGCATGCGCGGACGCGGGGGAGACGGCCCGCCCAAGCGCGGCAAAGGCCGCCCCGGCGGTCCCAAGCCCCGCAACGGCGCCAAGCCCTCCGGCGGCCTGAAAGGCGTCCGAAAGGGCAAGCGGCGGTGAGCGATGTCGTTTCCCTTCTCCCCTCGAGGGAGAAGGTGGCCTGCGGAGCAGGTCGGATGAGGGGGCTGTATCCGCACGCAGAACGACTGACGTTGAGGTCGCGGCCAGCGTCCCCCTCATCCGTCTCGCTGCGCGATCCACCTTCTCCCCCGACGGGGAGAAGAAAGGAGTTTTATCCATGACCTCCCTCCCCTTCGACGCAGCCCAAGACCTGGCCGACGCGCCGCGTGTCGGCGGCGCTCAACGCCCCAAGGACGCGGCGACCCTGATCCTGACCCGCGACGCCAGGCGTCCTGAGGTGCTGATGGGCCGCCGGGCGCCGGGCCACGTCTTCATGGCGTCGAAGTGGGTGTTTCCGGGCGGACGCATCGAACGGGCGGACTTCAACGCCGCCGACGACGGGGCCCTGTCGCATGACGCCGCGCGACGATTGCAGGCGGAGATGCCCGCCCGCCGCGCCCGCGCCCTGGCCCTGGCCGCCGTGCGCGAGACCTTTGAGGAAACCGGGCTGATCCTGGGCCGCGCCGCGCCGGCCGCCTCGGTCGCCGGACCGTGGCGGGACTATCGTCAGGCGGGCGCCCTGCCGGACCTGTCGGTCCTGTCATATGTGGCGCGCGCCATCACGCCGCCGGGCCGCACCCGACGTTTCGACGCCCGCTTCTTCATGGCCCCGGTCGAAGCCCTGCGCGATCCCGATCGGATCGAAGGCTCAGGCGAACTGGACGAGATCGCCTGGATTCCGCTGGACGAAGCGCGAAGCCTGGACCTGCCCGCCATCACCCGCTTCGTGCTGGGCGAGGTCGCCGAGCGGCTGGAGACGCCGCAACGCCCCCTGCCCTTCGTGCACATGGTGCGCGGCCGCCACGTCATCGACCATCAGGACTGACGCAGCGGCCTCACCGTCTTATTCGGCGACCGGCTTGGTCAGGTCGAAGTCAACCTGGAAATGGCGGTTCGGCCGGCGCAGTTCATAGGTAAACGTCTTGCCGGGATGGACCTCCATCGCCCAGACGTTGGTCGTCGAGACTGCGGCGTCCTGAGCGTTGAACAGATCGATGGATTCCTGATCCACCGGGAATTCCTGACGCTCGGCCGTGCCTTCGTTCTTCGTATCGCCCCCGTACCAGTGCAGCGGATCCGTCTTGCCGTCCGGCTGGCGGTGATCGTGCTTCAACCGCAGGCCCGATTCGGTGCGGGTCACGACCCAGGTGCGCGAGCGGTCTTCGCCGACCCAGAAGGGAATGCGAATCTCATCCTTCGAGCAGTCGCGCACATGCATCAGCAGACGCTTGCCGACGAAATCTGAGTCGGCGGCTTCGGTCGTGACGACCTTGCCCTCGAAGCGCTGGCCGCAAAGGGCGGTCAGATTGGCGAAGAAGGCGTCCTGCGCCGTGGCCGAGGCCGCATCGGGCTTTGCGGCGGGCGTCGCCGGTTCGGACGAGCAGGCGGACAGCGTCAATCCGGCCGCAATGACGGCGACGGACAGGGCGTGGGCGGGCTTGAAGTAGGGCGTTTTCATGTCGAAACACTAACGCTTCTGCGGCGCCGCTCAACGCGACATCGAAACCGTTGACTTTGAGCCCGTCCTGAGTATGTTCCGCGCCTCTTATTTCAAGCGGCTTTCGCCGTCGCAGAGGTAATTCCGATGGCCAAACCGGCTTCCATCAAGATCCGCCTGAACTCCACCGCTGACACCGGCTTCTTCTACGTCACCAAGAAGAACGCCCGTACGATGACCGAGAAAATGGTCGTCAAGAAGTACGACCCGGTCGTCCGCAAGCACGTCGAGTTCAAGGAAGGCAAGATCAAGTAAGGGCTTAGCCCTCCGCTTGAATCTGCAAGAATCGAAACGCCCGGTCGCAGGACCGGGCGTTTTTCGTTGTCCGTCATGCGACCACAGGCGCGTCAGGCGGCGCGGGCCACCACCCGATTACGGCCGGCCTTCTTGGCCTCATAGACGCCTTCGTCGGCGCGCTTCAGCAGGGAGGCCGGCGTGTCGTCCGCCCCCATGGTCGCCGCCACGCCGACCGAGACGGTGATGCTCAACGGCTCGCCGCCCAGGATGCGGAAGGCCGAAGCGCCGACGTCCCGACGAATCCGCTCGGCGATGCGATGGGCGTCCTCCAGCGTCGTGCCGGGCATGACCACCACGAACTCCTCGCCGCCGAACCGGCACGGCAGGTCCACGGCCCGCACATTAGTCGCCAGCCGCACCGAGAACTCGCGCAGCACCTCATCGCCCGCGTCGTGGCCCAGGCTGTCGTTGACCGCCTTGAAGTGGTCGATGTCCAGCACCAGCACCGCCACCGGGTCGCCGCCGCGATTGGCGCGCGCCACCAGGGCGTCCAACTGGCCGTTCATGTAGCGCCGGTTGTGCAGGCCGGTCAGGGGGTCTGTGACCGCCATCTCCAGATTGTGGTCCAGCTTCTCGCGCAGGAAGTCGCCGTAACGCTTGCGGCGCACCTGGGTCCGCACCCGCGCCGCCAGTTCCTCGGGATCGATGGGACGGATCAGGAGGTCGTGCGCGCCCAGCTCCAGCGCCTTGAGCAGGCGCGGCCGGTCCTGGGTGTCCACCACGGCCAGGATAGGCAGACGCCGCGTCGGCTCCTTGGAGCGAAGCTGGGCGATCAGCCGCAGGCCGTCGAACCGTTCGGACGTGATGTTGACGATCACCAGATCGACCGGACCGCGCGCCGTCTCCAGCCCCGCCTCGGCGGAAGGCTCGATCAGCGGCCGATGTTCTCGCGACAGCTCCTGCGCCATCACCTGGGCCTGAAGCGTATTGTCGTCGACGATCAGCACACGCCCGCCCGAGCCCTTGAGCCGCGCCACGCCGCCGGTGTCGACGCCGACCCGGCGCCCGCTTTCCTCGCGCTCGCGCAGCTCGTCCATGACCATCTTCAGCCGGGTCAGGCTGCGGACCCGCGCCATCAGGATTACATCGTCCAGCGGCTTGGACAGGAAGTCGTCGGCCCCGGCCTCCAGGCCCTTGATCCGATCATGCCGTCCGTCCAGCGCCGTCACCAGCACCACCGGGATATGGCGCGTGTCCGCCGCCGCCTTGATCCGGCGACAGGTCTCGAAGCCGTCCATGCCCGGCATCATCACGTCCAGCAGGATCAGGTCCGGCTGCTCGGCGCCGGCCAGGGCGATGGCGGTCGCGCCGTCATGGCAGGTGAGCACGTCGTAGTATTCGAGGGTCAGCTTGGCTTCGAGCAGCCGGACGTTCGCCTCGACGTCGTCGACCACCAGGATTCGCGCACTCATGCCGCCCCCTGACCCAGGTGCCTGCGCACCGTCTCCAGGAAGGAAATGACCGAGATCGGCTTGGAGATGTAGGCTTCACAGCCCCCCTGGCGAATCCGTTCTTCATCACCCTTCATGGCGAAGGCTGTAACGGCGATGACGGGGATATGGTTCAGCTCTTCGTCGTCCTTGAGCCATTTGGTGACTTCAAGGCCTGAGATTTCCGGCAACTGGATATCCATCAGGATCAGATCGGGGCGGTGCTCGCGCGCAATCGCCAGCGCCTGCAGCCCTTCGCGGGTCTGCAGCACTTCATACCCCTGAGAATCGAGCAGATCATGAAAAAGCTTCATGTTCAGCTCATTATCCTCGACGATGAGGACTTTCTTGGACATCCGCCACCCGGCTGTTGCGCCTCTTGTTCATCCGCTTTTGCGGTGGGCTGTTGCGCCTTCTTGGATGCACTGTGACCGCAGCAGTCTTAAGTTGACGTGAAGCCGAGACAAACGGAGTTCTTGCTTGGCCATCACGGCCCTCTGTCGCGACTGCCTGTCGACCGGCGACCGCAAGGTCGCGCGGTGTCCGTCGTGCGCCTCGCGCCGGGTCATCGCCCATGACGAGCTGAGCGATCTGCACATCGCCCACCTGGACTGCGACGCCTTCTACGCCTCGGTCGAGAAGCGGGACCGACCCGAACTGCGCGACAGGCCGGTCATCGTCGGCGGCGGCAAGCGCGGGGTGGTCTCCACCGCCTGCTATGTGGCGCGGCTGTATGGCGTCGGCTCCGCCATGCCGATGTTCAAGGCGCTGAAGGCCTGTCCCGACGCCGTAGTGATCAAGCCGGACTTCCGCAAATATGTGGCCGAGAGCGAGCGCATCTTCGGCGCCGTCCACCGCCTGACGCCGCTGGTCCAGACCCTGTCGCTGGACGAGGCGTGGATCGACCTGAAGGGCACGGAGCGGCTGAACGGCGGCCCGCCTGCCTTCCAATTGGCGCGTCTGCAGAAATGGATTGAGGACGAGACGGGCCTCAGCGTCTCCATCGGCCTGGCGCCCAACCGCTTCCTGGCAAAGATCGCGTCGGAGCTGGACAAGCCGCGCGGCTTCTCCGTCATCGGCGTCGCCGAGGCCCAAGGCCTGTTGGCGCCGCGCCCCGTGACCACCCTGCCCGGCGTCGGGCCGGTGTTCGGCCGCACCCTGCGCTCTGACGGTTTCGCCACCATCGGCGATCTGGCCGCCGCCGAGGTGAAGGATCTGGTCCGGCGCTATGGCGAGACGGGCCTTCGCCTGCACGACCTCAGCCACGCCCGCGACAGCCGCCCGGTAAACCCCGACCACGACCGGCGCGGCATGAGCGCCGAGACCACCTTCAACGACGACCTGACCACGGCCGAAGCGCTGGAGGCCGAGCTGTGGCCCCTGTGCGAGAAGCTGGCCTCCAAGGCCCGCCGCGACGGCGTGGTCAGCCGGGTCGTGGTGCTGAAGCTGCGCAAGACGGACTTCAAGATCGTCACCCGCCGCATCACTCTGGCCGAGCCGGTGCAGACGGCGCGCGCCCTGTTCGCCGCCGGGCGCGACCTGCTGAAACCGGAACTGGGCGTGCCCTATCGGCTGATCGGCATCGGCATGGCCGACATCGCCGATGCTCAGGACGCGCCCTCCGGCCTGTTCGCCACGGCCGAGACCCGCGCCCTGAAGACCGAGACCGCCATCGACGCTCTGCGCGACAAGTTCGGGGCCGCCGCCGTGGTGGCCGGACGCGCGTTGAAGCGACCAAATGAACGCCCCGGATGACGCGGCCGCCGCGCCGCGCTAAACCCCCTCCACACTTTCATACGGAGTCGCCCCATGAGCATTCACGCCCGCATCGCTGAACTCGGCATCACCCTGCCCGAGCCCGCCAAGCCGGTGGCCAGCTATGTCTCCTACGTCCGCTCGGGCGAGCAGATCTTCATCTCGGGCCAGCTGTCGAACGACGCCAGCGGCGGCATCAAGGGCACCGTCGGCGTGGACGTGACCCCGGAGCAGGCCGCCGAGGCCGCCCGCCTGTGCGGCATCAACCTGCTGGCCCAGATCAACGCCGCCGTCGACGGCGACCTGGATCGCGTGGTCCGCATCGTCAAGCTGGGCGGCTTCGTCCAGGCCGGGCCGGACTTCTTCGACATCCCCAAGGTGGTCAACGGCTGCTCCGACCTGATGGTCGCGGTGTTCGGCGACACCGGCCGCCACGCCCGCTCCGCCGTCGGCGTCTATCGCCTGCCGCTGAACTTCGCCGTCGAGGTCGACGCCGTGGTGCAGGTCTCGTGAGGCCCGCCCCCGGCCGGCCGCCCGAAGGGGTCGACGCCCACGCCTGGGCGGCCCTGCTCAGCGCGCCGGTGGCCCATCGCGGCCTGTGGAGCCCAGACAAGGACCGGCCCGAGAACTCCCTGGCCGCCTTCGAGGCCGCGGCCAGCCGCGGCTACGGCATGGAGCTCGACGTCCAGCTCAGCGCCGACGGCGAGGCGGTGGTGTTCCACGACGACCGGCTGAACGATCGGGAGCTGACCACCGCGTCGGGGCGCGTCGCCGAACACCTCGCCGCCGACCTCGCCGAGATCCATCTGGCCGGCACGCGCGAGACCATCCCGACCCTGGCCGAGGCGCTGGAATGCGTCGGCGGCCGCACCCTGGTGATCGTCGAGCTTAAGGTGCTGAACGGCGAGACGGGTGGGCTGGAGCGCCGGGTCGCCGAGGTGCTGGACGCCTATGCCGGCCCCGTCGCGGTGATCAGTTTCAATCCGCAGACCGTGGCCTGGTTCGCCGACCACCGCCCGGGCGTCCTGCGCGGCCTCGACAGCATGGCCTACCACGACGCCGCCCACTGGACCCTGCCCGCCGAGGAGCGCCGCGCCCTGGCCGAGCTGGAGCACGTCGCGCTGGCCCGGCCGCACTTCCTCGGCCTCGGCATGGACATGCTGCCCTCCGCCTCCGCCGAGGCCCTGCGCGCCAAGGGTATGCCGGTGGTGGCCTGGACCGTGCGCTCGCCGGCCCAGTGGGCGCGGGTCAAGGCCGGCTGCGACAATCTGATGTTCGAGGGCTTCAAGGCGTGAGCCCGGAAGGCGCAGGGCTGGGCGTCAAGCCCGCGGTCTCCGTCCACCGCAGCATCGCCGAGATCGGCCGCGAGGCCTGGGACGCCTGCGCCCGCGCCGCGCCTTACGCCGGCAACCCCTTCACCAGCTTCGACTTCCTCGCCGCCCTGGAGGAAAGCGGCTCGGTCCAGCCCAGGACCGGCTGGGCGCCGCACCACCTGTCGGTCGCCGACGAAGCGGGCGACGTCGGCGGCGTCATGCCGCTCTATCTGAAGAACCACAGCCAGGGCGAATACGTCTTCGACCACGCCTGGGCCCAGGCCTATATGCGCGCCGGCGGCGACTACTACCCCAAGCTCCAGTGCGCCGTGCCCTTCACCCCGGCCACCGGCCCCCGCCTGATCGTCCGCGACGGCGTCGACCGCGAGGCGGCCCAGGACGTGCTGCTGGGCGGGGCGATCCAGCTGACCCGCAACCTCCAGGCCTCCTCCCTGCACGTGACCTTCCCGCTGCGGCAGGAGTGGGAGCGCCTCGGCGCGGCCGGCCTGCTGCAGCGCCAGGACCAGCAGTACCACTGGGTCAATCCGGGCTACCGCGACTTCCAGGACTTCCTCGACGCCCTCTCCTCCTCCCGCCGCAAGACCATCCGGCGCGAGCGGCGCGACGCCCAGGCCGAGGTCGAGATCGTGGCGCTGAACGGCGCCGACATCCGCGAGGAGCACTGGGACGCCTTCTTCGCCTTCTACATGGACACCGGCTCGCGCAAGTGGGGCCGCCCCTACCTGAACCGCACCTTTTTCTCCCTGATGGGCGAGCGGATGGCCGACAAGGTGCTGCTGGTCATGGCCCGCCGCGACGGGCGCTGGATCGCCGGCGCCCTGAACCTGATCGGCGCCGAGGCCCTCTACGGCCGCAACTGGGGCGCGCTGGAGCACGTCCCCTTCCTGCATTTCGAGCTCTGCTATTACCAGGCCATCGAGCTGGCCATCGACCGGCGCCTCGCCCGCGTCGAGGCGGGCGCGCAAGGCGAGCACAAGATCGCCCGCGGCTACCTGCCCGTGCCGGTCTATTCGGCCCACTACATCGCCGACCCCGCGCTCAGAAAGCCCGTCGCCGCCTACCTCGAACAGGAACGCGCCCACGTCGCCGCCGAGATGGCCATGCTGGCCGAGGAATATTCGCCGTTCAAAGCGGGAGAGACCCAATGAGCCTCGACGGGGCCTACGACGACGCCAACATCTTCGCCAAGATGATCCGGGGCGAGGCGCCCTGCGCCAAGGTCTACGAGGACGACGCGGTCCTGGCCTTCCTCGACCTGTTCCCCCAGAGCCGCGGCCACACCCTGGTGATCTCCAAGACCGCCCAGGCCCGCAACCTGCTCGACGTCGAGCCGGCCGCGCTGGAGGCCCTCATCCTCGGCGTGCAGAAGGTCGCCCAGGGCGTGCGCGCGGCCCTGAAGCCGGACGGGATCGTCCTGACCCAGTTCAACGGCGCCCAGGCCGGCCAGACCGTCTACCACCTGCACTTCCACATCATCCCCCGCTACGAGGGCGTGGCGCTCGCCGGCCACGGCGGCGCGCGCATGGCCGACACGGTGGAGCTGGCCGAACTGGCGAAGGAGATCGGGGCTCGCATTTAATCCGTCATCCTCGGGCGAAGCGCAGCGGAGACCCGAGGACCCAGCAAGCGGTGCGGCGAAGCTGGGTGTGCGACGGCGAAGGTGGGGCTGCTGGGTCCTCGGGTCTGCGGCGCTTCGCGCCTCCGCCGAGGATGACGATTTTCACCTGAACGCCACCGCCACCCCCGGCCGCACCCCGCGCGCCAGTTCGCGCGCGTCCCAGTTGGTCAGGCGCACGCAGCCGCGGCCCGCCGGCTTGCCGATCCCCGCCGGGTCGGGGGCGCCCTGGATGCCGCAGCCGGGGGCGGACAGGCCGATCCACACCACGCCCACCGGGCTGTTGGGTCCAGCCGGCATGACGGTGGGGCCGCGCACCGGGCCGCCCAGCGTGATCTGGCCGGTCTGGTAGTCGTAGTTGGGCTGGGCCTCGATGGTCTCGACGGCGAACAGGCCCTTCGGCGGCCGGCTCTGCAGGCTGCCGACGGTGGCGGGATAGGCGGCGAGCAGATCGCCCCTCGCCCCGAAGGCGCGCACCAGGTTCAGCACCGAGTCGACCTCGACCCGGTAGATGTCGGCCCCGAGGTCGTCGCTGCCCCGGTCGGCCACCAGCACCGTCTCCCCCGGCAGCAGGGTCGCGCCCGGGTTCAGGGCCATCAGCAGGGCCGGGTCCATGTGGAAGGCCTCGGCGAGCGCCTCGGCCGGGGTGGCGTAGCCGAGGAGATTGAGCCGCGCCATGGCCGCCAGGTCGCCCGGGACGGGGGTGAAGGGCCCCGCCACGTCGTCGGCGTCGATGGTGTAGGCGCGCAGGACGGCGCGCGGATCGGCCATGGTCAGCTTGGCCCACACCGCCTTGTCGAGGGCGGCCTCGCCGCGCATGCCGTTGGCCTGGCGATAGGCCATCAGGGCGTGGCGCAGGTTCTCGTCGAAGCGGCCGTCGATCAGGCCGGGCGAGAAGCGCGCGCGGTCGAGCAGCACCTCCAGCTTCAGCATGGCGGGGGAATAGCCCGCCTTGGGCGCGGGGGCGTCCTTGGCGGGCTCGGCCTCGAACTCCGCGTCGTTGATCGGGCGCGCCGCCTGCTCCAGGGCCGTGGCCGGAGCGTCTGGGCTCGTCCTGCCGCAGGCGGCGAGGCCGGCGGCGGCCAGGGCCAGGGTGAACAGTCCGGCCAGTACTCTTAGACGCTTCAGCAAAATCACCGACCTTCCGACGCCGAACGCCCCCGGACGCCAGGGGCCGGACGTGAAAAAGGGGCGGACGGCCTGTTCCTGAGAACGGCCGTCCGCCCCCTCTCTTTAGGGGCCGATTCCCTAATCCGCCATGGCCGGCTCGTCGGGTTCGGGCGCCGCGGGCCCCTCCCCGTCGATGTCCTCCTCCAGATCGCCGGCCGTCACGTCGATCTCGCCCGGCCGGGTCTCGCCGGAGATCGAGTCGATCTCGAAGATGATCTTGCCGTCCTTGAGGTCGACCTTGACGTGCCCGCCGCGGACGAGGCGTCCGAACAGGATCTCGTCGGCCAGGGGCTTTTTGATGTGCTCCTGGATCACCCGGCCGAGGGGCCGCGCGCCGTAGAGCTCGTCATAGCCGTTCTTGGCCAGCCAGTCGGCCGCCGTGTCCGACAGCTCGATCGTGACGTTGCGGTCGGCCAGCTGGGCCTCGAGCTGCAGCACGAACTTCTCCACCACGTGGCGGATGATTTCGGGCTTCAGGGCCGAGAAGCTGACCACGGCGTCGAGGCGGTTGCGGAACTCGGGCGTGAACAGCCGCTTGATGGCCGCCTCGTCCGCGTCGTCGACCCGGCCGCGGCCGAAGCCGATGCCGTTCTTGTTGTTGTCCGCAGCGCCCGCGTTGGTGGTCATGATCAGGACCACGTTGCGGAAATCGACCTTCTTGCCGTTCGAGTCGGTCAGCGTCCCGTGGTCCATCACCTGCAAGAGGATGTTGTAGACGTCCGAGTGCGCCTTCTCGATCTCGTCGAGCAGGACGACCGCGTGCTTGTGCTGGTCCACCGCGTCGGTCAGCTGGCCGCCCTGGTCGTGGCCGACATAGCCCGGAGGGGCGCCGATCAGCCGCGAGACGGTGTGCCGCTCCATGTACTCCGACATGTCGAAGCGCAGCAGCTCGATGCCCAGGGTGTGGGCCAGCTGGCGGGCCACCTCGGTCTTGCCGACGCCCGTGGGGCCGGAGAACAGGTAGCTGCCGATCGGCTTCTGCTGCTCGCGCAGCCCCGCCCGCGACATCTTCATGGCCGCGGAGAGCTGGTCGATGGCGTCGTCCTGACCGAACACCGCCCGCTTCAGGTCGGCTTCCAGGGTCTTCAGCGATTCCGCGTCCGACTTGGAGACCGACTTGGCCGGGATGCGGGCCATCTTGGCGATCACCGCCTCGATGTCCTTCTGGCCGATCTTCTTTTTCCGCTTGTTCTCGGGCAGCAGCATCTGCGAGGCGCCGGCCTCGTCGATCACGTCGATCGCCTTGTCCGGCAGCTTGCGGTCGGTGATGTACCGGGCCGACAGCTCCACCGCGGTCTTGATGGCCTCGTCGGTGTACTTCAGCTTGTGGAAGTCCTCGTAGTAGGACTTCAGCCCCTTCAGGATCTTGATCGCGTCCTCGACCGTCGGCTCGTTGACGTCGATCTTCTGGAACCGGCGCACCAGGGCGCGGTCCTTCTCGAAGTGCTGGCGGAACTCCTTGTAGGTCGTCGAGCCCATGCACTTCAGCGAGCCGGAAGCCAGGGCCGGCTTCAGGAGGTTGGAGGCGTCCATCGCCCCGCCGCTGGTCGCCCCGGCGCCGATGACGGTGTGGATCTCGTCGATGAACAGGATCGCGTTGTGGTGGTTCTCAAGCTCCTTGACCACCTGCTTGATCCGCTCTTCGAAGTCGCCGCGATAGCGGGTCCCCGCCAGCAGCGCGCCCATGTCGAGGGAGAAGATGGTGGCGTCGGCCAGCACCTCGGGCACGTCGTTGGTGATGATCTTGCGGGCCAGGCCTTCGGCGATGGCGGTCTTGCCGACGCCCGGGTCGCCCACCAGCAGCGGGTTGTTCTTGCTGCGCCGGCACAGCACCTGGATGCAGCGCTCGACCTCGGGGATGCGGCCGATCAGCGGGTCGACCTTGCCGGCCCGGGCCTTCTCGTTGAGGTTGACGCAATAGGCCTCGAGCGCCTCGCCGCCGGACTTGGGCTTTTCGCCCTTCTCCTCGGGATCCCCCTCGGCCTGCCCCTTGACGGCGCGCGGCTCCGAGGCCCCCGGCTTCTTGGCGATGCCGTGGGCGATGAAATTGACCGCGTCGTAGCGGGTCATGTCCTGCTCCTGCAGGAAGAACGCCGCATGGCTCTCCCGTTCGGAGAAGACGGCGACCAGCACATTGGCGCCCGACACCTCGTCGCGCCCGCTCGACTGCACGTGGATCACGGCGCGTTGGATCACGCGCTGGAAGCCGGCGGTCGGCTTGGCGTCTTCGCCCTCCTCGACGACGAGCGACTTGAGCTCGGTGTCGAGATAGTTGGCCAGATTCTTTTTGAGAGCCGGCAGGTCGACGTTGCAGGCCCGCATGACGGCTGCGGCTTCCTGGTCGTCGGCCAGGCTCAAGAGAAGATGCTCGAGGGTGGCGTACTCGTGCTTACGCTGGTTGGCGTAGGCGACCGCCCTGTGCAGGGTCTCTTCCAGGTTGCGCGAGAAAGACGGCACGGAAGAACCTCTCAATCCTTTTCCATAGTGCACTGCAGGGGGTGCTGATGCCTGCGAGCCGTATCCACCACCTGGGCGACCTTGGTTTCGGCCACTTCGTAGGTGAACACCCCGCACACGCCCACGCCGTGCTGATGAACATGTAACATGATCCGCGTGGCTTCTTCGCGAGACTTGTTGAAGAAGCGTTCGAGCACGTAGACCACGAACTCCATAGGTGTGTAGTCGTCGTTCAGGATAAGTACGCGATACAGCGCCGGCCGCTGGGTCTTGGTCTTGACCTGCGTTACGACCGCCGAACCTACGCCATCCCCCTGATCACCTTGCTTCCGCTCGGTCATCAACACTTGTCTCCGTCGGGCCGGGAGCGGACCCGGCGAACCATTAGATATTGCGACGCGGCGGATTTGAAAGCCCTGTCTGGGCGGCCGCGACGTTTAAACCCGACTTGGCGCCCAAGTTCCCGCCGAAACCATGGCGGAAGGCGCCTGAACCCCGAGCGTCGTCGCCCGAATGCGTCCCTGGGGGAATCTAGCACCCCCGGACTGAATCGCGCCCAAATAAGCAGCGGCGTCGGCTCGGAGGATAGGCGAGTCGGATGCGGCGTGTTTCAGTCGCCGCCGCTCGGGCCGTACAGATGGTTCCGGCCGCCCGGAAAACAAGGCCGCGCGAAAAAGCTCGGCGGACGGGCGAGCTTCGATCATCCCCAGCGCACCCAGGCGCCATGCGGGTGGACCACCGCCAGCCGGCGCGTCTCGCCGCCCGGCCACAGGGTGAGCGTCACCTCGAAACTATACCCCGAGACCGGCCCTGAGGCGGCGACGGGCTCCATGCGCAGCCAGGCGAAGGGCGCGGCCGCAGTCGCCGCCGCGCCGGCGGCCGCGACGGCGCGGGCCATCCTGTCCTGGGTCGCCGGCGGCGGGTACTGCCAGAACACCGAGTGGTAGAGGACCGTGGCCGTTCCCGGCTGGGGGGACGCGTGCCGCTCCGCCCATTCCCCCGCGTCGGCGGCCTCCACCCGCACACCGGCGTCGCGAGCCAGGGCGATGGCGGCGCGGACCCGCCGCAGGCGCTCGGCCTGCTCGGCCCAGACGTAGGAGACCAGCCGCCGGGCGGCGGCCGGATCGGCGAGGTCGATGGGGGCTTGGTCGCAGGCCCGCCGCTCCACGACGCGGACCTCGGCGTCCAGGGGCGGCGCCGCGCCGCTCCACGCGCCCGCCAGCCGCACCGGCGATGCGGGGTCGCCCCACGCCCCGCCCTCGCCGAGGTCGTATCGGAACCGGTCCCAGATCTGGTTCAGGCCGGCGCTGGCGCCCAGCTCCAGGCATCGCAACGGCAGGCCGGTCTGCGCCGCCACGGTCAGGAAACCGCCGAACAGGCAGAACGAGCGGGCGGCCTCGTTCGTCTGGGGCGGCGAGGCCAGGAAGCGGCCAAGGTGCGCCCCGTGCCGGGCCGCCGCCGCCCGCAGCTGCTCCCGCAGGCGGGCCGGATCGGCCGCCGCCGCGCCATGGCCGGGATAGTCCGCGGCCAGGGCCGGCGCGAGGCCCGCCAGGACGAGGTCGTGGAAGCCGGCCAGCAGGCGCAGGGGGACCGCGTCGGCCGTCACCTGCTCGAAGCTCGCCCCGGCCCACGGCGCGAGCAGGGCGTCCAGCGGCCCGCCGTTTCCAAGGCCTTCCGCCGCCGCCTCGAGCACGAGGGCGGAGAAGCCGGCGTTCAGGGCCTTGTTGGCCAGGGCCTGTTCGTTGCAGGCGCGGCGGAGGATGTCATACCCCATGCCGGCATGCTGGGGGATCGCAGGACCCGTCGCAACAACAAGAAGGCCCGAGGCGTCAAACGCCTCGGGCCCCTTGGAAGCTTAAGCTACCGGTACGCGTACTGACGCCCCCAACGCTACGCGGGGCGCTGTACTGAACGGCTTAGCGGGCGGCCTGGAACTGCTCGACCATGGTGGTGGCGCGCTCGTTCAGGGGACGCATCGAGTCCTTCACGGTGTTGGACACCACTTCCGAAGCCCGGGTGAATTCGGCCATGTAGGCTTCCATGGCGGTCTTGGCGTAGGCGGTCTGGAGTTCGACCACTTCCTGCAGGCTCTTGGCGCTGGCGAGCGCCTTGGCCTGGGCGACCTGGGCTTCGAAGGCGCCCTTGGAATAGGCCACGGCCTGCGCGCCGAGCGCTTCGGCGCCCTTGGCCGCCGCGGTGACGCTGGCGGTCATGGCTTCCATGTTGCGCTTGCCCTGGGCGTTGGCTTCGTTGAGGGCGGTGAGGGACTTCTCGACGCCTTCCTTGAACGCCTGATTGCCGGCGGTGGCGAACTGGTCGACGTTGTTCTTCACGGTGTCCGACGCGGTCATGATGGTCTCCTCCAGGTAGGTCCAGATTGTCGCGGACCTCGGGTGAGTCCGCCGCCGCAAGCTTTGCCGCACCGCAACTCGGGGGGCGCAGGCCGGGCTGCCGCCTTGCTGCAAGGCCTTTATGCCAAAAGCAAAACTGACGGTCAAGATTTTTTGTGCAGTGCACAATACGTCACAAAGCTGCAATAAGGCAGCGGCGAAACGCCCCGTCGGGATTCACTCACGGATTGTTTACCCTCGCGAAACGTTCGGGCTGCGATGCTACCTGTTCGCGTGGCGGCTCGTATCTCCGCCTTGTTTCGCATTCAAACGACGGTTCGCGCATGGCAAAGCCCGCCCGCCGCCTCTCGCTTTTGTCCTTGTTCCTGGCCGCGGCGGCCATGCTGACGGCGGCTTTCGCGCCGGCGGCGCAGGCGCAAAGCCTCTACAATCAGCCCAAGTACGCGGCCATCGTGGTGGACGCGGCTTCCGGCGAAGTGCTGTACGCGCGCCGGGCCGACCAGCCGCGCTACCCGGCCTCCATCACCAAGGTGATGACGCTCTATCTGGTGTTCGAGGCGCTCGCGACCGGGCGGTTGAAGCTGGACGACCAGGTGGTGATGTCGCGCCATGCGGTCGCCCAGCCGCCGTCCAAGTCCGGCCTGCGCGCCGGCGAGGTCATCTCGGTGGACACCGCGATGCGCATAACCGCCACGAAGTCGGCCAACGACGTAGCCCTGGCCCTGGCCGAGAAGGTCGGCGGCAGCGAGGCGCGATTCGCCGCCCTGATGACCCTGCGGGCGCAGGAGCTAGGGATGACCAACACCCGCTTCGTCAATCCGCACGGCCTGCCCGACAACCGCCAGATCACCACGGCGCGCGACATCGCCATCCTGTCGCGCGCGGTCATGCGCGACTATCCGCAGTATTATTCCTACTTCAGCCTGCGCAACTACGCCTTCCGCGGCCAGAATCTGCGCAACCACAACAGCCTGCTGCACAAGATGCCGGGCGTGGACGGCCTGAAGACCGGCTTCACCAACGCCGCCGGTTACAACCTCGCGGCTTCGGCGGTGCGGGACGGGCGGCGGCTGATCACCGTGGTGCTCGGCGGCCAGTCCACCGCCTCGCGCGACAACAACGTCGAAGAGCTGCTCGACGCCGGCTTCGACGTCCTGGCCAAGCGCAAGGCGGGCCATAACATCACCATCGCCGCCAACATGCGCGAGCCCGACGATGTGGCCGGCCCGATCATGCGCCCCTCCACCGAGATGGGCTCGGCGACGCAAGGCGGCCTGCAGGTCGTGGTCGCCGACGCCTCGCCCGACCCCATCGGCGAAGCCGTCGCCAACTCCTGGCTCAGCCAGGCGGCGGCCGGCTCGGGCCTGAAGGCCGCCACCGTGGCGCTCAGCAATTCGGACGGCGAAACCGCGGCGCGCACCGAATGCTCCAAGGTCCCGGTCAAGGAGAGGGTCAAGGCGACCCGCCGGAAGAAGGCCCATACCGTCACCCGCATCAAGACCGTCTGCAAGACGGTGTCCCGCGATCCGGTCCAGGTGGCCCAGGCCCCCTCTTCCAAGGCCAACCCGCCTAAGGCCGCCGTCGCCGCAGCCTCCAAAAGCGCGGCCGAAAAGGCGGGGCTGCGCCCGGTGAAGGAAGAGGCCGCAACCGGTCCCGGCGGCTATCGCATCCAGGTCGGCGCCTTCGATTCCAAGGGCGCGGCCCAGCAGCACCTGACCAAGATCAGCAAGCAGTACGGCAAGGTGGTCTCCGCCGCCTCCAGCCAGGTCCAGCCCGCCAGCAAGGGCGCCTTCCGCGCCCGCTTCAACGGCTTCAGCGCCTCCGGCGCCAAGGCCGCCTGCGCCGCCCTGGCGGCCAAGGGCGAACGCTGCCTCGTCCTGTCGCCGGGCTGAACTTAGCTCCTCCCCCTCTGGGGGAGGGGGACCATGCGCAGCATGGTGGAGGGGGCTGCAGGGCGCGACCAGCGAACTTGGCCCGCTTCGCGCCCTGCAGCCCCCTTCCCCGGCCTACGGCCGGTACTTCCCCCAAAGGGGGAAGATCTGAACAGATCACCGCCCCCGCCTGGCCATCACGTCCCGCGCCGCATTGAGCTGGGCCGCCAGCCCCTCCGCGCCGCCGGCGTCGGGATGGACCCGGCGGATCAGGCGCAGGTAGGCGGCCTGGACCTCCTCGTCGGTGGCCTGGGGCGAGACCCCCAGGATGCTGGCCGCGGCCTCGACCCCCATGTCGCGCGCCGCCGGGATACGCGTCCCCGTGGCCCCGGCCCGACGGGTGCGGCGCACGCTCATGGTCAGGGACACGCCGATCAGGGCCAGCACCACCGCGGCGGGAATGTTCTCGCGCACACCGAAGAAGGCCGCGCCCACGAAGGCCAGCATGGCCAGGAAGCCCGCGCCGGGGCGCCAGCTGCGGCGGGCCATGCGGCCGACCGTGCGCATGCCGGCGCCGCCGAGCATCAGGCCGAGCAGCAGCACGCATCCGATCAGGATCCAGGTCATCCAGCCACAACGGCCAGCGGCTCGATCTCGTTCGGCCCGGCCTCGTTCGGCGCTGCGCCCTCGATCGGCGCCGCGCCCCCGATGGGCAGCCCCAGCGCCTGCATCACCCCGCGCAGCTCCTGGCGCGCCGCCACGTGGGCCAGGGACACCGCCACGGGGCGCACGGTGGCCGACAGGTCGGCGATGGTCAGGCCGAAGGGGAACAGCTCGCGATAGATCACCCGGTCGCGCAGGCCCGGACCGATGCGGAAACCGACCCGGCGGCTCAGCGCCAGCACCCGCTCGTCGAGGCGCTTGCGATTGCGCGCCTCGGCCGGGGCCAGGCGGTTCCTCAGCACCACCCAGTCGACCGAGCTGCGATCGGCCATCATCCGCAGCTTTCGCGCCTCCCACACCGTCTCGGCGTAGAGGCCGGGCTTGGCCAGGTCGAGGGTGACGGGATCGACCGTCCCCAACATGTCGAAATCGACGAAGCTGTCGTTCATCGGCGTCACGATCAGGTCGGCCTGGGCGTGCACGGCGCGGCTCAGGGCCGTGTCGCCGCCGGGGGTGTCGGCGATGACGAAGTCGGCCTGCGCCTTCACGGCCGCGAAGGCGCCCATGAACCGCTCCATGGCCTCGGCCGGCTCGGCGCCCTGCAATTCCAGGCCTTGAAGAGGATCGTCCATCGGCATGGGCAGGGGCGTCCCCGCCGCCTCCATCCAGGTGCGGCGGCTGGCGAAGAAGCGCCCGGCGGAGCGCTGGCGCAGGTCGAGGTCGACCACCGCCACCTTCGCCCCCTGGTGCAGCAGGGCCGTGGCGAGGTGCAGGACGATGGTGGACTTGCCGGCCCCGCCCTTCTCGTTGCCGACCACGATGACGCGCGGGGTCTTGGATGGGGCGATCACGGCGAACTCCTCATTTCCGGCCGCTGGCCGGTTAACACACATACCGCCCCGTCAGGCCCCGCCGTCAACGCGGCTCAACGATACGGGGTCTTTGACCTTGGCGGGGCGGCGGCGGATAAACCGAGTCCATCTCGGAGGCTAAGCTTTTGAACGACGGTCCGGGCCTGCCCATCGTGCGCACCGTGGCGGCGCTGCGGGGTCATCTCGTCCAGTGGCGCGAGCGGCGCCAGACCGTGGCGCTCGTCCCCACCATGGGCTCCCTGCACGAGGGCCACCTGTCCCTGGTCCGCTCGGCGCGCCAGCAGGCCGACAAGGTGGTGGTCAGCGTCTTCGTCAATCCGCGCCAGTTCGGGCCCAAGGAGGACTTCGCCGCCTATCCCCGCGACGAGGTCGCCGACGCGCGCCTGCTCGCGGCCGAGCGCTGCGACATGATGTATGCGCCCGGGATCGACGACATGTACCCGCCGGGCTTCTCCACCTCGGTCTCGGTGGACGGGATCACCAAGGTGCTCGATGGGGCTGCCCGCCCCGGCCACTTCGGCGGCGTGGCCACGGTGGTGACCAAGCTGCTGACCCAGGTCGGCCCCGACGTGGCGATCTTCGGCGAGAAGGACTACCAGCAGCTGCTGGTCATCCGCCGGCTGGTCCGCGACCTCGACCTGCGGGTCGAGATCCTGGGCGCGCCGACCGGCCGGGCCGCCGACGGCCTCGCCCTGTCCTCCCGCAACGCCTACCTCACCGCCGTCCAGCGCGCCCAGGCCCCGGCGATGCACCGCGCCCTCAAGGCCGCCGCCGCGGCCCTGGCCGAGGGCGCGCCGGTCAAGGCCGTGGAGGCCGAAGGCAAGGCGGCCCTGGAGGCGGCCGGCTTCGAGAAGATCGACTATTTCGAGGTCCGCGGCGCCGACGACCTGGAACGCCGCGGCCCCCGCGCCGTCAAAGGCCCCTCCCGCGTCTTCGCCGCCGCCTGGCTCGGCAAGACCCGGCTGATCGACAACGTGGCGGTGTAGCGTCCTATCCTGACGCCTCCCCCCGCCCCGCTCGGCTTCGCCGAGTCGCCCTCCCCTCCGGGGGGAGGGTAAGCAGCGCTATCTCTTTTCCCCTCCCCCTGGAGGGGAGGGCGACTCGCGGCACGCGAGCGGGGTGGGGGGAGGCGGCCGGAAGCGCTCACTACCACGCCCCGATCTCCCTCAGCCTGACCACCAGGTCCGTCGGCAGCGCCGCCTGCTCTTCGCCCACGACCAGGTCCTCCGGCGCGTCCTTCGGTTCGAGGTAGCGCCAGCCCTGGAACGGCCGCCGCGCCGCCGGCGAGGTGCGCACCACTTCCGGATCGACGGTGATCTCGCAGCGGGCCGCCGGCCCCTCCCCCACCGTCTCGACGCGCAGGATGCGCTGGCGGCACACCACCACCCCCTTGATCACCCGGTACAGCGAGCCGCCGTCGACCAGCTCCTCGGCGCGCTTGGGGGTCTGGCGGGTGCGGACCTTCCACTCCGGCTCGGCCCGCTTGGTCTGGCGGCGCCACGACAGCAGATCGTCGATGGTGTCGACGCCGACGACGAGCTTGATCATGTGCAGGGGCATGGCCGCACAGATAGCCCGCTCCGGCCGGCTTGCGAATGCGGCAATCGACCGTTGCGCGGGCGCGGATTGACCCTTCCTGGCTCGGCCCGACCACCGCTAAGGTGCGCCGATGGACGGTCTGAACGACGGTTTTGCGGATTCGGCGATCACCCGCCTGTTCGTCGGCGACAAGGCCTCGCCCGAGGTCGCCCACTTCTCCCTGGCCGGCGGCCGTCCCCTGTTCATGGTCGGAGAGGCGGCCGAGACCCTCTATTTCGTGCGGTCGGGACGCCTCGGCGTCGTGCGGCGCGAAGAGTCCCAGGACCAGCAGTTCCTCGGCGTCATCAAGCCCGGCGAACCGGCCGGCGAAATGGCCATGGTCGCCGGCACGGCCCACAGCGCCACGGCCATCGCGCTTCGCGACAGCGAGATCCTCTCCCTGCCCCGCGAGGCCTTCTTCGCCGAGGCCCGCCGCCGCCCCGACCTGATGGCCGAGCTGGCCCGGCTGATGATCGTGCGGGTGCGCGAGGCCGGGGCCCGCACCGGCGCGGGCGATCCCACCGTGTTCGGCTTCGTCGGCGTCGCCCGCGGCGTCCAGGTCCGCCGCCTGGTCGACCAGGTCGAGCGCTGCATGGTCTCCCAGGGCTTCACCGTCACCGTGGTCGGTTCGGAGGCGGCCAGTGCGCCGACCGAATGGTTCTCCACCGTCGAGCAGCGCCACGACCACGTGCTCTACGTCGCCGAGGCCGAGGAGACCGCCTGGGCCGAGCAGTGCGGCCGCCAGGTCGACCGGCTGTTCCTGGTCGGCTCGGGCGACTCGCCGCCGCCGGCGCGCCCCGCCGCCTTCGCCGCCGAGGCCATGCGCACCCACCGGCTGATGGACCTCGTCCTGCTGCACGCCCCGACGGTCAAGCGCCCGACGGGCTCGGAGGCCTGGCTCGACGCCGCCGGGGCCGCGCGCCTGTTCCACCTGCGCCGGGGCGACGACGCCGACACCGCGCGGCTGGCCCGCATCCTGACCCGCACCTCGGTCGGCCTGGTGCTGTCCGGCGGCGGCGCCCGGGCCTACGCCCACCTCGGCGCCATCCGGGCCCTGCGCGAATCGGGCACGCCGATCGACTTCATCGGCGGCGCCTCCATGGGGGCGATCATCGGCGCCGGCCTGGCGGTGGGCTGGGACGAGCCGGAGCTCGAGCGGCGCATCCGCGACGCCTTCGTCGATTCCAGCCCTCTGGGCGACATCGCCTTTCCGATGATCGCCATGACCGGCGGCAGGACGGCCAGCCGGCGCATCGTCGAGAACTTCGACGACATGCAGATCGCCGACCTGTGGCTGCCGTTCTTCTGCGTCTCGTCCAACCTGACGACCGGAACGCACCAGGTCCACAAGCGCGGCCTGCTCTCCAAGGCCCTGCGCGCCTCCTCCGCCCTCCCCGGCGTCCTGCCCCCGGTGGTGGACGGCGACGCGGTGCTGGTCGACGGGGCGGTGCTGCGCAACTTCCCCACCGACGTGATGCGGGCCTGGCACCGCGGGCCCATCGTGGGCGTGGACGTGACCATCTCCCGCGGCCTGACCGCCCAAGACATCCAGCCCCCCGCCTCGATCCTGCGCTGGCTGGCCTCCGGCGACTGGCTGAAGGGCCCGCCGATCGTCTCCCTGCTGATCCGCGCCGCCACCGTCACCACCGCCCGCGAACAGGCCGCCTCCCGCGACGCCACCGACCTGCTGATCCTGCCCCAGGTCGAGGACATCGAGCTGCGCGACTGGCGGGCCTTCGATCCCGGCGTGAAGGCCGGCTACAAGGCCGCGATCAAGGCGCTGAAGGACGTCGGCCCCGTCACCGAACTCAGGCGCAGGAAACTGGCCGAACACCAGGCGGCCCTGGCGGGGTAGAGATCCTCCCCCGATCTCTTCTGATTGGGGGAGGGGGACCGCCGAAGGCGGTGGAGGGGGCTGCAGGGCGCGATGTTCCAGAGCAGGAAGCGTTCGCGCCTTGCAGCCCCCTTCCCCGGCTTCGCCGGTACTTCCCCCAAAGGGGGAAGAGCTTGGGTCAGTACCGCCGCGCCACGATGAACAGCCGCGGAAACGGGAACAGGGTCGTCCCGTCGTCCCGCCGCGGAAACAGCACCCTGACCCGGGCCCGGTACGCCGCCACGAACGCCGCCCGCTCCGCGTCGTCGTCCAGAGCCTGCAGCATCGGCCGAAGCCCCGTGCCCAGCATCCAGTCCACCACCGGGTCGTCCCCGGTGAGCACGTGCAGATAGGTGGTGCTCCAGATGTCGACCTCGGCCAGGGGCGACAGCCAGCCGTAGTAGTCGGCCGGGTCGGCCACGGGGCGCACCCCGCGCACGCCCTTCAGCCGCGCCGCCCACGGCCCGTCCGCGACCGTCTCACGGATGGCGGCGTGCATCGGCGCCCCGTGCGACAGGGGCATCTGGCAGGCGAAGACCCCGCCCGGCTGCAAGGTCCCGACCAGGCGGGGGAACAGGCTGTCGTGGTCGCCGAGCCATTGCAGGGCGGCGTTGGTGAAGATCAGGTCCGGCGGCCGGGGCGGGTCGAAGGCGGCGATGTCGCCCTGCACCCAGCTGGCCGTGGTGTTGCGCTCCCGGCCCCGAGCCAGCATCTGCTCGCTGGAATCCAGCCCGCGCACCTCGGCGGCCGGGTGGCGCACCGCCAGCACCGCCGCATGCTCCCCCGTGCCGCACCCCAGGTCCCAGATCACCCGCGGCTTCAGGTCGCGCGGGATCTGCAGCATCAGATCGAGCGCCGGCCGGTCGCGGTCGCGCTTGTGGCGCTCGTACTGGGCGGGGTCCCATTGCGGCATGAAAGGCCCTCCCTGCGGCCAGATCGCGCATCAGCGCACTTTGGGTCTTTACGTCGGGCGCGGCGCACCTACCTACTTCAGTTCCTGTGCAACAGCTGAAAGGAGGTGATCCAGTGTCTCATGGTTCAAATCGCGGATCGGTGTCGACGACCTGGGTTTCCAAGATCGAGGTCGCCGCCTAAGCCCTTCTTTTGGCTAAGGTTTTCATCGCTCCAGCGATGTGGCTATGGAAAGGCCGTCGGGGAACCCCCGGCGGCCTTTTTGCCGTCCCGTGATTCAGAAGCCGGGAACGCCCATCGACGTCCCGGCCTCTTTTCAGGTCCGCTCGCGGGCTGGACCGCACGCCCGGCCGCCCGCGCCCTCTATCGGCGCGGCTGAAATGCTCGGATTCGGTGGCCCCCGCCTCCTGTTGGCTATAGACTTGCAGGCTGCGGAGCGGCTTGGCTGATCCCCTCAGGCGACCTGTTCCACCGAGTGGCTGAGCCACGACAGGCGTGGCGGAGTCAGATCGTGGTCCTGGCGCTAATCGTATTGACGCCCTTCCTAGGGGCGTGGCTGCCCGTATTGATGAACAGGGCCGGCCCGCGGGCGAGCGCCGCCGTCGCCGGCATCGTCACGCTTGTGGCCTTCGCGTGCCTGCTGGGGCTGGCGCCGGTGATCATGGCCGGCGGGACGGTGCGGGCCCAGATCGACTGGGTGCCCAGCCTTGGCCTTCAGGCCGGCGTCTTCCTGGATCCGCTGGGCCTTCTTTTCGCGGGCTTGATCCTGGGCATCGGGCTGCTCGTGATCGCCTATGCCGACGCCTATCTCGCGCGGTCGGACTCCCGTGGAAAATTCTATGCGTTCCTGCTCCTGTTCCAGGGCGCGATGCTGGGGATCGTCCTATCTGACAACGTGCTGCTGCTTCTGGTGTTCTGGGAGCTGACGAGCCTCACCTCGTTCCTGCTCATCGGCTTTTGGCGTGAAAAGGCGGAGAGCCGTCAGGGGGCCAGGCTGGCGCTCGCCGTCACGGGCGGCGGGGGCCTGGCGCTGATGGGGGGCCTTCTGCTCCTCGGCGACATCGTCGGCTCATACGATCTTGGCGTCATTCTGCACAGCCGCGACGCTATCCAGGCCTCGCCTCAGTACCTGCCGGCCTTGATCCTGATCCTGATCGGCTGCTTTGCGAAATCGGCGCAGTTCCCGTTCCATTTCTGGCTGCCCCACGCGATGGCGGCTCCGACCCCGGTCAGCGCCTATCTGCACTCCGCCACCATGGTGAAGGCCGGGATCTTCCTCATGGCGCGCCTTTGGCCCGTCCTGTCGGGCACGGAGGCCTGGTTCTACATCGTCACCGCCACCGGCCTGATCACCATGCTGCTCGGCGCCCTCGTCGCCCTGTTCAAGACCGATCTGAAGTCGCTTCTGGCCTATTCGACGATCAGCCAGCTCGGCCTGCTGACGATGCTGCTTGGCTTCGGGACGCCCACGGCGGCGGTGGTCGCGGTCTTTCACATCATCAACCACGCCATCTTCAAGGCCGCGCTCTTCATGAACGCCGGCATCGTCGACCACGAGGCCGGCTCCCGCGACATCGCCCGCCTTGGCGGCCTGGCCCCCCTCATGCCGATCACCGCCCTGGTCGCGGCCGTGGCCGCGGGCGCCATGGCCGGCCTGCCTCCGCTGAACGGCTTCATCTCGAAGGAGATGATGCTTGAAGAAGCCCTGCACACGCCTTTCGCCGGCCAGGCCTGGCTGCTGCCCGCCCTCGCCGGACTGGGCGCTCTGCTCTCGGCCGCCTATTCGATCCGCTATGTCTGGCGGGTCTATTTCAGCGCGGCGCCGGCGGCCTATCCCAAGGCGCCGCACGACCCTTCCGTGTCGCTGTGGGGTCCCTCGGGCCTGCTCGCCGCCCTGGCGGTGCTCATCGGGCTGTTCCCCGCCGCCCTGGCCGGCCCCTTGGTCCTGAGCGCGGCCGGCGCCGTCATCGGCGAGAAAGCTGTTTTCGACCTCGCCCTCGGCGCCCTCATCCGCAGGGGCGGCGCCCTGTCCCGCGGCGTCCACAATGGATCCCTGCAACGCTACCTGGCCTGGTTCATCGGAACGGCGGTGGTGGTCGGCTTCGCAGGTCTCGCCATCGGCGGCTATGAGCCTGGCGGGCGCCCCGGACTGCCCGCGCCGCCGGTTGCGATCCTGACCTTGATCATGATGGCCGCCGGCGCCGCCCTGGTCCTGGTGCGCCACCATGCGCGGTTCGAGGCCCTGATCTACACCAGCATCATCGGCCTCATCCTGGCTGCGGCTTTCGTCTATCTGTCGGCTCCGGATCTCGCCTTGACCCAGATCACGGTCGAGGTGGTGACCATCCTGCTTCTCCTGCTGGCCCTCAACCTGCTGCCGAAGGCCACCCCGACGGAGGGTGACGCGGGCCGCCATCTGCGGGACATCATGCTTGCCGGCGCCGGCGGGCTCGGCCTCGGCGCCGCGGCATGGGCCGTGCTGACCCGTCCCGGCGAGTCCATCTCCGCCTATTACTGGGCGAACGCCTATACGGGCGGCGGCGGGACCAATGTCGTCAACGTCATCCTCGTGGATTTCCGGGGCTTCGACACCTTCGGAGAGATCATCGTTCTGGGCGTGGCGGCCCTCGGCATCTTTGCACTTCTCGAGCCGGCGGATCGCGGCGAGTCGGGGCGGCGACTGGCCGCCTGGCTGCCCGACCATCACCGTTCCCCGGAGCGGCACGCGATGATGATGGTCGTGGCGACGCGACTGCTGTTGCCGCTGGCCCTCACCGTCGGCGTCTACATGTTCCTGCGCGGCCATAACCAGCCGGGCGGCGGATTCATCGCCGGCCTCGTCATCTCGATCGCCCTGATCATGCAGTATCTCGCCTCAGGCTATGCCTGGGCCGACCGGCGGATGAGGTTCGATCACCACGTCCTGATCGGCGCCGGCGTCCTGGTCGCCACGGGCGTCGGGGTCGCCGCCATGGCCCTGGGCGCGCCGTTCCTCACCAGCGCCTTCGACTATTTCAACGCGCCGCTGATCGGCGAGTTCGAACTGGCCACGGCGATGGCCTTCGATCTGGGCGTGGCCTCTGCCGTGATCGGGGCGGTGATGCTGGCGCTCGCCCAGTTGTCTCACGTGGCCCAGCGCGCTGAACGCCTGCAGGAAACCGACGCGGCGATGGATGTCGATCCCACCAGGGCCAGGGAGGCCGGGCATGACGCTTGAGTTCCTCGTCGCCGCCGGTGTCGCGATCCTGGGGGGGACCGGCATCTATCTGGTGCTCAGAAGCAGGACCTTTCCCGTGATCCTGGGGCTGGCGTTCCTCTCGTACGCCATCAACCTTTTCCTGTTCGCCATGGGGCGCCTTGAGATCGATCGGCCACCGCTGTTCGACAAGGCCGCCGACGCCTACGCCGACCCTCTCCCCCAGGCGCTGGTCCTGACCGCCATCGTGATCGCCTTCGGCATGACGGCCCTGGTGGTCATCCTGTCCCTGCGCACCTTCATAGAGACCGGTACTGACGACGTGGACGGACGGATCGACCCTGAGGACGCGCCGTGAATCCTTGGGTCATTGCTCCTGTGGTGCTGCCTGCGGTCGTAGGCCCCCTCATCATACTGGTCATGCGCAACCACACCACGCAGGCTCGCGTGGCCTCGATCGCCTGCTGCTGCTGCCTGGTGGCGGTCGCGGTGGGGTTGCTGGTTCTGAGCGCGTCGGGCGGCATCGTGACCTACGCGCTCGGGAACTGGCCGGCGCCCTTCGGAATCGTGCTCGTCCTCGACCGGCTGGCGGCCATGATGCTGCTCATCACCGCGATCCTCGGCCTCGTGGTGAGCGTCTACGCCGCGGCGACGCAATTGGACCGCAAGGGCTGGCATTTCCACGCCCTCCTCCAGTTGCAGCTTCTGGGCCTCAACGGGGCGTTTCTGACGGGGGACCTGTTCAACCTCTTCGTCTTCTTCGAGGTGCTCCTGATCGCCTCCTACTGCCTGATGCTGCACGGCGGCGGCTCCGGCCGCCTGAAGGCTGGCGTGCAGTACGTGATCATCAACCTGGTCGGCTCCACCCTGTTCCTGGTCGCCATCGGCCTGCTCTATGGGGTCACCGGCACGCTCAACATGGCCGACATGGGCCGCAGGATCGCCGCCGCGCCCGGCGCCGACGGTGGCCTGATCGCCGCAGGCTGCCTGATGCTGACCACGGTCTTCGCGCTGAAGGCGGCGATCGTCCCGCTGCACTTCTGGCTCCCGAAGACCTACGCCTCTACCTCGCCCGCGGTCGCGGCCCTGTTCGTCATCATGACCAAGCTGGGCGCCTATGCGATCATTCGCTGTACGACGTTGATCTTCGGCGAGGACGCGGGGGCGTCGGCCTGGGTGGCGGGCCAGTGGCTGATGCCCGCGGCCTTGATGACCGGCGTGCTGGGCTTCGTCGGCGTGCTCTCGGCCCGTGGCTTGCGTGAACTGGCGGCGTTCTCGGTCGTCGGGTCGATGGGAACGCTGATCGCCGCGGTTTCGGCCTTCCAGCCCGCGGCGATGTCGGCAGCCCTCTACTATCTCGCCAGTTCGACCTTGGGCGGCGCGGCGCTGTTCCTCCTTGCCGACATGATCGCCCGGCGTCGCACGGACCGCGGCGACAGCCTGACCGCCGGGCCGCGCATGCGGCACAGTCGCGCCCTCTCGGCCCTGTTCCTGGTCACCGCCATGGCAGTGATCGGGCTGCCGCCCTTGTCGGGGTTCATCGGCAAGCTGCTGATTCTCGATGGTGTAGGATTGGGAGGCTACGGGGTCTGGGTGCGGGCGATGGTCCTCGGAGCGACGCTTCTCTCGATGATCGCCTTCGCCCGCGCAGGCAGCGTCCTGTTCTGGAAGTGCACGTCCCCTGACCCCGATGCGGCCGCCCCAGCCGCCGTCCCCGCCCGCACGCCCGGGACAATCGCCTGGGCGGCCCCATGCGCCTTGCTGGCCTGCGTGATCCTGCTCAGCGTCGCTGCGGGCCCCGCGACGGCCTATCTCGAGGCGGCGAGCCGACAGCTGTTTGATGCGCAACAGTACTACCGAGCCGTGTTGGGGCCGGGATGAGAGCGACATCGATGATGAACAGGATCCTGCCTCAGCCCGCCCTGACCGTCATCGTGGTCGTCGTCTGGACGCTGCTTCTCAACAGCGTCACCTTCGGCGGGCTTCTCCTCGCCCTGGCGGTGGGGGTCGGCGTGCCGCTGGTGACCAACCGCTTCTGGCCACAGGGGCCGCGATTGCGATGGGGCTCGGCCATGGCCGGCTATCTCGCGGTGGTGATGTACGACATCGTGATCGCCAACTTCGAGGTGGCCTACCTCATCCTGTTCCGCAGAAATGCCGATCTGCGCTCCGGATGGTTGACCGTGCCCCTGGAGCTTAGGTCCGCCGAGGCCATCACCACGCTGGCCGCCACCATCAGCCTCACGCCCGGGACTGTGTCGAGCGATGTCTCCTCCTGCGGCAGGGTGCTGCTGGTGCATGCTTTGGACATCGCCGACGCGGCGAAGGCCGTGACACGGATCAAGGTCCGCTACGAGGCTCGTCTTCTGAGGATTTTCGCATGATCGCCCTTGCGCTCTCCTTCGCGTTCGCCTGCGTCGGCATCGCCCTGGCCCTGAACCTCTGGCGCCTGGTCCGAGGGCCGCAGGCGACCGACAGGATCCTGGCCGTGGACACCATGACGATCAACGTGATCGCCTTGATCATCCTGTTCGGCGTCATGGAGGGCAGCGCGACCTATTTCGAGGCGGCGCTGCTCCTGGCCATGGTGGGCTTCATCGGGACTGTCGCCTTCTGCAAATTCCTGCTTCGCGGCGACATCGTGGAATAGGGTCATGGAACAGATCGCAGAAGCCGCCATCGCCGCGCTGATTGTCCTGGGCGGGATCTTCTCCCTGGTGGGGTCCTGGGGCTTGGCCAAGCTTCCCTCGCTGATGACCCGCCTGCATGGGCCGACCAAGGCGACCACCCTTGGCGTCGGCGGAGCGCTCGTCGCCTCCATGATCTATTTTCCAGTCTTTCAGGACCGCTTCTCGGCGCACGAGTTTCTGATCACGATCTTCCTGTTCCTCACCGCGCCGGTGTCGGCCAACATGATCGCCAAGGCTCACCTTCACACGGCCTGCCGCGATACGGCGGGCAAGCCGGCCGAGGACCACCCGCCCGAACCTGGCAATGGCTTTCAGTGGGCCACATTCCAGTCGCTTGGGGACGTCGAGAACGAGGAGCCTACGCCCCCGGACTCGAAGACTTCCAAGCCCGAATAACGGCCTCGCCAGAACGCGATCCAAAGGCTCGCCCAACGCAAAGCGGTTCGACCTGTGCGGCCGGTTATGGTAGGCGGGACAAAACAACTCGTAGGGACGACGTGATGATGGCGAAGACCTCAGGTATCGCGGCCTGCGCGCTGGCGTCGGCCATGCTGATCGCGGCGAGCGCCGCACCGGCTTACGCCGCGGGCGCGCCCTACAAGGCGCCGCGCAACGGCTTCGGACAGCCCGACCTGTCGGGCACCTGGAGCAACGAAACCCTCACCCGCATGGAGCGTCAGCCGCAGTACGGCGACCGCATCGTGCCGACGCCGGAAGAGATCGCCGCGGTCGAGGGCCTCCAGGCCAAGAAGGTCGAGGTCGGCAAGTCGGGGGTGAACGACACCTTCCGCGCCGAATGCGAAACCCCCGCCGGCGCCTTCAACATCCAGTGCGCCTACGACCAGGCCTTCTTCGACGACACCTCGACCATGATGCGGGTCGGCGGCCAGCCGCGGAACTCCTTCATCACCTACCCCGCCAACGGCCGCATCCCGCGCCGCCCGGACAAGATGCCCACCGGCAACGCCTTCGGCGTCGGCAACACTGACAACCCTGAGAACCGCGGCCTGCCGGACCGCTGCCTTGTCGGCCAGAACATCTCGACCGGCGCCCTGCTGAACCCGACGATCTACAACAACACCTACCTGTTCCAGCAGAACAAGGACGCGGTGGTCATCGTGGTCGAGATGAGCCACGACGCCCGCACCGTCCGGCTGAACGCCAAGCACGACAACATCCCGCGCTGGTTCGGCGACAGCGTCGGCCACTGGGAGGGCGACACCCTGGTGGTCGACACCATCAACTTCCACCCCCTCCAGCTCGGCCTCAACACGCCGCAGCTGCACCTGGTCGAGCGTTTCACCCGCGTCGGCCCCCAGCGCATCCTCTACCAGTTCAGGGTCGAGGATCCGGGCGCCTACACCGCGCCCTGGGGCGGCGAGTACGAGTTCCACGCCGCCAAGGGCCTGCAGTACGAATACGCCTGCCACGAGGGCAACCACGCCATGTCCGGCATCCTGGCCGGCGCGCGGCAGGAGGAAGAAAAGGCGCGGGCCGGGGCCGCGCTCCAGCCGGCCAAGACCGGCGGCTGACGCCTGAGCCGCGGCCGCCGCCCTAACCGGCGCGGCGGCCGAAGCTGCGGCTAAACTGCTGGCTGCGCGCCACCAGGTCCTGCGCCGCGCGCAGGCGGGCGCGGCCATAGTCCTGCAGGCTGGCGACCACGTCGCCGTCATGCGCCTTCAGCGCGGCGCCCAGGGCCATGGCGTCCTGCATCGACGCCTTGAACCCATAGCCCATCCACGGCGAGGGCACGTGGGCGGCGTCCCCGACCAGGCACATCCGCCCGTCGACGATGCGCGGCGGCAGGTATTCGGCGATCGGGGTGCCGATCAGCGAGCGCCGCGCGACGCAGTCCAGCAGGGTCGACCGCCACGGTTCGGACCAGAACCGCGCCTCCCGCCCCAGCTGTTCGTAGGTCTCCTCGGGAATGTCCTTGGGGAACAGGGTGCGGCGCGCCACCGTCCCCTCGACCGCCCCCTGCCGGCGCAGCACCGCGTTGCGCCCCGCATCGTACAGGGCGATGCCGGCGCGGCGGGCGCCCCGCCGCTCGCTGCCGTCCTCGGCGGGCAGGATCGATCCCACCATGATGCTGTCGCCATGCTGCTCGACGTGCTCGCCCCGCACCCACGGCACGCCGGCGGGCAGCGCGCTCTCCAGCGCCAGGCCGCTCCACAGCACATAGCCCGAGAACTCGGCGTCGGGCCGCTCGGGCGCTACCGAGCGGCGCACCAGGCTGCGATAGCCGTCGGCCCCGACCAGCAGGTCGCCGGCGACGTTGCGCCCGTCCTTCGCCGTCGCCCACACCCCGGCGTCCGTCTGCCCCACCGCCACCACCTCGGCGCCTTCCATCAGGGTGATGGCCGGCTGCTGGTCGACGGCGCTGCGCAGGTGGTCGTACACCGCCCGCCAGGTCTGGATGCGCGTGCCCTCGAACGCCGGCGCCGGCCGGCCCGTCAGGGTCTCCAGCACGCTGTCCCCGATCTGGATCATCGCCCCGGTCCGGCCGCTGTCCGCCGACCGCTCCATCACGGTGACGCTCGCCCCTGCCCGCGCGACGGCCAGGGCCGCCATCAGCCCCGCCTGGGAGCCCCCGATCACCACTGCATGAGTCATGGCCGTCCTGAACCCGGCGCCGGCCGTGGTTGTCAATGTTAAGATTGCGCACCAAGGCCGCGCTCAGCCGCCTGACGCCGGCAAGACAGCCGCCCGGTTTGATCCAGAACAAACTCGCCGCCCGCGGCGGTCGTCATGTTCAGGCGCCGGCCCTGCGAGGGAAAACCGGCGGCCCTGCGTATAGAAGATCGAGCTTGGCGGTGGAGAGGATCATGCACACGAAGCGTGTCGGCGTCGGACTGGCGGTGGGATTGATCGCCCTGGCCGTGTGGGCGGGTCGCGAGGTCTCTACGGCGGCGACCGCCGCCCCGACCGTGCATGAATGGATGACCGGCGCGGCCGCGCCCCAGGGCGCGATCCTGCAGGATTCGGTGCTCAAGGCGATGAACGACCAGGGCAAGCCCGACGCCTCCGCCATGACCGCCGCCGACTGGGCCCAGATCATCGCCGCCGCCCAGGCCCTGAAGTCCAGCGTCGGCCCGATCGTCGACGCCCCGGTCCTGCGCGTCGTCTCGGGCGGGGTGAAGATCCAGGACGAAGGAACCGAGGGCTCGTCGACCGCCGCCCAGGTGCAGGGCTTCATCGACAAGGACCGGCCCGGCTTCAACACCCTGGCGCAAGGGCTGGCGGCGAGCGCTGACGCTTTCCTCGCCGCCGCCGACGCCAAGGACGCCGCCAAGGTCCTGGACGCCTCCACCGCCCTCGACGCCGCCTGCCAGGCCTGCCACAGCAAGTTCTGGTACCCGCAGCAGGCCCCCGCGCCGCAATAGCTCCGGTCAGTCCTTGCGGCAGAAGCAGTAGAGGAACTGCTGCGGCGCCCCCCACGGGGTCTCGTGAACCTCCGTCAGGTGCTCCAGCAGCTGGAACCGCGCGCCGAACTCGCCGTGCAGGCCGTCCGCCTCGTAACGCACCACATCCAGGCCGCTGCACTGCTCGGGCCCCTCGGCGCCGAAGGTGGCCACGATGACGTGCCCGCCGGGTTTCACCGCCCGCGCGACCTGGCGCACATAGGCCCGGCGCTGCGCGGCGCCCGTCAGGAAATGGAAGACGGCCCTGTCGTGCCACAGGTCGTAGCGATGAAGGGGCAGGTCGCAGCCCGTGATGTCGCCGGCGATCCAGTCCACCGCCGCGGCCTCGGCGCCGAGCCGGGCCTTGGCCACCGCGATCGCCGCTTCTGAAATATCGAGCACGCTCACGTCGCCATAGCCGTGGGCGACCAGATCATCGACCAGGGTCGACTCCCCGCCCCCGACATCGATCACCGCGCTGCGCCGGTCCGGGGCCGCCGCCGCGATCAGGCGCAGCGATACGTCGAGGTGCGGCCGATACCAGCTGACCTGCTCGGGCGCCTTGGAGCGATAAACCTGTTCCCAATGCGCCTTGCTGTTCATGGTGCGACGCTAACAGGCCGCCCCGGAAAGCCGAAACCCGACTTCAGCGCCCTGAAGGGTCAGGGGATCGCGCGATAGACCAAAGCGGTATTGACACGCCCGCCCCCCGCCAGCCCCAAATGACGCAGCACCGCTTGAGGCCCTGATGCGTCGCGCTCTGATTTCGATCCACCGCTGGGCCGGGCTGGCGCTCCTGCTGTACGTGCTGATGATCTGTCTCAGCGGCAGCGTCCTCGTCTACCGCAACGAGCTCTATCGCCACTTCGCGCCCCAACCGGTCCCGGTCGAGCCCGCGGGCGCCCTGCTGACCGATCCACAGCTGAAAGCCGCGGCGCAGCGGGCCTTTCCCGGCTATGCGGCGACGCAGATCTGGCGCGGCAAGGCGCCGAACCACGCGGTCGAGGTCCAGTTCACCCGGGGCGACAAGACGCGCACCCGGCTGATCGACCCCTACCGGGGCAGCGACCTCGGCGAGTCCCTCCCCGCCGGCTACCGCTTCACCGCCTTCCTGATGAAGCTCCACGCCGATCTGCTCCAGGGCCCGACGGGCCGGCTGGTCAATGGCGCGGTCGCCCTGTCGTTCCTGCTGATGGCGACCACTGGCGTGCTCATCTGGCGCCCCAGGGGTCGCCATCGCCCCGCGCCCGCCAGGCTCACGGCCCGACGCCTGCACATGACGGTGGGGATCTGGGTGGCCGCCTTTGTCCTGATGTGGGGCGTCACCGGCGCCCACCTCGCCTTCCCGCAGGCCGTCGCCGCCATCGTCGATTACGTCGAGCCCTTCGACGAGACGAACCCGGTCGAGCGCGTCGGCGACCAGATCTCCTATTGGCTGGCCTATCTCCATTTCGGCCGCATCGGCGGACGGGTCTCATGGTGCGGTCGCGGGACGTGCAATGACCTCTTCAAGGCCGTCTGGGCCGTTGTCGCCCTCCTGCCCGTGCTCCTCGCGGCGACCGGGCTTTGGACCTGGTGGCGGCGGGTCCGCCCCGCCCGCCTTCAGGCGGAGGCTCGAGCATGACCAAGCACCGAATCTATACGATCAGCTTCGCCAGCGTCTATCCACACTACATCGCCAAGGCGGAGAAGAAGGGGCGCACCAAGGCCGAGGTGGACGAGATCATTCTGTGGCTGACGGGCTTCAGCCAACAGGCCTTCGACGCGCATCTGGCGGCGAAGACCGACTTCGAGACCTTCTTCGCCCAGGCGCCCGCCCTCAACCCCGCCCGGGCCCTGATCAAGGGCGTGGTCTGCGGCGTGCGCGTCGAAGACATCGCCGACCCGCTGATGCGGGAGGTCCGCTACCTCGACAAACTCATCGACGAGCTCGCCAAGGGAAAGGCGATGGCCAAGATCCTGCGCCGTTAGCGGGGCGGCCCGCGCGGGAAAATCCGGCCGTCTGTCGGCAAGTCCGCCGGCCATTCGTCCTCGGACCGTCACAAAGCCGGAGTCGCCCGATGCCCCCCACCATCACCGCCTTCGCCAACTCGCCCGACCGCGGGCGAGGCATGGCGCGGGACATGCGCGTCCGCTGGGCCTTCGAGGAAGTCGGCCAGCCCTACGAGGTCCGTCTCGTCACCTTCGGCCAGTTGAAGGCGCCGGCGCACCGGGTCCTGCATCCTTTCGGGCAGATCCCGACCTATGAGGAGGATGGCCTCGCCGTCTTCGAGTCGGGCGCCATCGTGTTCCACATCGCCGATCGCTACCCGGGGCTTCTGCCCGTCGAGCCGAACGCCCGCGCCCGCGCCATCGCCTGGATGTTCGCGGCCCTCAATACGGTGGAGCCGCCGATCGTCGAGCGCGAACAGCCCCGCTACAGCGAGCGCGACAAGCCCTGGTACGAGGCGCGGGCGCCCATCCTCGATGATCGGGTCCGCCACCGCCTGGGCGACCTGTCCCGCCGGCTCGGCGAGGCCGACTGGCTGGACGGCGGCTTCAGCGCCGGCGACCTCCTGATGGTGACGGTCCTGCGCCGGCTCGGCGGCTCGGGGCTGCTGGAGGAATTTCCCAACCTGCCCGCCTACATCGCCCGCGGCGAGCAGCGGCCCGCCTACCAGCGCGCCTTCGCCGCCCAGCTCGCGGTCTTCACCGCCGCATCGGCCGGCGGATAGCGCTTACGGCGCGACGCCCAGCGCCCGGTTCAGCTCCGGGTCGCCGGCCGCCGCCGCCATGTCCCTGGCGGACCGCCCCGCCCGGTCCTTCAAATCCGGATCGGCGCCCCGGCGAAGCAGAAGGGCGACGGCGGCCGGCTGGTTCGCCTGCACGGCCGCCATCAGGGCGGTCTGGCCGTCTTCCTCGGAAGCATCAACGGGCGCGCCCTGGGCCAGGAGAGCCGAAAGCTCGGCGGTCCGGCCGCCGGCCGCGGCGGCCCGGAGCCGGGCGGCGCGCGTCGCCGCCGAGGTCGGGCCGGCGGCGGCCTCCATCCGGGCCTCTCCTCGCGCCGACGCGGCCGGCGACGCGAGGCGGCTGCCTGTCACCACCGCCTCCTCCGCACTGTCCGACGAGGGGGACGGCGGCGGGGGCGGCGGGGGCGGCGGGGGCGGCGCCGGGATATCGATCGGCGGCGCGAGACTGCGCGAAGGCGGCGCGGGGACCGGCGCCGGAG
>NCED01000150.1 GCA_002280485.1 Caulobacterales bacterium 32-69-10
GACGGCGTCGCCCAGCCAGGGCCGCAGCAGATCCTCGGCCGCCTTGCGGTCCAGGGCCGCCGCCTCCTCGACCCCGGCGACGCCGGACAGGGTCTCGGCCGCACGGGCGGCGGCGGTGTCGCCGCTCTCGCCGACGCGGGGGCGGACCTGAACCGTGGCCTCCGACCCCAGCTGGCGCGCCCAGCCATGGGCGGCCCGGTCGGCGGCCGAGGCGGCGACGGCGGCCAGGCAGGCCAGGAAGCACAGGACGGCGATGACGGTCATCAGCCAGGGCTCGCCTGCGGCTGCGGGCGGCAGCAGGCCGGGCCGTCCCTTTGACAGGCGGAAGTCGGACAGCCGGATCATGCCGCGACCCTCGCGGCCTTGCTGAGCCGTCCCTGGTCCAGCCTCAGCACCTGAGCGCCCGACCGTTCGGCCAGGGCCTGGTCGTGGCTGGCGATCAGGACGGTGGCGCCCAGACGGTTCAGAGACTGGAACAGGCGCAACAGCTTGTCAGCCATGACGGCGTCCACGCTGCCGGTCGGTTCGTCGGCGACGATCAGGCCGGGGCGGGTGATGACGGCGCGGGCAATGGCCAGCCGCTGTTTCTCGCCGCCGGACAGGGCCGGGGGGCGGGCGTCCATCCGGCGGCCCAGTCCGACCCATTTCAGCATTTCTTCCACATCGGCGGCGTAGTCGGCCTCGCGCCCGCCCGCCAGACGCAGAGGCAGGGCGGCGTTGTCGAAGGCGGACAGATGGTCCAGCAGGCGGAAATCCTGGAACACCACCCCCATGCGACGGCGGAAGGCCGGAATGTCGCGCCGGTCGATGTCCGAGACATCGGCCCCGAACAGACGGATGGTCCCCGCGGTCGGCCGGTCGGCCAGGGTCAGAAGCCGCAACAGCGAAGACTTTCCGGCTCCGGACGGCCCGGTAAGGAAGTGGAAAGAGCCTCGCGTCAGAATGAGGTTAATGTCTCGCAGCACGTCGGGCGCGTCCGCATAGCCGAAACCCACGCCCGACAGGCGGACGGTCTCGGTCACAGGGGCGGAATCGACGGCGCTGGGTGGCGA
>NCED01000084.1 GCA_002280485.1 Caulobacterales bacterium 32-69-10
GTGCAACGAACTTCGACATTCTAGATCTCCTCATTAAGGCGCGGCCTCCGAGCCGTCCCCGCTCGATTGACCTCGGAACACGCCGCCATGTGGCCTGTTTCATGTTAATGTCGAATGAATAGCACCGCCGATATCAGCACTGACTATGGTTAGTGAGGACTTAACAAGCCTATCTGTAGTAGATGAGCCCTCATTCTTTTGCCGATTTAGTGCATTCGCCGCGGCGCTTTGCGGGCGTTTAGCCGCACCCGGGGCGGGCTTTGAGACTTTGTTGACCATTCGCGCGCAGTTTGGCCGTCAGCCGCCGCGCGCTCGCGCGGCAGCCGTCCGCCTTCAAAGGGATTGCCCATGCGCCCGCCCATGCGTCCTGCCGTCCGTTTCGCCTTCGCCGCCCTGACCGCCGCGGCTGTCGCGGGCCCTGGCCTCCTCGCCCCCGCCCGGGCCGCCGAGGTGGTGTCGGTGCCGATCGACCAGGCGGTGCGGGTGGACGTCGGCGGCCTGATCAGCTCGGTGGTCATCGCCAACCCGGGCGTCGCCGACGTGCGGGTGGTGGACAGCCACACCTTCTACCTGATGGGCAACGGCTACGGCACGACCAACGTCGTCGCCCTCGATCGCGACGGCCGCAACGTCTACTCCAGCGAGGTGGTGGTCACCGCCGGCAACGCGGGGCGGGTCTCGGTCTTCCGCGGCTCCGCACGCACCGACATGGCCTGCGCGGCCAGCTGCCAGCCCGCCATGCGCTCGGGCGCGGGCGGCGGGCCCAGCGGCGGCGGCGGCGGCGGCGCGGCGCCCTCCGGCGGCGGCGTGGCCGGCGCCCTGGGTTCGGCCCTGGGCGGCGGCGGCACGCCGTAATCGGGCGGCCCTAACTGTTGCTTAGGAAGCCTCGGCTAGTATCGCGATGATGGCCGAGCACGACAAACCCCAGGTTCGAACGCGGCTGCGCCGCTTCACGGCCGACCGCTCGGGCGCCATGGCGGTCGAGTTCGCCCTGGTCGTGGCGCCGCTGCTGTTCATGCTGTTCGCGATCATCGAGCTGGGGCTCGTGTTCCTGATGACCTCCACCCTGGAGAACGCCACCACCCAGGCGGCCCGGGAGGTGCGCACCGGAAGCCTGCAGAAGGGCGGCACGGCCACCGTGGCGACCTTCCGCAAATCCATCTGCGACCAGCTGGGCTGGATGCAGTCGCAGTGCAACACCAACCTTAAAATCGACGTGCGGACCTTCAGCGAGTTCAGCAATCCGCCGGTGTCGGACCTCAATTCCTCGGGCGGAACCTTCGACCCCACCAAGCTGAAATTCGAGCTTGGGGCGGCGGGCGAGATCGTGCTGGTGAGATCGTTCTACACCTGGACCCAGATTACGCCGTTCCTGCCGATGGGCGGGCTGCAGGAGTTCACCGACGCCGACAGCGGGAAAAAGTCGAAGCAGATCATCGCGGCGGCCACCTTCCGAAACGAGCCGTTCTGATGCGAGGCCGTGTCCCCTTCCTCCCATTTCTGCCCTTCCTGGAGGCTTGGCGGCGCGACCGGCGCGGCGTGTCGGCGGTCGAATTCGCCCTCATCGCCCCGGTGCTGATCACCACCTTCATGGGCCTGGCGGAGCTCTCGCAGGGCATGACCGTGCAGCGCCGGGTCAGCCACGCGGCCTCCGCGGTCGGCGACCTCGTGGCCCAGGCCGACAAGGTCACCGACACCGGCATCGTGGGAATCTTCCGGGCCGCCACCGTCATCCTCAGCCCGTTTCCCACCACCCCCCTGAAGCTGCGGGTGACCAGCGTCACCCGCAACGCCCAGGGCCTGTCCATCGTCGACTGGAGCGAAACGCCGGCTGGGCAGGCCACGGGGCTGGCGAAGCTGGCGAACGGCGCCACCGTGCCAAACTGCGGCGGCGCGACGACTACCGGCTGTGTCCCCGCGGGCCTGCTCACGGCCACCGGCGACAATGTGATCATGTCCGAGGGGCAGTACACCTACGAGGCCCTGGTCAAGTACGTGATCAAGAACGGACTGACCTTCAACGAGAAATTCTACCTGCGCGCCCGCCGGGGCGGCGCCGTGCAGCGCACCGCCACCTAGGCGTCAGGAACCGCCCGCCCCGCCCGCCGTTTCGGCAGCGACCCTTTTCGAGCGAGCGCAGATGGCCCCCTTCCTCAAGAAGATCCCCCTCATCACCCTGTGCGCCCTGTCGGTATGCCTGACCGTCGCCGCCTGTAGCCATGACGCGGAGCAGCGCGCCGCGTCCGGCGGCGGCGGGGTCTATGTCGGCGCCGGCGTCGGGCGCTAGTTGCTGGCCTCGGGCTTGACCGGGTCGGCCTTCGAGACCTCGCCATCCTTGTCGGTGTCGTGGTGGATGAACATGGTCCAGCCCGAATAGTCGAACTCCGCCGGCGTGATGGCCTTGTCGTCGTTGGAATCGAGCACCCTGAAGCGGATGGCGGTCTGAGACATCTGGCGGCGGTGCAGGTCGGCGCTGACCGGCAGGGGCGAGACCTTGCCGCCGTCCAGGCGCGCCCGGAACTCCTGCATATATTCGCCCTGGCTGATCGTGCCGTCGCCGCTGGCGTCGATGGCCCTGAACTGGCGGGCGCGGCCGGCGGCGTACTCGTCCTTGCCGACCTTGCCGTCGCCGTTGGAATCCTCCTCGGCGATGAAGGTGTCGCGGCTGTGGGACGCAGCCAGGGCGGCGCCGGCGACGAACGTCACCAGTACGGCGGCGAGGATCGGTTGCGGTCTCATTCTGTGGCCTCGAAGGTCAGGGCGTAGGTGAAGCTGCGGGCGGCCGCCACCTCAGGGGTCGGCGGGACCCGATAGCGACTCATGATGTGGAACAGGCCGGGCCGGGCCGGCCTGACGGTGAAGCGGCCGTCCGCGCCGGTCGTCGTCTGGGCCGGCGGCTTGCCGTCGCCGAAGCGGCCGTCGCCGCGGCTGATCTCCACCGCCAGGTTCGGCACGGGCTTGCCCTCGAACAGGGCCTCGAACACCGCGTCCTGGCCGATGAAGATGCTGCTAGGGTGGGTGATCGCCCTGAACTCCAGCCCCTTGCCGGTCGGCGCCAGGGCGGCTTCGTCGGGGGCGCCGCGGCTGACATAGACGTCGGCGGTGGTCAGGCTCTGCATGTCGACCAGGGTCGCGCCGGCGGGAACCGGATCGCCCGGCTCCTCCAGGAACGCCCACTTGCCGCCCGCGAAATAGGCCTTGGCGACGCGGCCGACCCGGGCGCCGGTGGTGATGCGGTAGGTCCCGGGGGTCGGGATCGGCGCCTCGAACACGGCCACGTCCGACAGGTAGGTCGGGGTCAGCAGGGTCCGCCGGCCGCGCGGGTCGACCACGGCGTAGGCGTCGGACTTCATCACCACCTCCGACTCGAAGAACACCTCGGTGAACGAGGCCGTGACCGTCACGTGGTCGCGGGTGGTCAGGTCGAAGACATTGGGCAGCAGATAGGGCGCGTGGGCCGCCGCCGCCGCCGGGAGCAGCAGCAGCGCGCAGGCCAGCAGGCGGGCGGCGATCGACATGGGCCGGGTCCTTGGGCTCAGGGTCGCTGACGCTCTATCGCTAATGATTCTGAGAATCAATCGCAGTTTTCTTGACTCCCCTGAAGCTCGGCCTTAACCGGCCCCATCAGCGCTAATGCGAAGCGTTCGCAATAGCTGGTCGGGGACATCCATGCCGCTCATTCATCGCCGCCTCGCCGCGGTCTCGCTCCTGGCCCTCGTCGCCGCCATGGCTGGACAGGCCAACGCCGCCTCCGCGCCGGAGACCGGGGAGACCGGGACCGTCAGCGCCCTGGACCCCCTCACCGTCAGCGTCACCCGCACCGAGAAGAAGGCCGACGACGTTCCGGCCACGGTCAGCGTCATCACCGCCGCGACGATCGAGGAGAACCTGGTCGTCGACATCAAGGATCTGGTGCGGTTCGAGCCGGGCGTGGCCGTCCGGTCCAGCCCGTCGCGCTTCACCGCCGCCGGGGCCTCCACGGGCCGCGACGGCGCCAGCGGCTTCAACATCCGCGGCCTGGAGGGCAACCGGGTGCTGATCCAGGTCGACGGGGTGCGCATCCCCGACGCCTACAGCTTCGGCGCCCAGTCGGTCGGCCGCGGCGACTATGTCGACCTCGACGTGCTCAAGTCTGTGGAGATCGTGCGCGGCCCGGCCTCGGCCCTCTATGGCAGCGACGGCGTCGCCGGCTCGGTCAGCTTCATCACCAAGGACCCGTCGGACCTGCTCGCGCCGGGACGGAATTGGGCCGCCCGCGCCAGGGTCGGCTACGCTTCCGCCGACGAAAGCTGGTCCAAGAGCGCTGTCCTGGCCGGGCGGTCGGGGTCGTGGGAGGCCATGCTCGCCTATACCCGCAGGGACGGCGAAGGCCAGAAGACCGGCGGCGACAACGACGCGCCCAACATCACCCGCACCACCGCCAACCCGGAGGACAACGCCTCCAACGCCTTCCTCGGCAAGCTGGTCTACGCCCCCGACGCCCATAACCGCCTGCGGCTGACCTGGGACCACCTCGACAGCGACACCGACTGGGTGGTGCTCAGCGCCGTCGCCCTGCCCCCGCTGGCGGCGACCAGCACCCTGGGCCTGACCGCCTTCGACACCCTGAAGCGCAACCGGGTCAGCCTCGACCACCGCTACCAGGACGGCGGCGGCCTGATCTCCGCCGCCCACACCACCGTCTTCTACCAGGACAGCCGCACCCGGCAGTACTCGGCCGAGGACCGCAACACCGCCGCCGACCGTGTCCGCGACGCCCTCTTCACCAACCGGGTACCCTGGCCGGCGCCTTCATTCAGGACGAGATCACCACGGCGGCGGGCAAGCTGTCGCTCTATCCCGCCCTGCGCCTCGACTACTACAAGCTCAGTCCCAAGGCCGATCCCCTGTTCACCGCCAGCGTCCCGGCGGGCCAGAGCGATTCGCGCCTGACCCCCAAGTTCGGGGCGGTGTTCCGGGCCTCCGGCCTCGTCACCCTGTTCGCCAATGCGGCGGCGGGCTTCAAGGCCCCCAGCCCGTCGCAGGTCAACAACGGCTTCTCCAACCCGGTCTCCAACTATCGGTCGGTGTCGAACCCGGACCTGAAGCCGGAGACCAGCCGCACCGTCGAGGGCGGGGTGCGGCTGCACGGCCCGGGCTGGTCGGTCAGCGGCGCGGCCTTCACCGGCAAGTACCGGGACTTCATCGACCAGGTGCAGGTCTCGGGGTCGTTCACCCCGGCCAATCCGGCGGTCTACCAGTTCGTCAACCGGGCGGCGGTGCGCATCAGCGGCGTCGAGGCCCGGGCCCAGGTCGGGCTGGGCGGCGGCTTCACCCTCACCGGCGCGGCCTCAGCCACCCGGGGGAACTCGACCACCAACGGGGTGAAGAGCGCGCTCGCCACCATCGAACCGTTCAAGGCCTCCTTGGGCCTCGGCTGGCGCGAACGGGCGGGGCGGTTCGGCGGTCAGGTCTTCGCGGTCTATTCGGCGGCCAAGTCCGCCGGCCGCGCCGGCATCGCCTGCACCCCGAGCTGCTTCCTGCCGGCGGACTTCGCGGTCTTCGACGCCACCGTGTTCTGGAACGTGACCCCCGCCGCCACCCTGCGCGCCGGCGTCTTCAACATCACCGACCAGACCTACTACTGGTGGAGCGACGCCCGCGGCCTGGCCTCCAACGCCGTCGGCCGGCAGGCCTATAGCCAGCCGGGCCGCAACGTCAGCCTGTCGCTGGCGCTGAAGCTGTAGGGGGCGCCCATAAGCTGTCATCCCGGCCTTGAGCCGGGACCCAGGGGCCGCACGCACCACCCGGTCCCCCTGGGTCCCGGATAAGCCCTGCGGCTTTCCGGGATGACAGACTTTTCTAAACCTTACGCGGCGCGCGCCCGCGCCCGCCGCCGACTGGCCTCCTCCATCACCGCCCGCACCTCCTCGGCGCGGACGCCGTCGCTGAGCATGACCAGCCGGACGATCGGGTCGGCCAGCATCTCTTCCAGCGTCAGTTCGGGCGGGGTCGAAGCCATCTCCGCTTCCTCATTGCGATTGAGAACTATTCGCATATTATGGCCCGGCTATCAAGGAGAACCCCATGGACGCAGACCGCCACAGCCCCCCTCGCGTCTATGAGCTGTCCCGGCCCGAGCACATGCTGATCTGGGCCCTGCGCGCGATCTGCCTCGGCCACGAGGACTGTCCGTTGCTGATGCAGACCTTCTCGCGGATCTGCGGCGACGCGGGACCGCAGGCCCTGGCGGCCTATCAGGCCGTGGTGATGACCATCGGGGTGACGGCGCGGCGGCGCCTGGTGGTGCACATCCCCGGCTGCGCCTGCGTCAGCGCCGACGAGCAGGCCATGGTCGCCGTGGTCTCCGCCGCCCAGCGTTCGCTCGGGGGAGACGAGGCCGAGTTGCGGGCCCAGATCAGCGGGCTGACCGGCCAGGAGCCGTCCGAGCACCTGATCTTCGCGTTGCAGGTCGTGGCCAGGGTCCTGAGCGCCGGCGGTCACGTCCTGCCCTCGGGGCCGGCCCGCGCGGCCGTTTCGCTCGGCATGGTCTCGACCGCCCTGCACTAAGCGCGTCAGGCGAAAGTGCGAGCGGTTTCGCCGCTCGAACGCGCGCCAAGACGATGCCTCGCCGCGGCGCTTGACGCCGCCGGCCGCGGGCCGTCCCATCGGGGCGTCCCCGGAGGTCCGTCCATGCGCCGTCTGCTGCTCGCCACCGCCGCCGTCCTGGCGCTCGGCTCCGCCGCCCCCTCTGTGCAAGCAAGAGAGGCGGCGCCCGCGCGAAAGGCCCCTGCCCCGACCCCGGCGGCGGCCCGCGCCTTCGTCGAGCGCGCCGAGAAGGAGCTGGCCGTGCTCAGCCAGTATTCGGCCCGGGCGTCATGGGTGCAGGCGACCTACATCAACGAGGACACCAACTGGCTGGCCGCCAAGGCCAGCGCGGAGGTGACCGACGCCACCGTCCGCTTCGCCAAGGAGGCCGCCCGCTTCGACCAGGTCGCCCTCGACCCGGCGACCCGGCGCAAGCTCTACCTCCTGAAACAGGCCATCGTCCTGCCCGCCCCGACCCGCGCCGGGGCTTCGCAGCGGCTGGCCGACCTGCAGACTGAGCTCGACACCCTCTATTCGACCGGCAAGTTCGAGTGGAAGGGCAAGACCCTGGCCCTGGACGACCTGGAGGACCTGCTGCGCACCTCCCGCGACCCGGCCGAGATCAAGGCGGTGTGGGAGGGCTGGCGCAAGGTGTCGCCGCCGATGCGGCCGCTCTATGCCGAGATGGTCGGCCTGGCCAACGAGGGCTCGCGCGAGCTCGGCTATCTCGACACCGGCGCCCTGTGGCGGTCCTGGTACGACATGGAGCCGACCGCCTTCGCCGCCCTCACCGACCGGCTGTGGGGCGAGATGCGGCCGTTCTACGCCAAGCTGCACTGCTACACGCGCATGCGGCTGAACGAGAAATACGGGGCCGGGGTGCAGGCCCGCACCGGCCCGATCCGCGCCGACCTGCTCGGCAACATGTGGGCCCAGGAGTGGGGCTCGATCTACGACGTGGTGGCGCCCAAGGACGGCGCGCCCCTCGGTTACGACCTCACCGAACGCCTCGTCGCCCAGAAGTTCGACGCCGAGAAGATGGTGAAGACGGGCGAGAACTTCTACGTCTCGATGGGCTTCGCGCCCCTGCCCGACACCTTCTGGAAGCGTTCGATGATCACCCGGCCGCGGGACCGCGAGGTGGTCTGCCACGCCTCGGCCTGGGACATCGACAACAAGGACGACGTGCGCATCAAGATGTGCACCCGGGTCAACGACGAGGACTTCTTCACCGTCCACCACGAACTCGGCCACAACTTCTACCAGCGCGCCTACGCCGGCCAGCCGCTGCTGTTCCAGTCGGGCGCCAACGACGGCTTCCACGAGGCGATCGGCGACTTCGCGGGGCTGAACGCCCTGACCCCCACCTACCTGCAGCAGCTCGGCCTGATCGACCGAGTCCCCGGCCCCGAGGCCGACATCCCGCTGCTGCTGCGCCGGGCGATGGATTCCATCGCCTTCCTGCCGTTCGGCCTGCTGGTCGACAAATGGCGCTGGCAGGTCTTCTCGGGCCAGACCCAGCCGGCCCAGTACAACGACGCCTGGTGGTCGCTGGTGAAGGAGTACCAGGGGCTGGCCCCGCCGGGACCGCGCCCAGCCGACGCCTTCGACCCCGGGGCCAAGTTCCACGTGCCGAACAACACCCCCTACACGCGCTACTTCCTGGCCCGGATCTACCAGTTCCAGTTCTACCGCGCCGCCTGCCGCCAGGCCGGCTGGACCGGGCCGCTGAACCGATGCTCCGTGTACGGAAACAAGGAGGTGGGCGCCAAGTTCGAGGCCATGCTGAAGCTCGGCCAGTCCAAGCCCTGGCCCGAGGCGCTGGAGGCCTTCACCGGCGAGCGGCAGATCAGCGCCCAGGGCATATTGGAGTACTTCCAGCCCCTCGACGCCTGGCTGACCGGCCAGACCAAGGGCGAGGCCTGCGGCTGGACCTAGTCGGCGGCGTAGGCCGCCAGCACCGCCGCCGGCGCCGTGGCCGAGTGCGACGGCGCGATGGTCTGCACCGCCGGGCTCTCGCCGGCGATCCGCCCGGCCAGGGCCCTCAGCGACCGCTCGGCCTGCCCGCTGTCGGTGGAGAAGATCCAGGCGGCGCTCCGCAGCCGGTCATCGTCGGTGACGCTGGCGGCGTCGCCGAGGTACAGCACGCCGCCCGCCGCATAGGCCGCGCTGCCCGGGGTGTGGCCCGGAACGGCGAAAGCCTTGATGCTCAGGACGCCGAGGTCGACGACCTGCCCGTCGGCCAGGGCCCGCGCCACCTTCAGCCCCGTCGGCTTGGGCTTGGGCGCCGAGAAGCCGGTCATCGGGCTCTTGGCCGAGGCCGTGCCCTCGATCATCCCGACCTCCGCCGCCAGCGCCATGATCCGCGCCCGCGGAAAAGCCTTGCAGCCGCCGGTGTGGTCGCCGTGGCCGTGGGTGATGAACACCGCCTCGACCGCGTCGGGGCCCAGGCCCTGGGCCTTCAGGGCCGCCTCGACGGCCTTGGCCTCGGGGTCCATGCCGCAGTCGATCAGCGCGACCGTCCGCGGCCCGGTCGGCAGCACGAAGACGTTGGAGAAGCCGTCCTTGACCAGCACGGCCCCGCCGGGAAGCTCGGCCCGCTCCGGCGCCGGCTTCAGGCTCTTCCCCTGCGCTCTTCGGCGCGGGGGAAGTACCCGGCGCAGCCGGGGGATGGGGGCTTCGGGAGCGCGACCTAGCCAGCGTCGCACCCAGCTGCCCCCTCCACCACCTTCGGTGGTCCCCCTCCCCCGCGCCGAAGAGCGCAGGGGAGGAGCTTAAGAGTCTACCGCGCCGGCGCCGCGGTCATCCGCTCGGACGGCAGGATGCGGGCGAGGCGGGTGTTGATCGCCTCGCGGTCCCAGTCGCGGATCTCGCCATGGCGGGCCTGCTGCTGGTTGGCGAAGGCGCGCATCGAGCGGATTTCGCGCATGGCCCGGGGGTCGCGGCGCACCTGGCGCTCGGCGGCGTCGAGCTGCTGCATCACGGCGTAGAAGCCGTCCTTGGACACGCCGGCATAGGCGTCCGGCGCGCGGGGGTCGGCGCCGCCATCCTGCGCCAGGGCGGGAGCGGCGATCAGGGATGCGGTGCACAGGGCGGCGGCGAGAAGGGCCTTCATTACGGCCTCCTTTGTTAAGGGCTGCGTCCTGAACGTTCCGCGGGCGGGAAAGATGCTGAGATGAGGCGAGCCCACAAACTTCGTCATCGCCGGGCTCGTCCCGGCGACCCAAGCGACATGTCGGATGGCCAGCGTCGCGTGGGTCCCCCGGACAAGCCGGGGGATGACGGCAATTTTGATCAGTTCGTGGCGTCCTTCACCGCGTCCTTGGCGTCGTCGACCGTCTCCTTCAC
>NCED01000151.1 GCA_002280485.1 Caulobacterales bacterium 32-69-10
TTCGCGCTTCACCCGCTGACGGTATTCGGTCAGCTCGCGAGCGCGGGCTTCGGATTCCACCACGGCGAAGACGTCGCCCGGAGACGGGGCCTCGTCCAGGCCGAGGATCTCGACGGGGACGGAGGGACCGGCGTCGGTCAGTTGCTCGTTGCGCTCGTTCAGCAGGGCGCGAACCTTGCCCCACGACCCGCCGGCCACGACGATGTCGCCGCGCTTCAGCGTGCCGCGCTTGACCAGGACGGTGCCGACCGGGCCACGTCCCTTGTCCAGCTTGGCCTCGATGACCACGCCCTCGGCCGAACGATCGGCGCTGGCGCGCAGGTCCATGACCTCGGCCTGGACCAGGATGGCTCCAAGCAGGCCGTCGAGGTTCATCCGCTCCTTGGCTGAGACCTCGATGATCTGGGTCTCGCCGCCCAGGCTTTCGGCGATGACTTCGTGCTGCAGCAGTTCGTTGACGACCTTCTGCGAAGTCGCGCCGGGCTTGTCCATCTTGTTGACGGCCACGATCAGGGGCGCATTGGCGGCCTTGGCGTGCTGGATGGCTTCGATCGTCTGCGGCATGACGCCGTCGTCGGCGGCCACGACCAGAACCACGATGTCGGTCACATTGGCGCCGCGCGCCCGCATGGCCGAGAAGGCGGCGTGGCCCGGGGTGTCCAGGAAGGTGACCTTCTGGCCGTCTTCCAGACGCACCTGATAGGCGCCGATGTGCTGGGTGATGCCGCCGGCTTCGCCGCCGGCGACGTCGGTGGTGCGCAGGGCGTCCAGCAGCGAGGTTTTGCCGTGGTCGACGTGGCCCATGATGGCCACGACCGGCGCCCGGACATCGTCCGCTTCGGCGTCGTCCGCATCCCCCAGGAAGCCGAACTCGATGTCGGATTCCGAGACGCGCTTGACCGCCATGCCGAACTCTTCGGCCACCAGTTCGGCGGTGTCGGAATCGATCACGTCGTTGATCTTCATCATCAGGCCCTGTTTCATCAGGAACTTGATGATGTCGACGCCGCGCACGGCCATCCGGTTGGACAGCTCCTGCACG
>NCED01000152.1 GCA_002280485.1 Caulobacterales bacterium 32-69-10
GTCGATGGTCTGGCTCAGCACCAGGGCGCCGGCCCCGGCCAACAGGGCGAAGATGGCCAGCGAGACCAGGACCTCGACCAGGGTGAACCCCGCCCGCCGATCCCGCGGCTTCGTGCCCGACGGCCTCATGCCCCGGCCGCCCGGAACAGGACGCGGTCCGCCACCTGGCCCTCGTCAGTGAAGACCCGCACGTCGATCCGGCCCATGCCGGCGACTTCCGTCCCGGTGACGACGCGACGCCAGCGCCAGACGCGGCCGGCCATCTGGGTTTCGCCGCTGACCTCTCCGACCGGCAGGCTGGGCGCGATCATGGCCTCGGCTGCAACATTCTCGGCCACCAGACCGCCCAGGGTGCGCGCCTCGACGCGCACGGCGGAACGGGTGCTCTCGCCCGACAGGTTCAACAGGGCCATGGCCGCCAGGGCGAACACCGCCAGGGCCACCAGCATTTCGATCAACGTAAACCCGGCGCGGGCGTTTTGAGCCCTGCCGCTCGCCGGGCGGCGGCGCCACGCTGGGGCGAAATCAACCATGGATCGACACCTCGCCCGCGCCATCGACCGTGACGATGCGGGACTGGTTGTCGCGGGTCAGGCGGACGCGCGCCGGGTCGGCCACGCCGGTGGGATCGAAGACGATGCGCACGGGATCCGCCGGCGCGGCGACGCCCTCGCCCCAGGTGCGGGCGATGAAGACGCCGTTCAGCGGCGTCCAGACGGCGCCGTCGAAACTGGAAAAGCCGTAGCCGGCCGTGTCCGCATCGGCCGCCACCGGACGATTGGTCAGGATCGCCTCCTCGCGGGCGCGCGACAGTCGGGCGGCGAACTGCTCCGCCTCCAGGCCCACGGCGGGTCGAGGGTCAGGCAAGGACAGGGCCACCGCCCCCGCCGCCAATCCTATGACGGCCACCGTGACCATCAGCTCGACGAGGGTGAATCCAGAACGGCGACGCTGAAGCCTAGCCCTGCCAGTTGCCGAGGTCCGCGTCATTGCCCTCGCCCCCTTCCTTGCCGTCCGCCCCCAGGGAGAAGACGTCGAACT
>NCED01000085.1 GCA_002280485.1 Caulobacterales bacterium 32-69-10
GCGGGGCGCGCCAAGGTGGGGGCGCGTGCGCATGGTGATGTAGGGCGTCCGTCAATAGTCTAGGTTGAGTAAAACCGGGCGGTCGGCTCCTACAGGGCTGGCCGCCGGGATCGGTGAGAAACACATAGGGGGTGGGGTGCTACACAATTTTCTGGTCTGGCTGCAGGAGCTGGGCAGGAGCGCCGACGGGGTGACCCCGTCGTGGAGCGAGGCTTTGCAGAGCGCCCCGAATTTCTGGGGCCTGCTGGAGGCGACGCACGTGCTGTCGCTGATGCTGTTCGCGGGCACCATCTTCGTGGTCGACCTGCGTCTGCTCGGCGTGGCCTTCCGTCGGACCCCCGTCTCGGTGCTGAGCGACCGGGTGCTGCCCCTGACGGTGGCGGGTTTCGCCATCATCGTCGTAACGGGCCTTGCGCTGTTCTTCTCGAAGCCGGTTCCCTATTACCACAATTTCTGGTTTCGGGCGAAGATGGTCTTCATCCTGATCGCTTTGATCAATATCGTGCTGTTCCATTACAGGGTTCAGCGCAACATCGGCGCCTGGAACGCCCTGGCCAAGCCTCCGGCCGCGGCGCGGGCCTCGGCGGCGGTGTCGCTGACCGCCTGGCTGTGCGTGATCTTCCTCGGCCGCTTCATCGCCTTCGAATGGCTGGAGTGCGGCAAGCCGATCCCGCACTGGATCAATGTCGTGCAGGAGTGTTCGGTCACCGACTACGGCGCCGTCGACCTGAAGGCGGTGGCCCAATGACCCCGGCTGACATCTTCCCCGGCCTGGCCCCCTTCGTCGACGCCGTCGGCGCCAGCGGGCCCGCGAACTTCATCAAGGCGTGGTTCTCGGCCTGGGAGGCGGCGCACCTGGCGTCCATGGCCATCCTCGGCGGGACCAGCCTGCTTCTGAACCTGAGGCTGATCGGAGTCGGGATCACCGACGAGCCGCCTTCCGAGATTCACCGCAACCTGAAGGCCTGGATCAACGTCGGGCTGATCGGGGTGCTGTTCACCGGCGTCCTGATGGCGATGCCGGACGGGCGGCGCATCTACAACGACTCCGCCTTCACCGTGAAGATGCTGGCCCTCGCGGCCGGGATCATCTTCACCTACGGCGTCAGCGGCCCGGTCGCCCGCGCGGACGGGGCCGTGGGCCGGACCGCCAAGGCGTGGTGGCTGGTCGGCATGGCCATACTGCTGCTCGGGGTGTTCGTCTTCTCCACCACCCTGGGGATCAGCCCGGGGATGTGGCACCCGATTTCCTGGGCGGGGCTGCTGGTCCTCTTCGTCGTCCCGGGCCGGATGCGCTGGGCCTATCTCGCCGGGCTCATCGTGTTGATCGTAGCCCAGACCGTCGGCACGCACTTCGTGGTCCACCAGGACCAGTACGCCGAGGCGGCCGCCGCCAACAAGGCCTTCGCCGTGGTGTTCGCGGCCTGGATCCTGGGTTTCGCCGGGTTCCAACTCTTCCGCTCCCGGTCCGGAGGCGGCGCTTCGCCGCTCACCCAGGCCATCGGCTACGCCTCGATCCTCGTCTGGGTCGTGGTCGCCGCCGCCGGGCGCTGGATCGCGTTCGGGTAGGCGCAATAGGTCGCAGGTCCCCGCCGTTCATCATGGGGTCAGGTCACCCAACATAAAAGAAGAACAGAACTGGAGGCTCACCATGAAATATCGTCGCTCTGTCATCTCGGCCGCGCTTGGCGCCGCCGTCCTCGCCGCCGGCGCCGTCGGCATTCACCAGGCCCAGGCTCACCATGCCTTCGCCGCCGAGTTCGACGGCAACGCCCCGGTGCTGCTGCGCGGCAAGGTCACCAAGGTCGAGTGGATCAATCCCCACGCCTGGGTCCACGCAACTCGCTCAAGGTCGGCACCGACATCGTCGTCCGCGGCTACCAGGCCAAGGACAAGAGCTGCGCCCCGGTCTGCAAGGCCAACGGCCGCGACGTGACCTTCCCCGACGGCAAGAAGCTGTTCATGGGATCCTCCGGCACCGGCGCCCCCCAGTAGGCGGGGCTGCTGTCACCAAGCACACCGGCCTCGGCCGGTAGATAGGAGTAGGTAATATGGCGTTCCAATCGCGTAGAGCACTTCTGTGCGCCGCGGCCGTGGCGGCCGTCGCCGCCACACCCGCGTTCGCCCATCACTCGGCCGGCGCCTTCGACCGGACCAAGGAGATGACGGTCACGGGCACGGTGAAGACGTGGCGCTGGGCCAATCCCCACCCGGAAATGCGGATCGTGGTCGCCGGCTCGGGCGCTACGGCCGGCGAATATATCTTCGAGTATCCAGCGCCGACGACGATGATCGACCGGGGCTACAGCCGCAACTTCGTCAAGGTGGGCGACCAGGTGAAGATCAAGTACAACCCGTGGCGCAGCGGGACCAACGGCGGCCTGTACCAGGACGTCACCACGCCCGACGGCAAGTCGATGAAGGTGCGTCAGTAGTTTTGGCCTGAGCGTTCGCCCGGCTGGATTTGCGGCGAGCCTCGCCGCATCGTCGCAGGTCCTGCCGATCCAGTGATTGAGCGCCGTCCGGAGCCTGGGCCTCGGACGGCGCCCGGCGTTACCCATTGGTCGAGGATGGCAAGGCGCTTGAGAAGCTCTACAATTTAGCCGATCCAACGTGGCCGGCGGCGCTCTCACCGGCTTGCAACTGTCCCAGGACCTCATGAACGCCCAGACCAACACCCGCTTCGGGGGCACGACGGTGGACGCCGGGATCCGAGGCAAGCTGAACCGGATGGTCCTGGCCGCCGGGCTCGCCCTCGCCGCCGCCGGCGGTTGCAGCCAGCAGCCGGCCACCCCGGTGGAGGCTGCGGCCGCGCCGATCTATGACACCACGATGCCGATGGACGAGGTGATGATCCACGTCATGGAGCCGGCCGCCTATCAGTTCTGGGGCGGCTGGGGCGTCGTCGTCGACGAAAAGGGGCCCCATGACCTGCGGCCGACGACCGACGAGCGGTGGAAAGAGGTCGAGAACGGCGCGGCGACGGTGGCGCAGGCGACCAATATCCTCATGCTGCCCGGCTACGCCCGCGCGCCCCAGGCCGAATGGAACCGCTACGCCCAGGGCGTGGCCAAGCTCGCGCTGGAAGGCAAGGCGGCGGCGGAGCGCAAGGACTACGACGGGATCGGCAAGGTCGGCGAGCAGCTCGACGCCGCCTGCGACGCCTGCCACGAGAAGTTCCCGCCGCTCGCCCCCTGATCGCGGCCTAAGCCCCCATGGACCGCAGCAGCGGTCCAAGATCCGCCGTCTCCTCGATCGCCCACAGGGCGGCGATGCGGGCGTCGGCCTTGTCGGCCGAGCCGCCCAGGGCGGCGTTGTCGCGGAACTTCGCCTCCAGGTCGGCGTCGCTCATCGGAACCTTGGCGCTGCCCCGGGCGTGCTCGACGGTTACGCTCTCGGTGCGGCCGTCCACGGTCTGGACCGTGACGCTGGCGCTCCACGGCGCCATGTCGGAGGCGAGTTCGGCGCGGACCTTGCCGCGCAGGGCGACGATCTCGGGGTCGAACACCACGGGCGCGGTGTGCTCGCGGACCCCGGCCTTGCCGACGGCGAGCCCCAGGGCCGCGCTATGGTGGATGCTGACCCGCGCGTCGCGCTCGTTCTGGACCGGCCGTTCGCCCCGATCCAGCATCAGCTGGTCGCCGCGCACCACGACCGAGGCGACGTCCGCGGCCGTCAGGTTCAGCCGCCGGCGCAGCTCCAGGGCCGCGTCGATGACCGCGTGGAAGACGATGCCGACAGGATAGGGCTTGTAGGTGTTCTTGGGCAGCTCCCAGCGCTCGCCGAGCCCGCCCACGATCTCCTCCAGGTCCGGCGCCTGGCCCATCACCCGCGCCCAGCCGAACGGGCCCTCGATGGCGGCGGCCGCGGCGGTGAACCCTTCGCGGGCCAGGAGGGCGGCGAGCAGGCCGTTGCGGGCCGCATTGCCGACGCTGACGTTCTTGGCCTCGGTGGTCAGGTTCTCGATCACCCCGGCCGACTGGCTCGCGGCCAGGCCGAGGGCGGTCCAGGTCTGCTCGGCGCTCAACCCCAGCAGCTTGGCGCAGCCCGCCGCCGAGCCGAACACCCCGCAGGTCGAGGTGATGTGCCAGCCGTGGTTGTAGTGGTCCGGCTGCACCGAATTGCCCAGCCGGCTCTCGACCTCGAAGCCGAGGATGAAGGCATGCAACACCTGGGCGCCGGACAGGCCCCTCTGCTCGGCCAGGGCCAGCAGCGGGGGCGCGACGGGCGAGGTGAAGTGAGCCACCGTCTTGGGGTGGGTGTCGTCGAAGTCCAGCAGGTTCGCCGCGATGGCGTTGACGAAGGAGGCGCCCATCAGGTCCAGCCGCTCGGGCCGGCCGATCACCGTGGTCCTGTCCGGCCCGGAGAAGGGCGCGACCACTCTGCCCGCCGCATCGACCACCCGGCTGGACGTCACACCCAAGGCGCCGCCGACGTAATTGAGCAGCGACCGCTTGGCCTGGTGGCGCAGGTCGGGGCCGATGTCCTCCCAGGACGACTCCGCGACGAAGCGGCCAAGGGTTTCGCCCGTGAAGGCGCGGTGTTCAATCGACGTCATGGAAGGGCCTCATCGACGCCCAGCTCGGGCGCACTGTGTTTCGTCTAGCACGGTCAAAGTCGAGAAATCCCCGGCGGGAGCCGCCGGAGGGCTTGCCAGCCTTCGCGGGTTTATACAGGTTGTCTGACAAAGTTGAATCCCAAGCGGCGCGCCCCCGAATGGCGCGCGGTTAAAACCAGGGACAGGCCGATCTGGGAGGCCAGGGCGTGATGGAAAAGACCGCCATCGAGAAGGCGACGATCCGGAAGATCACCATCCGGCTCATCCCGTTCCTGATGCTCTGCTATTTCTTCTCCATGCTGGACCGCACCAACATCGGTGTGGCGGCGCTGCAGATGAACGCCGACGTCGGGTTGTCCACGGCGGCCTACGGCCTCGGCGGCAGCCTGTTCTTCGTCGCCTATTTCCTGTTCGAGGTGCCGTCCAACCTCGCCATGCAGAAGTTCGGCGCCCGCCGCTGGATGGGGCGCATCATGGTCACCTGGGGCATCGCCGTCGTGCTGATGGCCCTGACCCGCGGCCCCCTGTCGTTCTATTTCCTGCGCTTCCTGCTCGGCGCGGCGGAAGCCGGCTTTTTCCCGGGCATCATCCTCTACCTGACCTACTGGTACCCGGTCCGCTACCGGGCCCAGATGATCACCGTCTTCTCGATCGCCAACGCCCTGTCGAGCTTCATCGGCTCGCCCATCACCGCCTCGCTGATGCTGGCCGACGGCGTCCTGGGCCTGACCGGCTGGCAATGGGTCTTCGTGGGCGAGGGCATCCCCACCATCATGCTCGGCTTCGCCTGCTTCTGGGTGCTCACCGACCGGCCGCAGACCGCCTCGTGGCTGAACGACGAGGAGCGGGCCTGGCTGGCCGAGCGGCTGCAGTCGGAGCTGCCGAAGGACCATGCGGTCGGCCACATGCCGCTGGGCCGGCTGCTGCGCAACCCGTACGTCTGGGCCCTGATCCTGGTCTGCTCGGGGGCGTCGTCCACCGTCGCCGCCCTGGGCGTCTGGCAGCCGCAGCTGCTCAAGGCCTTCGGCATGTCCAACTTCCAGGCCGGGATCATCAACGCCATTCCCTACGGGATCGCGGCCGCCCTGATGATGTTCTGGTCGATCAGCTCGGACCGGACGGGCGAGCGGCGCTGGCATACCGCCTTGCCCCTGTTCGCGGTGGCGCTCGGTTTCGTCGGCGTGCTGTTCGCGGGGGGATCTCTGGTCGTGACCGTCGTCCTGCTCAGCGTGATCATGCTGGCCTATTCCTCGTTCAAGGGACCGTTCTGGGCCTTCTCGGGGCAGGTGCTGTCGCCGACCACCGCGGCCGCCGGCATCGCCGCCATCAACGGCACCTCCAACCTGATCGCCGCCGGCATGGTGGCGGCGGTGGGAACGGTGCGCGAGAGCACGGGCAGCCTGGTGATGGGGCTGATGCCCCTGGTCGGCCTGTGCACCATGGGCGGAATCCTGGTGCTGTTCCTCGACCGGCGGGCGCGCCGCCGACCGCCCCTGGAGCCGGCCGTCATCGACCAGCAGAACCTCGGCGTCGCCTCATGACCGGGCGCTGACCCCATAATCCAAAAGACCCGGCGGTTGCAGCCGGACGGAGGAAACTGACTATGCCCGCAACTGCCCCATGGCGTCGCCCGCGCGCGCGGCTGGTTCT
>NCED01000153.1 GCA_002280485.1 Caulobacterales bacterium 32-69-10
CCGCGGGCGATAGCGGCGCATGACCCAATCCAGCGACATCACCTACGCCGGCTATCTGGCGTTGGACGACCTGCTCTCGACCCAGCATCCGCTGTCGGACCAGCACGACGAAATGCTGTTCGTCGTCATCCATCAGACCAAGGAACTGTGGCTGAAGCAGATCCTGCACGAGACAGCCCTGGCCCAGCAGCTGGTTCGCGCCGGCGACCTTGTCCCGGCCTACAAGAGCCTGGCTCGGGTCTCGCGCATCCAGGCGGTGATGACCCACAGCTGGGACATCCTTTCGACCATGACCCCCTCGGACTATCTGCGGTTCCGGGGTTCGCTGGGCTCGTCGTCAGGCTTCCAGAGCGATCAGTTCCGTCGGTTCGAGGCCATGCTGGGCCTGAAGGATTCGAGCTTCCTGAAGTTCCACGCGGATCGGCCCGAGGCCCTGGCCGCGCTCCAGGCCGCCATCGCCGCCCCCAGCCTGTACGACGACGCCCTGGCCCAGATGGCCAAGGCCGGCCTGCCCATACCGGCTGCGGTGCTGAACCGCGACGTGACCCAGCCCTACGAACCGTCCGAAGCGGTCGAGGCGGCCTGGCTGGAGGTCTATCGCGACACCGAGCGCTGGTGGGCCCTGTATCAGCTGGCCGAGAAGCTGGTCGATCTGGACGACGCCCTGCTGACCTGGCGGCGGCACCGGCGGCACCGAGGGGGCGGCCTATCTGGCCTCGACCCTAACCAAGCGCTGCTTCCCGGAACTGTGGTCCCTGCGCACCAAACTTTGATGTCGCAGGCGGCAACCTTCGCCGCTCCGGGCCATTTCGCCGGTTGACCGCCACAGCGGAAGGAACGGACGAGATGAGCAATCCCAACGCCCACGACATCAAGGTTCTGAACGGCCTGATCGAAACGACGCTGGACAGCGCGGACGGCTATGGCGAAGCCGCCACGGAAACCCGCGACCCCGATTACACCAGCCTGTTCGAACGCCGCAGCATCGAACGCCAGCAGGTTGCCGACGACCTGTCCGAGGCCGTGCGGGGCCTGGGCGGCGACCCGGAATCCAAGGGGTCGATCCTGGCCAAGGCCCACCGCGCCTTCCTCGATGTCAAACACGCCTTGCTGCGCAACGACGACACGGTTGTCGGCTCCATCGACAGCGGCGAAGGCTTCATCGCCGCCAAGTTCGAAAAGGCGCTTGAAGACCCCAATATCTCAGCCACGACCCGCGAGACGATCCGCCGGGCCTACGCCCTGGTGAAGGCCGACCATGACGAGGTTCACGACCTGAATCGCAGCCTGGAAGGCCAGAGGGACGCGTCCAACCCGCTGTATCCGCAGTAGGCGCAATCTCACCCGCCCATTGAAAAAGGCCCCGGCGCAATCGCCGGGGCCTTGGTCATTTCAGCACGATCCGCGCTCAAGCCGCGCGAAGCGCCTCAGCGCACCCTGAGGTGAATCAGGATTCGTCGGCCTTGGCGGCCGAACCGGTTTCCGGAACCACGACGCCCTTGACGGGACGGACCGTCTGGCGTTCGGCGATCCGGGCCGACTTGCCGCGACG
>NCED01000019.1 GCA_002280485.1 Caulobacterales bacterium 32-69-10
GGGGGCCGGCGCGGCGGGCGCAGCCGGACGAGGCGCGGGCGCCTCGGCAGGCGGCGGCGCGGCGGGGCGCGGACGGACGTCCAGCACGGGACGCTCGCCCTCCGGGCGCGGCGCCCGGCGCTTGGTCTCGACCACTACGGTCTTGGAGCGCCCATGGCTAAAGCTTTGCCGCACCGTGCCGGCGCTGACCGAGCCGCCACGCGGCTTCAGCGTCAGCGGAGGCCTGCCACCCGAAGCGCCGCCAGGGCCGCCGCGGCCGTTTTCGTTGTCGTTCCCGTCGCTCATTCGAACCGTTGACTAGACCCATACGTCAGCACGGCCGCCGTCGGCCGTACCGCAAAAACGCCAAACGGACGGGAGACGCCTAACCAGCATCCCCGCCTGTCTCAGGCTTCCCCGCCCCAACTTGTCGGATCGCCCCCACTCGTCGGAAGGCCCCAACTCGTCGGGAGGATTGGGCGAAAACCGGCCAGCTGCCCGATCTCTTCGGTCCAGCGCTCGGCCCATCGCCCTGCAAGGAAGACCAAGTGTATCACATGTCCCAACCCTGAGGCCAAACCCAATTCTTCGCTTGTGAAGGCCCCGCATAGGCGAGGCGGGCGGGTTTGGCTCGCTGCGAGCTGGAGTATCTTGCGCCGCCCGTCGGGGGCGCCGTCCGAAGCTTCGACCATCCAAGCGGCCTGGCCGGAGCGGATCGCGGCCGAAGCCTTGTCCATACCCCAGGTAAGCGCCCCGGCCCGCCGTGCAAGCCCCAGCCGGTCCAGACAACGCTTGGACAGCATGATTTCGACCTGGTCGGCCAGGTCGGCCGGCGCGCTCAGCTTGGCCTTGGCCGCGCGGGAGAACAGGCCCTTCTTCGCGGCCGTCTCCACCGCCTCGCGGGTCGCCTCGACCCACATGCCGCGGCCGGGTAACTTTCTGTTGAGGTCCGGCACCACGACCCCGTCAGGCGAGGCGACGAAACGGAGCAGACGCTTTTCGGGCATGACGGCGCCCGAGACGATGTCGCGCCGCTCACGCGCCGCTTGCGCCGCCGTCTTAGGTCCGGCGGGACCCGAGGGCGCGTTTGGATCCGTGGTCTGGTCCGCGGGACTGGTGATGATCCGCCCTCATGCCTGGAACGGATCGCGCATGAGGATGGTGTCCTCGCGCTCGGGGCTGGTGGACAACAGGGCGACCGGCGCGCCGATCAGCTCCTCGATGCGGCGCACGTACTTCACCGCCGCCCCGGGAAGGTCCTTCCACGAGCGCGCGCCTTGCGTGCTCTCGCTCCACCCTTCCATGGTCTCGTAGACCGGCGCCGCGGCCGCCTGGCCGCGGAGGTCGGAGGGCAGGTAGTCGAGCTGGCGGCCGTCGATCTCATAGCCGACGCAGATCTTCAGTTCTTCGAAGCCGTCGAGCACGTCGAGCTTGGTCAGGGCGATGCCATCGATGCCGTTGATGGCGACCGACTGGCGCACCAGCACCGAGTCGAACCAGCCGCAGCGGCGCGGGCGGCCGGTCACGGTGCCGAACTCGTGGCCGCGCTCGCCGAGCCGGCGGCCGACGTCGTCCTCCAGCTCGGTCGGGAACGGACCCGACCCGACGCGGGTGGTGTAGGCCTTGACGATGCCCAGCACGAAGCCGACCGAGCGCGGGCCCAGGCCCGAGCCGGCGGCCGCCTGGCCCGAGACCGTGTTGGACGAGGTGACGAAGGGGAAGGTGCCGTGGTCCACGTCGAGCAGCGCGCCCTGCGCCCCCTCGAACAGGATGCGGCGGCCGTCGCGGCGGACCTGGTCGAGCAGGCGCCAGGCCGGCTGGGCGAAGGGCAGGATCTTCGGCGCGACCTCGAGGAGGCTCTGAATGATCGCCTCGCCTTCGGCCTCGGGCAGGCCAAGGCCGCTGCGCAGGGCCTGGTGGTGGGCCAGCAGCCGGACCATCTTGGTCTCCAGCGCGGCGCGGTCGGACAGGTCGGCGACGCGGATGGACCGGCGGCCGACCTTGTCCTCATAGGCCGGGCCGATCCCCCGCCCGGTGGTGCCGATCTTGCCGGCGCCCGCCTGCAGCTCGCGGGCGGCGTCGAGGTCGCGGTGCAGGGGCAGGATCAGGGAGGCGTTGTCGGCGAGGACCAGCAGCTCGGGGGTGATGTCGACGCCCTGGGCGGCGACGCGGGCGATCTCGTCGAGCAGGGCCCAGGGATCGACCACCACACCGTTGCCGATGACAGACAGCTTGCCCTGCACCACGCCCGAGGGCAGCAGCGACAGCTTGTAGGTCCTGTTGCCGACCACCAGGGTGTGGCCGGCGTTGTGACCGCCCTGGAACCGCACCACCACGTCGGCGCGGTTCGACAGCCAGTCGACGATCTTGCCCTTGCCCTCGTCGCCCCACTGGGCGCCGACCACGGTGACGTTGGCCAAAGCTGAGAACCTTTCGTAACGCGGGGGCGCCTATGGGCCGTGCGGCGCGAGGCGTCAACCGGCAATCCTCCGCCCGTCCCCGCGGAAACGGGGACCCAGGCTTGAGCGACCGCGCCTCCTGCAAAGATCTGGGTCCCCGCTTCCGCGCGGGGATGAGCGGAAATTCCTACCTTGCGCCGAATTTGTAGATCAGCCGCACCCCGGCGTCGTCCAGGCCCTGGTTCTTGCCCTGGGCGAAGATCTGACCGTTGGACAGGTGGGTGTAGCTGGCCTCCACGGCAATGCGGTCGCTCAGGTCGACCCCAAAGGCGAACTCGGGCTCGAACAGCACGGGCGAGCCGAAGTCGATGCGCGTGTAGTAGAGCTTGGTGCGGCGGGCGAGCTCCTGCGGCGTCAGGCCGCCCACATTGGCGGGGGGCAGGCCCGTCTTGCCGTCGGTGAGGGCCAGGCCGATGCCCGGGCGGAAATAGAACTTCGAGCCCAGCGGGATGCGCCAGTTGAAGCCGGCGGCGATGAAGTTGGAGGTGCCCTCGGTGTTGATCGAGCCGAACACATGCACCTGGGGCCGCCAGATGAACTTCAGCGCGTCGATGCGGCCGGTGCGATAGCCGATGTGGATATCCGCGCCGCCCTCGCGCCCGGCGGCGCCCAGGCCGACCGCGTCGCCGATGAAGGTGACGTCGTGGGCGTAGACCCCGACGAAGGCCTCGGACGCCTGCGCCGCACCTGCCGACAATGCGCCCGCCAATCCAAGCGCCGCGGCAACCGCGGTCAACCGTCCACGAATCATTGTCTGCCCCCCACGGCCCTGAAAGCCCCGGGCCTTATCGCCTGAAAATCAGCGGCGCGCCAAGGGGCGGTTTCAGCCGCCCGGATCAGGCGGCGGCGCGGCTGCGGGCCTCGGCTTCGGCGGCGAAGATCGCCTGCAGGTTCTCCTGCGGGAAACGGCCGTTGAAGTTGGTGCGCTGACGGGCGTTGGCCAGCCGGTCGAGGGCGCGGCGCTGGTCAGGCGTCAGGGTGGCCAGGGCCGCACGGTGCTCGGCTTCGATGTCGGCGGCGGTGATGGTGATTTCGCAGGTATCGGACACGGCTTGCTCCTGACCGGTCCTGCCGACGCCGGTGGCGCGCCGGATGACCGCGTTCTGTCTTCTCATTTGGCATTGGTTCGTTGAGTCCGGAACGGATCAAACGGCCGCATACCGTGCGGCATTTGCGCGCCTTTCGCCTGACGCGGGAGCCGACGCACCCTCACCGGAACGCGCCCTAGCCGACGGCCCCGAAGCACCAGGCCAGGACGGCTTTCTGGGCGTGAATGCGGTTCTCCGCCTCGTCCCAGACCACCGACTGGGGCCCGTCCATCACCTCGTCGGTGACCTCCTCGCCGCGGTGGGCGGGCAGGCAGTGCATGAAGATGGCGTCATTGGCCGCCAGACGCATCAGGTCGGCGTCGACCTGATAGGGCTCGAAGGCGGCCAGCCGCTCGTCGTGGTCGGTGTCGCCCATCGACACCCAGGTGTCGGTCAGGACGCAGTCGGCCCCGACCACCACAGCCCGCACGTCCTGGCTGATCTCGATCGAGCCGCCGCCGGAGCCGCGCTCCATGTCCATCAGGTCGGGATGATAGTCGGCGGGACAGGCGATGCGCAGGTTGAAGCCGAGCTTGCCGGCCGCATGCATCAGGCTGGCGCAGACATTGTTGCCGTCGCCGACCCAAGCCAGGGTCTTGCCTTCGATCGGGCCGCGATGCTCCTCGAAGGTCATCAGGTCGGCCAGGATCTGGCACGGGTGGCTGCGATCGGTCAGGCCGTTGATCACCGGCACGGTGGCGACGCTGGCGAAGCGTTCCACATCGTCGTGGCGGATGGCGCGGATCATCACCGCGTCGACCATGCGCGACAGCACCTGGGCGGTGTCGCCGATCGGCTCGCCACGGCCCAGCTGCATGTCGTTGGCCGAGGTGATGATGCTGTCGCCGCCGAGCTGGCGGATCGCCGCGTCGAACGAAAAGCGGGTCCGGGTCGAATTCTTCTCGAAGATCATCGCCAGGGTCCGCCCCTTGGCCGGGGCGTCGGCGTCCGGCTGGCCGGTGGGCCAGCCCTGGCGCCGGGCCTTGCGGGCGTGGGCCTCGTCGAGCATGGCGCGGATCGTGGAGCCGTCCAGCCGCCACAGGTCGAGGAAGTGGCGGGCCTCGGTCCCCCTGGTCATGACTGGCCCGCCTGAGCCTGGGTCGAAACCGCCTGGGCCTGGGCGACGGCGCAGGCCGCCTCCAGCTTCTCGATCACTTCCCGGGCGTCGTCCTGCGTCATGATCAGCGGCGGCAGCAGCCGCACGCAGTTGTCGCCGCCCCCGGCGATGAGCAGTTTCTGGTCCCGGGCCATCTGCATGAAGGCCCGGTTGTTGACGTGCAGCTTGATGCCGATCAGCAGGCCCTTGCCGCGAATCTCGGCAACCACGTCGGGGAAGCGCGAGCGCAGCCCCTCAAGCTGCTGGGTGAAGTAGCGCGACAGCTCCTGGACGTGCTCCAGCATCTGCGGCGTGTCGATCTCCTCGATCGCCGCCAGGGCGACGGCCATGGCCAGCGGGTTGCCGCCGTAGGTCGAGCCGTGGGTGCCGACCACCATGCCCTTGGCCGCCTCAGCGGTGGCCAGGCACGCGCCGACCGGGAAGCCCCCGCCCAGCGCCTTGGCCAGGGTGATCACGTCGGGCTGGGCCCCGGAATATTCATAGGCGAACAGCTTGCCGGTCCGGCCCAGGCCGCACTGGATCTCGTCGTACATCAGGAGCAGGCCGTGCTCGTCGCACAGCCGGCGCAGACCCTGCAGATAGGCGTCCGAAGCCGAGCGGGCCCCGCCCTCGCCCTGCACCGGCTCGATCAGGATGGCCGCGGTCGTGGGGCCGATCGCCTTCTCCACCGCCTCCAGGTCGCCGAAGGGCAGGTGGACGTAGCCGGGCAGGTCCGGCCCGAAGCCGTCGGTGTAGGCCGGGTTGCCGGCGGCGAAGACGGCGGCATAGGTCCGCCCGTGGAAGGCGCCCTCGAAACCGATCACGTCGATCCGCTCGGGATGGCCGCTCGCCACCTGGTATTTGCGGGCCATCTTCAGGGCGAGCTCGATCGCCTCGGTCCCCGAGTTGGTGAAGAAGGCCACGTCGGCGAAGCTGGCGTCGGTGAGGCGCTTGGCCAGCGCCTCCTGCCCCGGAATCTTGAAGATGTTCGAGATGTGCCAGAGCTTCTGGGCCTGGTCGGTCAGCGCCTTGACCAGCTTGGGGTGCGCATGGCCGAGCGCGTTCACCGCGATGCCGGCCACGCAATCCAGGTATTCTTCGCCCGTGTCCGTGTAGAGGCGGACGCCCTCGCCGCGTTCGAACAGCACCGCAGCGCGGTTGTACACGCCCATGATGTGGTCGGGCGGAACGGTCGGCGTGAGCGAGGACATAGGCCTATCCCCCAAAGCGAACAGTCCCCGGGCCGGCGGGCCAGGGGACTATGGGAGGCGGCGTTTTGGTCGCGCGCGCGGGCGATGTCAATCGGGTCGCGTGCTTCGAGACGCACGCCTTGCGACGCGCTCGTCAGCCTGAGGATTAAACCGGCTCTTGCCCATCCTGAGGCGCCGGGTGAAATCGGCGCCTCGAAGGATCAGGACTTCAACCGCCAACCGGTGGCGAACATTCGCCAGGTCGCGGCGGTCATAACGACCGCCAGCACGGCCGAGAACAGAACCCCGACCCACAGCGAGCCCTCCGCCTTGCCGATGAAGCCGTAGCGGAACCCGTCGATCAAATAGAAGAACGGGTTGAGGTGGGAGATGGTGGCGAAGGGTTCGGGCAGCCGGTCGACCAGGTAGAAGGTGCCCGACAGGAAGGTCATCGGCGTGACCAGGAAATTGGTCAGGGCCGCCATCTGGTCGAACTTCTGCGACCACAACCCGGCCAGCACCCCGAACTCGGCCATGATCAGCGCGGCGATCAGGGCGAAATAGACCACGGCCCAGGGGTGGGCGATGTTGAAGCGCGAGAAGGGCCACACCGCCGCGGCGGTGACGAACCCGACCAGGATCCCCCGGGTCATCGCCCCCGCCGTGAACCCCGCGGTCAGCTCCATCGGCGACAGGGGCGGGGTCAGGAAGTCGGGCGCGGTCCCGTTCATCTTCGACTGCATCAGCGACGAGGAGGAATTCTGGAAGGCGTTGTTCAACACCCCCATCATGATCAGGCCGGGGCCGACGAACACCGCCACCGAGAAGCCGTCGATCGGGGGGCGCCCGCCGCTCATGGCGACCGTGAAGATCATCATGTAGAGCAGGGCCGTGACCACCGGCCCCGCCACCGTCTGGGCCCCGACCTTCCAGAACCGGCGCACCTCGCGCAGGTACAGGGTCTGCAGGCCCAGCCAGTTGACGCCATAGCTGGTGCGGAAGCCGAGCGCCTTCAGCGTCGCCCCGGGCTCCACCGTGATCGGGGTTTGGAGGTTCATGGCCCTCAGATGCGCTCCGTCTTGCGGCGGCGCAACCGGGCGATAGGCGCCACCGGATGCGATAAACCGAATCAACATCTAGTTCTCTGTGGACAGATAGGGCGCCACCTATTGCGGCCGGAGCTCGTTTAAGCGCTAAATCTAGTGGCGCGTGGGCAGTAGCTCTGGCGGCAAACACAATATCTAGGCGCCGGCATTCGCCGGGTCTCCAAGGCGGGAGGCTGATCTGATGAGCGCAACGGTTGGGGGCTGGACCGATGATCGGGTCGCTTCCCTGAAGAAACTCTGGCTGGAAGGTCTTTCCGCCAGCCAGATCGCCAAACAGCTCGGCGGGGTGACCCGCAACGCTGTGATCGGCAAGGTGCACCGTCTCGGCCTGTCGGGCCGGGCCACGCCCGCCGCCCCGGCCCGCACCGTGTTCAAGGCTCCGCGCGCGCCGCGGCCCGCCATGGCCGCCGTGCATCAGCCGCGCCGCGCCGAGCCCATCGCCGCCGCCGCGGCCGCCCCGATGCCGTCCCTCCCCGCCGTGCGGGAAGAACCGGGCTCGGCGACGGTGCTGACGCTGGGCGCCCACATGTGCAAGTGGCCGATCGGCGATCCGTCCACCGACGGCTTCACCTTCTGCGGCCGCCGCACGGGCCACGACGGCGACGGCCCCTACTGCAACGAGCACGCGCGGCTCGCCTACCAGCCGGCGATCAAGAAGGGCAAGCGCTCCGACGGCGCCGAACTGGCCCGCTCGCTCCGCCGCTACATCTAGCGGCGGCTCCAGGCAGACAAGGAAAAGGCCGGCCCCGCGAGGAGCCGGCCTTTTTGCTGGGTCGGCGTAGCGCCGCGCTACTTGCGGACGAAGCCGGCGAACTTGGAGTTGAAGCGCGAGACGCGGCCGGCGCGGTCGAGCATGGCCGAGTTGCCGCCGGTCCAGGCCGGGTGCGTCTTGGGGTCGATATCGAGGTTCAGCACCGCGCCTTCCTTGCCGTAGGTCGAGCGCGTTTGGTAGGTGGTGCCGTCGGTCATCACCACGGTGATGAAATGGTAGTCCGGGTGCAGGTCTTGTTTCATCGGCGGTCCAACGGGCTTGGGTCGCGGATGCGCCAGGGCGGCGCGCTCGCAAACGTCGAAAGCCCGCGGGGGCGGGCTCCAGAGGCCGGAGCGTTTACACGACACACCGCCCCTACCGCAAGGGGCGGTTCTTACGCGATTTCGGGACAGGTTTATGAGTGACGTCGACAACAGGGGCCAGGGCGCCCGGCCGGGCCCGGGCGCCGCCCTGGCCGCCCAGCTGGCCGAAGGGGCGGCGCGGCGACCGCGCAGCCGCTCGCTCAAGCCCCTGGCTCGCCTGCTGCCCTTCGTCTGGGCCCACCGGGGCGACGCCATGGCGGCGGGGCTGGCCCTGATCGCTTCGGCCAGCGCGACCCTGGCCATGACCTGGGCCGCCCGCCTCGTGGTCGACAACGGCTTCCATGGCCGCTCCCTGACCGAGCTGAACCACTGGTTCCTCGCCCTCATGGCGGTGGCGGTGGTGCTGGCGATCGCGACCGGTTGCCGCGTCTATTTCGTCAACAAGCTGGGCGAGCGGGTCACGGCCGACCTGCGCAAGAGCCTGCACGCCCATGTCCTGACCCTGGATCAGGCCATCTTCCTCAAGCTGCGCACCGGCGAGATCCTGTCGCGCCTGACCACCGACACCACCATCGTCGAGACCCTGGTCGGCCAGCAGGCCTCGGTGGCCCTGCGCAATCTCCTGACCCTGATCGGCGCCCTGATCCTGCTCACCATCGTCAGCCCGAAACTGACCCTGGGCGTGCTGGTCATCGTGCCGGTGCTGGTCCTGCCGCTGATCGTCTTCGGCCGCCGGGTGCGCCGGCTGTCGGTCCAGGCCCAGGACCGCCTGGCCGAGGCTGTGGGCTTCGCCGGCGAGCAGCTGGACGCCATCGACACCGTCCAGGCCTTCGGCCGCGAGGCGAGCTCGGCGGCCCGCTTCGGCGAGGCCATCGACAACGCCTTCGCCGCATCCCTCGCCCGGGTGCGCGCCCGGGCCAGCCTGACCGCCCTGGTCATCGGCCTGGTGTTCGGGGCCGTCGCCCTGGTGCTGTGGATGGGCGCCCACTCGGTGCTGAACGGGACCCTGACCGGCGGCGCCCTGGTGCAATTCGTCTTCCTGTCGGTCCTGGCCGCCGGCGCGGTCGGCAATCTCGGCGAGACCTGGGGCGAGGTGCAGAAGGCCGCCGGCGCCCTGGAGCGCATCGGCGAGCTGCTCTCCACCGAGCCGGAGGTGCAGGCCCCCGCCACGCCCGTCCCCATGCCTAACCCTCCCCGGGGGGAGATCGCCTTCCAGGACGTGACCTTCGCCTATCCCGGCCGCCCCGAGCTGGCGGCCCTGCATGGCTTTTCGCTGAAGATCGAGCCGGGCGAGACCGTCGCCCTGGTCGGGCCTTCGGGCGGCGGCAAGAGCACGGTGCTGCGCCTGCTGCTTCGCTTCTATGACCCGCAGGAAGGGGCGGTGCGCATCGACGGGGTCAACCTGCGCGACGCCGACCCCCGCGAGCTGCGCCAGCGCATCGCGCTCGTCGCCCAGGACGCGCCCCTGTTCTCCGGCTCAGCCCTGGAGAACATCCGCTTCGGCCGCGAGGACGCCGACGACGCGGCCGTTCGCGCCGCCGCCCGGGCGGCGGAGGCCGAGGGCTTCCTCGACGCGCTTCCGCAGGGTTTCGACGAGACCCTGGGCGAGCGCGGCAAGACCCTGTCGGGCGGTCAGAGGCAGAGGCTGGCCATCGCCCGGGCCCTGGTCCGCTCGGCGCCGATCCTGCTGCTCGATGAGGCGACCAGCGCCCTGGACGCCGAAAACGAGCGCCTGGTCCAGCACGCCCTGGACGACGCCATGACCGGGCGCACCACCCTGGTCATCGCCCACCGCCTCGCCACGGTGCTGCGCGCCGACCGGATCGTGGTCATCGACGGCGGCAAGGTGGTCGACCAGGGCCGCCACCACGACCTCGCCGCCCGCGGCGGGCTCTACGCCCGCCTGGCCGCGCTGCAGTTCGGGACGGGGGAGGACCCTTCACCGGTCATCCCGGCGGAAGCCGGGACCCAGGTTTAGGCGGCCGCACCCATTCTTACAAAAAAGCCTGGGTCCCGGCTTCCGCCGGGATGACCGGAAAAATCAGTTCGCCGCCTTGATCCGCTCGAGGATCAGGGGGGCCAGCTCGGGGCTGGTGGCGCAGACGGAGCCTTCGGCCAGGACGAAGGGGCCGCCGTCGGCGTTCGAGACCGCCCCGCCCGCCTCCAGCACCATCAGCCCGCCCGCCGCGAGGTCCCACGGCTTGAGGTCCCGCTCCCAGTAGCCGTCGAAACGGCCGGCGGCGACATAGGCCATGTCGAGGGCGGCCGAGCCGAAGCGGCGCACACCGGCGACCCGCTGGCTCATCTGGTGCAGCTCCTTGAGGAACTGGCCGTGGCCCGCCTTGCCGGCGAAGGGAATGCCGGTGGCCAGGACGGATTCGATCAGGGTCTTGCGCCCCGCCACCCGCAGCCGCTTGTCGTTGAGGAAGCAGCCCTTGCCCTTCTCGGCCCAGAACAGCTCGTTGGTGACGGGGTTGTAGGTGACCCCCGCCACGACGGCCCCCTCGCGCTCGAGCGCGACCGTGATGGCGAAGTGCGGGATGCCGTGCAGGAAGTTGGTCGTCCCGTCGAGCGGGTCGATGATCCAGGTGTGGGTCTTGTCGGTGCCCTCGACGACCCCACGCTCCTCGGCCAGGAAGCCGTAGCCGGGCCGGGCCTTGGTCAGCTCCTCGACCAGAACCTCCTCGGACTTGGTGTCGGCGGCGGAGACGAAGTCGGCGGGGCCCTTCTTGGAGACCTGGAGTTCGGAGACCTCGCCGAAATCCCGCGCCAGCTTGCGGCCGGCTTTGCGAACGGCGGCCTGCATGACCTGGAGGAGGGCGGAGGGGGTGCTCATGGGCGCATGGCTCTATCGACCGGGACCCGCTCAGGCAAGGCGCGGGCGCTCGGCGACCCCCGCCGCGATCTCGGCGTTGAAGGCCGCGACGGCCGCGCGTGGCCCTTCCGGATGGGCCCAGACCCCCGCCGACACGGCCAGGAAATCGGCGCCGGCCGCCGCCAGCAGCCGGGCCGTCTCGACCGTTATGCCGCCGATGGCGACGCAGGGCGTCTGCATGCTTTCCTGCCAGATGGTCAAAAGCTCGACCTCGGCCCGGGTCTTCGGCGCCTTGGTGCCGGTCTCGAAGAAGGCGCCGAAGGCGACGTAGTCGGCGCCCTGTTCGGCCGCCTCCATCGCCAGGTGGCGGCTGTCGTGACAGGTGACCCCGACGATGCGGTCCTTGCCCATCGCCTTGCGCGCCTCGGCGAAGCTGGCGTCCTCCTGGCCGATGTGCACCCCGTCGCAGCCGAGCTGCGCGGCGAGGTCCGGCCGGTCGTTGAGGATGACCGCCACGTCGTGGGCCTGGGCGACCGGCTGGATCGCGGCCACCGCAAGGGCGATCTCCGCGTCGGGCACGTCCTTCAGCCGCACCTGCAGCGCCGCCACGTCGCCCCCCTGCAGCGCCTGTTCGAGGGCGCCGGCGAAGGCGGCGAGGTCGGGCAGCCGGGGGGGCGTGATCAGATAGAGGCGGCAGTCGGGAAGGCTCATCCTCTCCGCTTCGCGCGGGCGAGCCGTGCGGTCAACGGTTTCGCTTTGTTAACCATGATCGCCGAGGGTCCGGGGGACCAGTTCCGAGTGCGATTCCCGTAAGACCAATGTTCGCCAAGAAACCCGCAGCCCCCCCCGTCGCCAAGCCTCAGCCGGCTGGCGTACCCGCGTGGCTGAACCCCATCGCCAACCCCTATCTGGGCGCCGGCGGGGCGGGCCTGCTGTTCCTCGCCTCCGCAGCCGCGCTGATCCTGGTGACCGGCGACCCGCACGCCGGCGCGCCCAGCCTGCGCATCCCTCTGCAGGTCCCCGGCGCCAAGCCGCACGAGGGGCCCCTGCGCGGCCCGGCCGGCGGCCTGCCCGGCGAGCTTGGGCCGAACGGCGTGACCCTCGACACCCTGGCCCCGGGGCAGGATGTGCTGATGCCCGGCGCGCCGGCCGATCCTCTGGCCCCTATCAGCGGCGAAGCGGTGATCACCCTGCCCCAGGGCGCGACCATGGGCGGCGCGGGTGCGCGCTCGGCGCCCCGGCCGCTGGGCCCGCCCCTCCCCGCCGCGCCGATCGCCGGCCTGTCCGCTCCGGGCCCCGGCGGGCTGCTGCCCATCATCGGCAAGGACGGCAAGACCCCGTTCCAGGCCTACGCCCGCCCGTTCCGCGACACCGGCAAGCCGCGCATCGCCCTGGTGGTCGGCGGTCTTGGCCTCAACGCCGGGGCGACCCGCAGCGCCATCGAGCGCCTGCCGCCCGAGATCACCCTGTCCTTCGTGCCCTATGCCGACGGGCTGCAAGGGTGGCTCGATCTCGCCCGGGCCCGGCCGCTTCCTGACCGCCGACGCCGGCATGAACGCCTTCCTGGGCGCCCTGCGCAGCCGGGGCCTCGGCTTCTTCGACGACGGCTCGGCGCCCCGGCGCGCCGGGGCCGGCCTGCCGCGGGCCTCCGCCGACACGGTCGTCGACGAGCAGCTCTCCGGCGAGGCCATCGACCGCCAGCTACAGTCGCTCGAGGCCGCCGCCCTGCAGCGCGGCCAGTCGATCGGCGCGGGCTTCGCCTATCCGGTCACCATCGAGGCGGTGATCCGCTGGTCGCAGGGCCTGGCCGGTCGCGGCTATCAGCTGGCCCCGGCCTCTGCTATCGCCAGGCGGTGAGCGAGACCCGTCCCTACCGCGACAATGTCGGCATTGTCCTCTTCGACGCCCGGGGCCGCGTGTGGCTGGGCAAGCGCGCCCATTCCCAGGGCCCGCACACCTGGCAGTTCCCGCAAGGCGGCGTCGACCCCGGCGAAGACCTGGAAGCCGCGGCCCGCCGCGAGCTGTACGAGGAGACCGGCGTCACCTCGGTCAGCCTGATCGGCCGCATCGAGGAATGGATCGCCTACGACTTCCCGGCCGACTTCCAGAGCTCTAAGAAGGCGCGCGGCTTTCGCGGCCAGCGCCAGGCCTGGTTCGCCTTCCGCTTCGTGGGCGACGACGCCGAGGTGGACCTGAACGCCCACCCGCCGCAGGAGTTCGAGGAATGGCGCTGGGCCAGCATCCACGAGGCGCCGGACCTGGTCGTGCCATTCAAGCGCGACGCCTATCTGCAGGTCATCGCCGCCTTCGCGCCTTACGCGGGCTAGGCTAAGCTTCGCTGCAAAGGCCTGCTGCAGTACGCGCCTGCGTCCTTCGAGACGCCGGATTTCATCCGGCTCCTCAGGATGACGAGCGGGGTTCGACTGCACTGATATTCGTCATGCTGAGGAGCGCGAGCATAGCTTGCGCGTCTCGAAGCACGCACCGGGGAGACCCATCCATGGCGATGACCGATGAGCGGGAGGCCAGCCAGCCGACCCTGTGGCTGCGGCTCGGCATCGGCCTTGTCCAGGGGATCGCCGCCTGGATGCTGATCGAGGCGTCGAAGGGCGCCTTTGGGACCGACAACCCCCAGCTCTTCGCCGCCCTGGTGATGATCGTCGCCTTCCCGCCCCTGATCCTGCTGGCCGGGCTGGGCCGGATGCGCACCCGCACCCTGGTGGGGTGGACCGTCGCCGCCGCCGCCGTCCTGGCCGGGCTGGCGGTCTATGACCTGTGGCGCGAGCCCTTCGAGAACCTCGTCACCCGCCGCCAGTGGCCGAGCCCCCAGCTGATCTTCTTCGGCGGCGTCGTCCTCTACATCGCCCACCACCTTATCGAGCCCGCCGACCGCGAGCGCCGCCTGCACCCGAGCTACCAGGCCCGGTTCGAGGACGCCTGGCGCCACGGTTTCCAGCTGGCGCTGTCGATCGCCTTCACCGCCGTCTTCTGGGGCGTGCTGTTCCTGGGCGCGGCCCTGTTCGACCTGATCGGCATCAAGGGCTTCGGCGAGCTGCTGAAGAAGACCTGGTTCATCTCGCCGGTGACCGCCACAGCCTTCGCCGCCGCCGTACAGCTGACCGACGTGCGCCCCGGCCTGATCCGCGGCGTGCGCACCGTCGGCCTGACCCTGCTGGCCTGGCTGCTGCCGCTGATGGCGGGGCTGACGGCGGCCTTCCTCGTCGCCCTCGTCTTCACCGGGGTCGAGCCCCTGTGGGCCACGCGGCGGGCGGCGCAGATCCTGCTCTCGTCCGCCGCCGTCCTGATCGTGCTGATCAACGCCGCCTATCAGGACGGCCAGGAGCGGGACCTGCTGCCCCGGGTGCTGCGCTGGTCGGGACGCCTCGCCGCCGTCCTGCTGGTCCCTCTGACCGCCCTGGCCGCCTGGGCCACGGCCCTGCGCATCGGCCAGTACGGCCTGACCACAGAGCGGGTGGTCAGCGTGGCGGTGCTGGTGGTGGCCGCGCTCTACGCCCTCGGCTACGCCTGGGCCGCCGTCCGGCGCGGGCCCTGGCTGCGGCGGGTCGAGACGGTCAATGTCGTGGCGGCCATCGCCATGCTGGCGGCGATCCTGCTGCTGCTGTCCCCCGTCGCCGACCCGACCCGCCTCGCCGTCGCCGACCAGACCGCGCGCCTGAACAGCGGCCGGACTACGGTCGACCAGTTCGACTTCCGCTTCCTGCGCTTCCAGTCCGGGCGCTTCGGCCGACAGGCCCTTGCAGATCTGGCCAAGTCCCCGAACCCGCAGATCGCCGTGGCCGCGCGCGGGATGCAGGCCGAGACCAACCGCTATGCCCGGGCGCCGGAAGCCGCCAAGGCCTTCACGGGCGCCGAGGTGCGCCCCGCAGGCGCCGTCCTGCCGGACAGCTTCCGCCGCCAGGCCTTCACCGTCGAAGAGGCCAGCGCCATCGGCTGTCTGAACGGACCGGCCGCCTGCAAGCTGTACCCCAAGGACCTGGACGGCGACGGCGCGCCCGAGGTGCTGGTCTCGCAGGATTCGTATCTGGCCGCCTTCGCCCTCAAGGACGGCCGCTGGAGGCTCGCCGGACGCTATGAGGGCGTCCATTGCGAAGGCCTGACCTCCGCCCTGGAAAAGGGCGAGATCGCCACGCTTCCCGCCCTGCTTCCCGACCTGGAGATCGCGGGTCAGCGGCTGCCGTTCAACGCCGCCGTGACCTGTGAGACGGCTCCCAAGGCCGCGCCGCCGCCCAGGGATACGCTGCCGGGCGGCCTGGGTCCGGCGTTTGGCCGCTAGATATCTTGAAGCCGCTCATCCGCGCGGAAATAAAGATTAGCTCCCCACCAGCACCAGGTCGTCGCGGTGGATCAGCTCTCCGCGGCCGGCATAGCCCAGCGCCGCCTCGATGGCGTCGGAACGGCGGCCCTGGATGGCGCGGGCGTCGCTGGCGCCGTAGGCGGCCAGGCCCCTGGCGATCTCGCGGCCCCCTTCGTCCTTGACCACGACGGCGTCGCCCTTGGTGAACTCGCCCTCGACCGCGCGCACGCCCGCCGGCAGCAGCGACTTGCCGGCCTTCAGGGCGGCGGCGGCGCCGGCGTCGACGACCAGGGCGCCTTGGGGAGCGAGCGCGCCGGCGATCCACTGCTTATAGGCCGCCGCCGGGGTGGCGTGGGGGGCGAAGACCGTGGCCCGTCCGCCCTGCTCGACCGCCTCCAGCGGCGGGCGGCCGTCCTCGCGGCGGCCGAGCGCGATCAGGGTGGCGCAGCCGGCCCCGTGGGCGATCTTGGCCGCCGCGATCTTGGTGGCCATGCCGCCGGTGCCGACCCCGGCCTCGTCGTTGCGGCCGCCGCCCATGGCCTCGATCTCGCCGGTGATGTCGCCGACCAGGGGGATGTGTCTGGCGGCCGGGTCCTTGCGCGGGTCGGCGGTGTAGAGCCCATCGACGTCGGACAGCAGGGCCAGCAGGTCGGCGCCGATCATCTGGGCTACCCGCGCGGCCAGGCGGTCGTTGTCGCCATAGCGAATCTCTTCGGTCGCCACGGTGTCGTTCTCGTTGACCACCGGCACGGCGCCCAGGCCGAGCAGGGTCTCGACCGTGGCGCGGGCGTTCAGCCAGCGGCGCCGCACCTCGGTATCGTCGCGGGTGAGCAGCACCTGGGCCACGCCGATCTGGTGCGACTCGAAGGCCTCTTCCCAGGCCCGCATCAGCAGCGACTGGCCGGCGGCGGCGGCGGCCTGCTTTTCTTCCAGCGACAGCTTGCGGCGGCCGAGCCCCAGCCGCCGGCGCCCCAGGGCCACCGAACCGGACGAGACGATCAGCACGTCGCAGCCGCGTTTGCGCAAGCGCGCGCAGTCGGCGGCCAGCATGGCCAGCCAGGCGGCGTCGGCCTTGCCGGTCCCGTCGTCGACGACCAGGGAGGAACCGACCTTGACCACGAGGCGCCGGGTGAGCGCCAGGGGATTGGAGCCGGTCATTGCGGGCGCCAGTCCCCGCTCGGCGCCCCGCGCTCGGCGGCGGTGAGCACCCGCCCCTCGCGGATCTTGGCCAGGGCCGCGCGCAGCAGTTCGCGCACGCCTTCGCCGGAAACCCCCGACACGAAGGCCACCGGCTTGCCGCAGGCCGCCTCCAGCTCGGCCGCCTTTTCCAGGCGCGACTCGGGATCCATGGCGTCGATCTTGTTGATCGCCACGATCTCGAACTTGTCCTCCAGGCCTTCCCCATAGGCGACCAGTTCGTCGCGGACCGTGTGGTAGGCCGCGCCGACGTCGTCCTGGGTCCCGTCCACCAGGTGGATCAGCACGGCGCAGCGCTCGACGTGGCCGAGGAAGCGGGTGCCGATGCCGACCCCTTCGGAGGCGCCCTCGATCAGGCCGGGGATGTCGGCCAGGACGAAGCGCTCCTCGGCCGACAGGTCGACGACGCCCAGGTTGGGGGTCAGGGTGGTGAAGGGATAGGCGGCGATCTTGGGCTTAGCGGCCGAGGTGGCGGCCAGGAAGGTCGACTTGCCGGCGTTGGGCAGGCCGACCAGGCCGGCGTCGGCGATCAGCTTCAGCCGCAGCCAGATCCAGCGCTCCTCGCCCTCCTGGCCGGGGTTGGCGTGGCGCGGGGCCTGGTTGATCGGGCCCTTGAAGCGGGTGTTGCCCCAGCCGCCGTTGCCGCCCTTGGCCAGCAGGAAACGCGCCCCGACGTGGTCGAGGTCGGCGATCAGGGTCTCCTTGTCCTCTTCCAGCACCTGGGTGCCGATCGGGACCTTCAGCACCACGTCCGCCCCGTTGGCGCCGTGCATCTGCCGGCCCATGCCGTGGATGCCGGTCTCGGCCCGGAAATGCTGCTGGTAGCGATAGTCGATGAGGGTGTTCAGGCCGTCGACCGCCTCGATCCAGACGTCGCCGCCCTTGCCGCCGTCGCCGCCGTCCGGGCCGCCGTATTCGATGAACTTCTCGCGCCGGAACGACACAGCGCCGCCGCCGCCGTTGCCGGAGCGCACATAGATCTTGCACTGGTCGAGGAACTTCATCGGCCTCTAATGACTGATCGCGCGCCGAATTTGAAGTTCGCTGCTCTTGCGGTGGACGGGCGCCGGCCCGCTCGCTATCTGCCGTCGCGCAAATGAGGAGGGCAGCGCCCGTGTCGATCGAGCCGGTATCCCTGCGACTCTACGACCAGGACTTCGACCGGTTCAGCCACGAGATCGGCGCGGCCTTCGAGCGCTATGGCTTCGCGGTGCTGGGCGAGCACGGCCTCGACCAGGCCCTGGTCGACGGCGCCAACGCCCGCACCAAGGCCTTCTTCGCCCTGCCGGAAGAGGTAAAGCGCAAATACTACGTCGCCGGCGGCGCGGGTCAGCGCGGCTACACCCCCTTCGGCATCGAGACCGCCAAGGGCGCCAGGCTGCACGACCTGAAGGCGTTCTGGCACGTCGGCCGCGACCTGCCCCCCGGCCACCCCTATCGCGCGGTCATGCCCGACAACCTGTGGCCGACGGAGATCGAGGGTTTCCAGGCCTATGTCGGCGGCCTGTACGACGCCCTCGACGGCCTGGGCAAACGGGTCCTGCGGGCCATCGCCCACCACCTGAAGCTCGACGACGCCTTCTTCGACGAGCCGGTGCGGCTGGGCAACAGCATCCTGCGCCTGCTGCACTACCCCCCAGTACCGGCCGACAGCCCCCACGTGCGGGCCGGCGCCCACGAGGACATCAATGTCATCACCCTGCTGCTGGGCGCGGAGGAGGCCGGGCTGGAGTTGCTCGACCGCGACGGGCGCTGGCTGCCGGTCAGCCCGCCGCCGGGCGGAGTGGTGTGCAACATCGGCGACATGCTGCAGCGCCTGACCAACCACGTCCTGCCCTCGACCAGCCACCGGGTGGTCAACCCGGCGCCGGAGCGGCGGGGGGCGGCGCGCTACTCCACCCCGTTCTTCCTGCACTTCGCCCCGGACTATCTGATCGAGACCCTGCCCGGCTGCGTCACGCCTGAGCGGCCGAACCTGTACCCGCAGCCGATCACCGCCGACGGCTTCCTCCGCGAGCGCCTGCGCGAGATTAAATTGGCGTAGGGCTGGCGACGCCCACCTGCGTCCTTCGAGACGCCGGATTTCATCCGGCTCCTCAGGATGACGAAAGTGGGACCGCACTAAAGCTCGTCATGCTGAGGAGCGCGAGAAACTCGCGCGTCTCGAAGCACGCACTCGGCCTCGCACGGAAATTTAATACGGCTCAGCTTAGGGTCGCCGGAGACGAAACCCGGACGCCGCCGCCCAGAATGGACGAGACCGCGCGACTTAGGCAGGAGCTCAGCGACCTTCGCCAGGAGCTCGACCGCACGCTCGACGCCAGCGCCGCGGCCGAAGCCGTCGTCGCGGGCTTGCTGCGCCACGCGCCCGTGGCCGTGACCCTGCTCGACCGCGACCTCAACGTCCTCAAGGTCAGCCCGCGCTGGAGCGAGCGCACCGGCCTGGGCGAAGACGAGGTCGTCGGCCGCTGCATCTATGACGTCCTGCCCTGGAACCGGTCGCTCGCCCCGCTCTACCGGATCTGCCTGAAGGGCGAACCCTGCGGCGACGACCATGTCATCGCCGAACTGCCGGACGGCTCGACCTATCACGGGCGGGTCGAGATGGCGCCCTGGCTCACCGGCGCCGGCGCGGTCGGCGGGGTCATGGTGATCAGCCACGACATCACCGACGTCGTGCGCGCCCGTGAGGCGGTGCGCCGCTCCGAACAGCGGCTGACCCTGGCGCTGGAGATGTTCGGAAGCGTGGTGTGGGAGATGTCCTTCAAGGACCGGCGCCTGTTCGCCACCGGCGCCGTGGCCTCGATCTACGACGAGATCCCCACCTACAAGGCCTTCGCCGAGGACATGCTGGTCGCCGTCCACCCCGACGACCGCGAGCGGGTCGGCAGGCTGTGGGACGACCACCTGGAGCGGCAGGCGCCGTTCCGCACCGAATACCGCATCCGGCGGCGCGATGGCGCCGAGGTGTGGGTCGACTGCGTGGCCGAGACCCTGCGCGACCGCGCCGGCATGCCCGAGCGGGTCATCGGGGTGATGAAGAACGTCACCGAGCGGCGTCATACCGAGGCGGCCATGGCCCAGGCCCGCGAGGCCGCCGAGGCCGCCAACAGGGCCAAGAGCGAGTTCCTGGCCAATATGAGCCACGAGATCCGCACCCCGCTGAACGGCGTGATGGGGGTGGCCGGGGCGCTTTCGGGCACCGCGCTTGATGGCGACCAGCGCCAGATGGTGCGGCTGATCGAGACCTCCGCCCACACCCTGGAGCGGCTGCTGAGCGACATCCTCGACCTCGCCCGCATCGAGGCGGGCCGGTTCGAGATCAAGCCCGAACCGTTCGACCTCGCCGAACTGCTGGGCGAAACCGCCGCCCTGTTCGAGCCCCAGGCCCGGGAGAAGGGCATAGGCTTCGAGCTGCAGATGGAGCCCGAGTGCCATGGCCGTTTCGCCGGCGACGGGCCGCGCCTGCGCCAGATCCTGGCCAACCTGCTGTCCAACGCGGTGAAGTTCACGGCGCAGGGCAGGGTGTGCCTCACCGCCCAGGTCGGGCAGGGCGAAAGGCCCGACACCCGCCTCCTGCGCCTGTCGGTGCAGGACACCGGCATCGGTTTCGACCCCGCCGGCAGGCGGCGGCTGTTCGAGCGCTTCCAGCAAGCCGACGGCTCCATCACCCGGCGCTACGGCGGCTCGGGCCTGGGGCTGGCCATCTCGCGCTCGCTGGCCCAGCACATGGGCGGCTACCTGGACGCGGACTCCGAGCCCGGCGCCGGCTCCATCTTCACCCTCAGCCTCGAGCTTCCCTGCCTGGGCCGGACGACGGATATCCCGGCGCATGTCGACGCCGCGGCGGCGCCAGCCGACGAAGGCGCCCTGCGCGTGCTGCTGGCCGAGGACCATCCGACCAACCGCAAGGTGGTCGAGCTGATCCTGAGCCGGGCCCGGGTCGAACTGACCAGCGTCGAGAACGGGGCCCTGGCCGTCGAGGCCGCGGCCCGGACGACCTTCGACCTCATCCTGATGGACATGCAGATGCCGGTGATGGACGGCCTGACCGCCATCCGGACCATCCGCGCCCGCGAGCGGGCCGAGGGCGCCGCCCCCGTCCCCATCGTGGCCCTGACCGCCAACGCCATGCCCGAGCACGCCCGGGCCTCGCACCAGGCCGGCGCCGACGACCACGTCACCAAGCCGGTCTCGTCCAAGGTGCTGCTCGATGCGGTCGCCCGCGCCACGGCCCGGGACGTCGCCTTGCCGGTCGCCGCCGTCGCCTGAGGCGACGAGGCCTCTGATCCATCACAGTTTAGGCGCGCGATCGAAATCGCGCGCCTCGGCATGTCCGGCGACTGGCTGGAATGAACAGCGGCCCGGCCGAAGCCGGCCCCACCCCGCTTCCTAGTTGGCGATCCGCAGCCGGCCAATGGAGCCGGCGATGTTGGAGAAGGCCGCGCCCAGGCCGCTGGAGTCGATGTCGTAGTACATATCAGGGGTAGTGGCGCATTCCCGAAGGGCCGTGGAGGCCGAGCCCGAGAGGTCGATCCGAACGGTGTAGACGGTGACGCCCTTGGCCTTCATGTTGGTACAGGCCGCCAGCATGCGCGCGTCCATGGCGGCCGTGCGCTGACTGGCGCTTGAGTTCTCGTCGAGCGGGGTCACCCCGTCCGTCCCCATCAGGCGCTTTTGCCATATATAGCCGAGCGCGGAGTAGCTCGACCGATTGGAGTTGTTGGTGGCGTCGTTGACGTTGTCGCCATCGGTCAGCAGCACGACGAACTTCTTGGTGTCGGGGTCGTCATAGGCCGCGCCATCGGCGAAGGGCTGGTTCGGCGACAGGGTGTGCCAGCCCCACATCAGACCGATCGGGATGTTGGTGTTTCCCGTCGCGTTCATGGCGGCGATCTTGTCCTTCACCGTCGTCATGTTGGTCGTCAACCGGACGAGGGACTGCATGTCGCACCCCTTGTTCGGGCCGCCGCCGTTGCCCGGGGCGCCGGTATATTTCTGCTTCCTGCCTTGACGGTCTTCCCAGTTGTTCGTCCCGGTCGTCCCGTCCGACAGATAGTTGTTGGGGAAGGTGAAGTACTGCGGCCACCAGGAGCCGCTCTCGATGGTGTTGTTGTCCGGCTCATCGGGCGCGAAGTAGGGCACGAAGTAGCTCTGCGGCTTGGAGGAGATCGGGCCCGTATCGTCGATGTCGTAGGGCGCCGGGCGGCTTTCGACACACCCGCCCCAGGCCGTATTGATCTGGTCCATCAGCGTGAAGCGGTTTTGCTGCTTCTTCTGGTTGAACAGGTCGTTCCTGAGGTCATTGTCTTCAAAGTATTGTTTGGGCGCCGCGCCCTTCAGCCAGGTCTGACCCCGGTAGGTCGACCCGACCTTCACCGCCGCCGCAAACGGCACCACCGAGATTTTCAGCGCGTTGGGATCGTTGGAATCGGTCGAGTCGGACAGCGCCGTCACCAGGTCGGCGGCGGCGGCCTTCAGGCGTGAGAGCTTGGTGCCTGACATGGAGCCTGTGTTGTCGAGCACCAGGGCGACCTCCACGTGGCCCAGGCCCCACTTCACGGTCGAGGCGGCCTTGACCGGCACGGTGGGGAAGCCGGCGATGGCGGTGAGCGTGGTCGGCACGGCCGCCGTGGCCGTCAGCACGGCCTCACCGTTGGTCAAGGCGGCGTCCAGCTGCACATTCTGCAGGGCCGAATTGTTCAGGTTGGCGTTCAGCCAGAGCAGGGCCTTGGCCTCCAGGTCGTCCTGGGACGTGCTCGCGGGCAGGTGGGCTACGGCCAGGGCGGTGGCGTCGATGGCGTCCTGCAGGGCTGTGCGGCTGGAGGTGGCGCGCGCGATATCGATGCCGACGCCGGCGGCGATCAACACCGGCACCATGGCTACGGCGAAGATGGTCGCAACCGAGCCGCTGCGGTCGCGCAAAGCGCCCGTGGCGGTGCTGGGAAGCCTGCTCAATGGTCTGGTCCGCATTCGAAGAATAGCCCCCGCGACCCGCCCCCCTCTTCTTCGGAGTTCGGGCGGGCGTGCATGCATCATCGCCGCACCCCGTAAAGAAAGGCCGACGAGACAGGGTTAGCGGGGGATTTACGCTTGACCGCAGGCCTAGCGACGGACGCAGCCGGCCAGATCGGCCTCGCGCACGGTCGCCGCCGCCGCCCCGATCCGGCGCGACCGGCCGGCGACGTAACGGCCGGGGCGGATCACCCGATAGCGCAGGGGCGAGGGAAGGATCGCCGCCAGGCGGGCGGCCTGGGTCCGGGTCAGCCGGGCGGCGCTGACCTTGAAGTAGCGCTGGGCCGCGGCCTCCGCGCCGTAGGTCCCCGGGCCCCATTCGGCGACGTTGAGATAGACCTCGAGGATGCGCCGCTTGCCCCACAGGGCCTCGATCAGGATGGTGAAATAGGCCTCCAGCCCTTTGCGCACATAGGAGCGCTCCGGCCATAGGAAGACGTTCTTGGCGGTCTGCTGGCTGATGGTCGAACCCCCGCGCACCCGGCTGGGGCGGCGCTCGTTGTTGGCCATCGCCTTCTTGATCGCCTCGACGTCGAAGCCGCGATGCTCGCAGAACTTGGCGTCCTCGGCGGCGATCACCGCCTGGTAGAGGGACGGCGATATGGCCGAGATCGGCTTCCAGCGCTTGTTCAGCCCATAGCCCTGCGCAAGGCGCTCGACCATGAGGAAGGTGATCGGGGGCGGCACGAAGCGATACAGCGCCGCCGATCCGATCGGCAGCAGCACGGTCACGACCAGGAAGGCGATGACCAGAGCCCGCAGCCAGCCGCCTTTTCGCCGGGGCTGAACGGCGGCGGTCATCGGGCGGTCGACCCCACGCCCGCGCCGCCGGCCTCGTCGCCCCAGGCCACCTGCGACCCATCGGGCGACATGGCCAGCGCCGTGATCGGCGGGCCCTTCTCGGCCTTGATGAAGTGCAGGCCGCTGGCCTGCAGCTCGGCCGTCCACACCCGGCCGTCGTCGAGGCCCGCAGCCATGCCGCCCCCGGCGGTGCGCGCGGCGACGCGGGTGACGAGGGCGCTCTCGTCGTAACCGACTTCGGAGGCCTCGCGGCCCATCGGGCCGTTGGGGCCGGAGAACTGCCACACCACGGCCCCGTTCGCCCCCGAGGTGGCCATCAGGGCGCCCTTGGACAGGAAGGCCATGGACTTGACCTTCGACGGGTAGCCGCCCATCCGCAGGTCCTTGGAATCGCTCATGCGCCAACCGTGCAGGTCGTTCTCCTGCATCGCCGACATCAGGAACTTGCCGTCGGGGCTGAAGACCACGCCGATATGCGAGCCCGGCCACTTCAGCATCACCGGCGCCTGCTCGGCGATGCGGGCGAAGCGCAGGGCCACCCCGCCATAGGTCGCCGCGGCCAGGCGCTTGCCCTTGGGGTCCAGCGCCACCGCGGCCACCGTGCGCTCGTGGGCGAAGCGGCGCTCGAAGCCGGGATCGGCCACATCGCGCACATGCACCTCGCGGCCAGCGGCGAAGACGATCAGGCCCGAGGCGGCGCTGGCGTCCACCGCGTCGATCCACTTGCCCTTGACCTGCGCCAGTTCGATCGGGCCCGAGGGCCTGGACCATACCAGCCGGCCGTCGTCGCCGCCGGTGACGACGCCCTCGCCGGATGGATGCACGCAGGCCGCCAGCACGGCGCCGTCGTGGGCGTGCACCACGCCCCCCTGCTCGAAACGGACCGTGCCGTCGCCGAGGGCGAAGACGGCGCCTTCACGGCTGTACAGGGCGGCGGCGACATAGGCGTCGAAATCGTGGCTCATGCCCGGCAATTAGCCCGGCTGAGCGCGCCTTGACCAGACTCCCACACGCCGGCGGCCAATGCGACGCGACAGCCTTTGACTCTGGCCCGGACGTCGAACTATACCGGCTTCGACTGACCCACGCGGCCAGCGTGGCTCACGGGAGGAGTTCTCTGTATGGCGGCTAAACTTGCCGGCCCCGCTGGTGGCAACAAGTACGACCTGGGCCAAAACAGCGACATCAACGTCACTCCCTTCGTGGACGTGATGCTGGTGCTGCTCATCATCTTCATGGTGTCCGCGCCGCTGGCGACCGTTTCGATCAAGGTCGACCTGCCGCCCGCCACCCCCCCGCCGCCGGATGCTCCTAAGCCGAAGGATCCGGTCTACATCTCGATCCTGAAGACCGGCCAGCTGTCGATCTCGGGCAAGGCGACCACGACCCTGGATCGCGTGATCCCGGACGTCAGCCAGGCCCTCAGCGTGTTCGACCCCGTCAAGCCGGTGAAGGACCAGACCGTCCTGATCCGCGCCGACCGCGAAGTGCTCTATGAGGACTTCATGGAAGTGGTGAACACCCTGCAGCAGAACGGCTTCTACAAGGTCGGCCTGATCAGCGAAGACCTCTAGTCCTCGCGACCTGCCAGAATGCAGAACGCCCCGGAGCACCGCTCCGGGGCGTTTTTCTTTGTCGTAAAACTCATCGTCATCCTCCGGCCGCCCGAAGGGCGGTCCGGGGGACCCAAGCGACGGCTCCCGATTTCCACCAGCGGCTTGGGTCCCCGGGACCGTGCTGCGCACGGCCCGAGGATGACGTAGGTTTTAAGCCGCGCAGGCCTCGAAGCCGCTGCGCAGGGCCGCTTCGTCGAGGTTGCGGCCGATGAAGACCATGCGGCTGTAGCGCCGCTCCCCATCCTTCCAGGGCCGCTGCAATTCGCCGTCGAGGATCATGTGCACGGCCTGGAACACCAGGCGCTTGTCCTCGCCCTTCACGTCCAGAATGCCCTTGGCGCGCAGGATGTCAGGGCCCTGGGCCTCCAGGGTCTCGTTCAGCCAGCGGGTCACCAGGGTCCCGTCGAGGGGCTTGTCGAACGACAGGGCGACGCCCCGGATCCCCTGGTCGTCGTGGGCGTGGCCCACCGCGCCGTGGTCATGGTCGTGATGATCGTGATGGTGGTGATCGTGCCCATGGTCGTGGCCGCAGTGCTCGTCGTGGACATGACCGCCCTCGCCGTGAGCCGGGTTCAGGAATTCGGGCGCCAGCTCGACGATGCGATCCAGGTCAAAGCCGCCGCGTCCGAGCACGGCCTCCAGCGGCACGTTCGACTTGGTCGCCCGGTGGATGGGGGCGAGCGGGTTGATGCGCCGCAGCCGGCGCTCGACCTCGACCAGCTCGACGCTGTCGAGCTTGGTCTTGGCCTTGACGTCCTCGTCGACGAAGAAGGTCTGGGCCACCGGCCCGGGGTCGGCCAAGCCCGTGGTCTCGACGATGATGCCGTCGAAGCCGCCCTTGCGCTTCATCAGCCCGCCGACGATTCGAACGAGGTCGCCGCGGATCGTGCAGCAGACGCAGCCGTTGTTCATCTCGAACACCTCTTCGTCAGCGTCGACGATGAGGTCGTTATCGATGCCGATCTCCCCGAACTCATTGACGATCACGGCGTACTTCTTGCCGTGCGCCTCGGTGAGGATGCGGTTGAGGAGGGTGGTCTTGCCGGCGCCGAGGTAGCCGGTCAGCACCGTTACGGGGGTCTGGGTCATGCTCGGGGTCCGCAAAAAAGGCGAAGATGGGGGCGGCGCGCTCAGTGCTCAAGCGCCACGAAGGCGCCGAGCAGGCAGAGCACCACGCCGATCACCGCAGCCTCGTAGCGCTCCAGCCGCTCCAGCCGCAAGCGATCGGCGCCGGCGAGGCACAGGCCCGTGAACAGCAGCATGGCCAGAAGGGTGCCCACGGTCAGCATGACGCTGAGCAGGGCGAAGCCCATCCAGCCCTGGTCGACGTTGGCGAGATAGAGCGGCAGGAAGGCCTCGCAAGGAGAGAAAGTCAGCATCGCCACCAGGCCGGTGATGGCCGCCGCGTCGGAGCGGCCCCCCAATCGGGCGGTGCGATCGCCGTGGCTGTGCTCTCGGCGCAGGGCCTGGCGGGCCAGGTAGAACAGGCCGAGCAGGACCAGCAGGCCGCCGACGATCTGGTGGAACACCTCGCCCAGGTGTGGCGCCATAGCGAGGCCAGCCGTGGTCACGACGATGCCCAGCCCCAAGGTAAAGAGTACGTGGCCGCCTCCGGCCAGGGCTGTCACGCCCAGCACGCGCCGGCCGGACCATGCGTGCGCGCGCCCGACCAGGACAAACGGCAGCCAGTGCGTGGGCAGCGCGGCGTGCAGGAATGCGATGGCGAAGCCGGTGGCCGCGATGGGGGCGAAGGCGGGGGATGTCACCCGCGGCTCATACATTGTAATATTGTAACAGGCCAGGGGCGGTGAGAAGCGCCGTTGGTCCGTTGACTCCGAAGCGGCCGTGGCTATATTCCGCCGCCTCGCCCGCGGGCCATCTCGCGGGCGTCTCCATTTTTGCGCGGACCGGCAGTTCTCGGCCCGCCAGCACTCAAGAAGGCCAAGTCCCATGTACGCGGTGATCAAGACCGGCGGCAAACAGTATCGGGTCCAGCCGGGCGACCTGCTCGTGGTGGAAAAGCTCGACGGCGACGTCGGGGCCGAACTGTCGTTCGACCAGGTGCTGATGCTCGGCGGCGACGCCGGCGAGATCTCCATCGGCGCCCCGGTCATCGAGGGCGCCCTGGTCCGCGCCACCCTGGTCGAGACCCGCAAGGGTGAGAAGGTGAAGATCTTCAAGAAGATCCGCCGCCAGGGCTATCGCCGCACCCGGGGCCACCGCCAGACCGAGTCGGTCCTGCGCGTGACCGGCCTGGAAGGCGCCGGCCTCTCGGCCAAGTGGGACGGGACCGTGGACCTGACCCCGCGCTCGGTGCTCAACGCCCGCGCCCGGAACCTGGCTCCCCGTATCGAAGCCGCTCCGGCGGTGGAAGCGCCGGCCGCCAAGGCCGCCGCCCCCGCCAAGGCCAAGGCCCCCAAGGTCGACGTCGAGGCCGCGGTCGATTCCGCCGTGCCGATGGACGCGGGCCTGAGCGTCGAAGCCGCCGCGCCCGAGGCGGAAGCGACCAAGAAGCCCAAGGCGGCCCCCAAGGCCAAGAAGCCGGCGGCGCCGGAAGGCGAAGCCTAAGACCCCTTAGAGTTCCAGGAGACCTCCCATGGCCCACAAGAAATCAGGCGGCTCCTCGCGCAACGGGCGCGACTCGGCTGGTCAGCGCCTCGGCGTGAAGAAGTTCGGCGGCGAGCGCGTGCTGGCCGGCAACATCATCGTGCGCCAGCGCGGCACCAAGTTCTGGCCGGGCGTGAACTGCGGCCTGGGCCGCGACCACACCCTGTTCGCCACCGTGAACGGCGCCGTGAAGTTCATCACCAAGCGGAACAACCGCACCTACGTGAACATCGTGCCTGCCGAGCAGGCCATGGCCGCCGCCGAATAGCCCGATCCTGATCCGGATCGGCGCCGCCGATCCGGAACCGACAAAGCTCCAGCGGGGAGTCCGGGTCGCCGGCTCCCCGTTTTGCGTTTCTCCCCGCTGCGCCTGACCTCGCCGCTCTTCATCGTGAAGACCGGGGGTCGAAAGGGGGAGACATGTGTGCGTACCAGACCAGTCCCAGGATCGACACGCCGCGCCTGACCTTGCGCCGGCCGGCCAGGGCCGACGCCGACCGCATCGCCGGCCTCGTCGACGACTTCGACATCGCGCGCATGACCACGCGCATCCCGCACCCCTACGGCCTCAAGGGCCCGGACGACTTCTGGGCCCTGGCCGAGGACACCCAGGGGCTTGAGCTGCTGGTCATCGACCTGGTGGGCGAAGGCCCCGTCGGCTCGATCGGCCTCAGCGACAAGGGCGGGCTGCTGCCGGAAGTCGGCTACTGGCTCGGCCGGCCCTACTGGGGCGAAGGCCTGGCGACCGAGGCGGTCGCGGCCCTGCTGCGGTGGGCCGACATGGCCTGTGGCCAGCGCGGCCTGCTCGCCGGCCACTTCGCCGACAACCCCGCCTCGGGCCGCGTCCTGGAGAAGGCGGGATTCCTCTACACCGGCGAGGTCCAGCCGCGCTTCAGCCTGGCCAGGGGCGAGGTCGCCCCGACGCGGATGATGGTGTGGCTGGCGTAAGCGTTACCGTCCTTGGGGTCTAAGCCACCGCCGCCTGGGGCGCATCCGCGCTCCAGGCTTCGTCGGCCCTGGCCTGGGCGCGGGCGGCCTCGACCAGACGGCGCATGCGGCGGGTCTCGCGCTTCAGCATGCTGGCGGTGACCAGGCGGCGCTCCAGCCGCGGGCTGCGCGCCTCCATGTCCGCCCACAGCTCGCCGAAGGTCGGCCGCTCCATGGCGCGGCGGAACTGCGTGGGCGTCACCTCCAGGCGGGCGGCCCAGGCCTCCCACAGCTGATCGAGCCGGCCGGCCTTCCAGTCCGCCCGCAGCCGGCCGCGCCACAGGGCGCGGCGCAGGGCGGCGACGGCGACCTCCAGGGCCTCGTCGCAGGGGTGGTTGGGCTCGCCCCGCAGGCGGATGGCGTCGGACAGGCCGCCCAGAGCCCGGCCGTCGGTGCGCGCCGAAGTGACCACCTGAACCTCCAGGCTGTGGCGGACCTTGAGGTCGGCGCGGCGCAGCATCTCGAACAGGGCCCGGTCCTCGCCCACGCGCTTGGGGGGCAGGCCGCCGATGCGGCGGTAGGCTGTGGCGGTGATGGCAGCGCTCGCCCCGCAGTTCTGGTTGTGGCGGGGCCAGGCGTCATGGGGCTCGGGGTCCAGCCTCGCCTCGAGCTCGGCGGCGAGCTGCTGATACTCCCACTCGCTGGCGCCCCGCTCCAATATGCCCGGGTCGAGCTCCATCAGCTCCATGGGGTCGGCCATGACATAGCCGGCGACGGCGTCGACGCCCGCGGCCACCTCGCGGCGGTTGGCCTCGATCCAGTCCACATCGACCAGGGTGTCGGCGTCGGTGGTCAGGATCAGCCCCGCGGGATCGACGGCCTGGACCGCCGCCTCCATCGCCAGGCGCCGGGCCCAGCCGGCGTTGGCGTAGGGGTCGGGCAGGTCGACATGATGGACGTGCAGGCGGAAAGGGAGCTGGGGCGCCAGGTCGCGCACACGCTCGGCGGTGCGATCGCTGCAGTTGTTCAGCAGCAGAAGGACCAGCACCTCGGCCGGGTCCACCCCGCCCTGCTGCGCCAGGCTATCCAGGCAGCGGCCTATGCGGTCTTCCTCGTTCTTCACCGGTATTGCGACGACGGCGAGTGGCCGCTGGGCAGTGTCCCCTCCGAAACGTTCGATCCGGAATGAGAATTTGGGCCGCGGCGTCGCGTTCATCCAAGCCTCGTCCTCTTGCGCGCCGCCCGGCGGAACTAGGCCGGGCCGAAGGCTTGTGCGCGCCACCAAGGCGGGAACGCCCGCCGACCGACCAAACCGCGGCGCGGAAAGCCCCGAACCAGCTTGGGGAGAAGTAGAGCACCTTGGCGAGCCGGATCAAGTGATCCGCGCGGCTGGTCCCAGGGCGCGCCTAGCCGAACCGCCCGGTGATGTAGTCGGCGGTGCGCGAGGCGCGCGGATTGTCGAAGAGCTTGGCGGTCTGGGCGAACTCGACGAGGCGGCCGAGATACATGAAGGCGGCGTAGTCGGAGATGCGTGCGGCCTGCTGCAGGTTGTGGGTCACGATCACCACGGTGATGTCCCGCTTCAGCTCGACGATGGTCTCCTCCAGCTTGGCGGTGGAGATGGGATCGAGCGCCGAGGCCGGCTCGTCGAGGAGCAGCACCTCAGGCCGCACCGCCACGCCCCTGGCCACGCACAGGCGCTGCTGCTGGCCGCCGGAGAGGCTCTGGCCGGAGGCCTGCAGCTTGTCCTTCACCTCGTCCCACAGGGCGGAACGGCGCAGGGATTCCTCGACCCGGTCGTTCAGGTCGGCCTTGGACAGGTGCTCATAGAGACGCACGCCGAAGGCGACGTTGTCGTAGATCGACATGGGAAAGGGGGTCGGGGCCTGGAACACCATGCCGACGCGGCTGCGCAGCACGGTCAGATCGACGCCGCGGTCGAGAATGTTCTTGCCGTCGAGCAGGATCTTCCCTTCGGCGCGCTGGCCCGGATAGAGGGCGTAGATGCGGTTCAGCGCGCGCAGCAGGGTCGACTTGCCGCAGCCGGACGGCCCGATCATCGCCGTCACCGAATTGGCGGCGAACGGGATGGTCACCCCGTGCAGGGCCTGGGTCTTGCCGTAGAAGAAGTCGAGGTCGCGCACCTCCAGCTTGATCTCGCCGGAGGCGACTTCCTCGCTGTAGGTCTCGAAGGTCTCTGGCGCGGTGATGGCGTTCATGACCGTTTAGGCTCCCTGGCGATCACGCGCACGAGGATGTTGACGCTGAGGACAGCGGCAGTGATCAGCACCGCGCCCACCCAGGCGAGGCGGCGCCAGTCGTCATAGGCCGACAGGGCGAAGTTGAAGATCACTACCGGCAAATTGGCCATGGGCCGGCCCATGTCCAGGCTGAAGAACTGGTTGTTGAGCGCGGTGAACAGCAGAGGCGCGGTCTCGCCGGAGATGCGAGCGAAGGCCAGCAGCCCCCCGGTGACGATGCCGCTGCCAGCCGCCTTCCACAGGATGTGGCGGATCGTGGTCCACAGGGGCGCGCCCAGGGCGACGCCGGATTCGCGCAAGGCCCGCGACTGCAGCTTCAGCACGTCCTCGGTGGTGCGGGTCACCACGGGGGTGGCGATCAGCCCCAGGGCCAGCGCCCCGGCCCAGCCGGAGAAGCCCCGCAAGGGCGCGACCACCACCTCGTACATGAACAGGCCGATCAGGATGGATGGCGCCGAGAGCAGCACGTCGTTCACGAAGCGGACGACCCGGGCGTACCAGCTGTCGTTGGAATATTCCGCCAGCCAGGTCCCGGCCAGGACACCGACCACGAGGGCGATGACCATGCCGCTGGCGCACATCATCACCGAGCCGACGATGGCGTTGGCGAGCCCGCCCTCGGAGCCCGGCGCGGGGGTCGAATGGGTGAAGACCTGCAGGTTCAGCCCGCCGATCCCCTCGATCAGCAGCGACGCCAGGATGGCGATCAGGGCGATCAGGGCCAGGCCCGTGGCGACGGTGCAGAACACCACGAAGAAGGCGGCCTTGGCGCTGCGGCGGCTGCGGCGATCGAACATCGGCCGGCTCCTCAGCTCACGACGCGGGGGGGGCCGAGCATGGCGCGCGCCAGCGCCAGCACGGTGAAGGTGATCAGGAACAGCACAAGGCCGAGCGCGATCAGGGCCGAGGAGTGCATCTCGCTCGACGCCTCGGCGAACTCGTTGGCGATAGTCGAGGCGATGGTCGATCCGGACGAGAACAGCCCTTCGGGAAAGCCGTGCGAATTGCCGATGACGAAGGTCACCGCCATGGTCTCGCCGAGCGCGCGGCCCAGGCCCAGCATGACCGCGCCGATGGCGCTGCGCCGGACGTAGGGAAGCGTGACCGAGCCGACCACCTCCAGCGGCGTGGCCCCCACCCCATAGGCGCTCTCGCGCACCCGGGGCGGCACGGTGAGGAACAGTTCGCGCATGGTCGCGGCCATGTAGGGCAGGATCATGATCGCCAGGATCAGCGAGGCGGTCAGGATGTTGGCGCCGTTCGGCACCCCGGCGACCAGGGTCTCCCAGATCGAGCCGGGGGGTGCGCCCAGGATCAGCGGCAGCTGCACATATTTGGCGAAGAAGGGGGCGAACACGAACAGGCCCCACATGCCGTAGACGATGGAGGGGATGCCGGCGAGCAGCTCCACCGCGATGCCGATCGGGCGGCGCAGGATCTTGGGGCAGAACTCGGTGAGGAACACCGCCACTCCAAAGGCGATCGGCAGGGCCACGGCCAGGGCGAGGAAGGCGGTGGTCAGGGTGCCGACGATGGCGCCGGCGGCCCCGTAGACGTCGGTCACCGGGTTCCAGCGCGCCGAGGTGAAGAAGCCGAAGCCGAACTTGGCGAAGGCCGGCCAGCCGCCGATCGTCAGGGAGACCAGCACGCCGGCAAGGGTGCACAGCAGCATGGTCGCCGCGCCGAAACACAGGCCGCGGAAGACCGGGTCGAACCGGGCCCCGCGGGGTGCGCCTCTTAGGCCGGGATCAGGGGCTGCGATGGCTGTCATGAATCTTTCGCGAACCGACGGGTCTTCACATTAACAGGGGCCACGGACCACTCTGCGCGGGTCACTTGGCGGTGTAGATCGCCTTGCCGCCCGCCTTGACGTTCGCGGCCCAGGCCGTCCGCATCGTCGTCTTAACCGCAGCGGGCAGCGGCACATAGTCCAACTGCTGCGCCAGAGGGTCGCCCTTGGCGTAGGCCCAGTCGAAGAACTTCAGCACCTCGGCCGCGGATTTGGGCTTGGCGGGATTCTTGTGCACGAGAATGAAGGTCGCCGCGCTGATCGGCCAGGCGGTCGGCGCAGGCTGGTCCAGCAGCATCACCGCAAAGCCCGGGGCCTTGGCCCAGTTGGCGCCCGCCGCGGCGGCGGCGAAGTTGGCTGCGGCCGGCTGAACGTACTGACCCTTGGCGCTGGGCATGGCGACGTGGGTCAGGCGGTTCTGCTTGGCGAAGGCGTATTCGACATAGCCGATCGAGCCGAAGGTCTGTTTGACGAAGGCGCCGACGCCGTCGTTGCCCTTGCCCCCCAGGCCCGTGGGCCACTGCACCGCGTCGTTGCCGCCGACCTTGGCCTTCCAGGCCGGGCTCTTCATCGACAGGTAGCGGGTGAAGACGAAGGTAGTGCCCGAGCCGTCCGAACGGTGGACGACCGTGATCGGCAGGTTGGGCAGCTTCAGGCCCGGATTGACGGCCGCGATGCGCGGGTCGTTCCACTTCTTGATGGCGCCGAGGAAAATGTCGGCGAGCACGGGGCCGGTGATCTTGAGCTGGCCCGGAGAGACGCCGGGGACGTTGACCACCGGCACCACGCCGCCGATCACCATCGGAAACTGCAGCAGGCCGGCGGCCGCCAGTTCGGCGGCCGAGAGCGGCATGTCGGACGCGCCGAAATCGACGGTGCGGGCCTTGATCTGCCGCACGCCGCCGCCGGAGCCGATGGCCTGGTAGTTCAGGCCGATGCCGGTCTGCTTCTTATAGGCCTCGGCCCACTTGGCGTAGACGGGAGCGGGGAAGGTGGCGCCGGCGCCGGACAGGTCGGCGGCCGAGGCGGCAGGGGCTGCGGCGAGCAGGACAATGGCCAATCCGGCCGCGCCCAATCCGGCCGCGAATGTCTTCAGCATGCCCCAGGTCTCCTTGGGAGGGGTCCGCAAGGACCCCTCAGGGCAGGCCTTAGCGTCGCTGCATCACAGTTCGATGACGCTCGCGCCGTCTCGGCCAGGGACGGCGCGGGCGGCTTGCACGCGTTCGGTTTGCGCGCGCGCGCGCGACAGGGCGGCGGCGAGCGTATGGACGGCGACAGGCTTTTCGAGCACCACCGCCCCGGGCCGGCGGCTGGAGGCGGCGCTGTCGCCGGTCACATAGATGGCCACGACCGGGCCGCAGGCCGCCTCGATGGCGTCAACGGCCTCGAAACCGTCTCCGTCGAGGAGGCCCACATCCACGGTCATCAGGTCCGGGGTCTGCAGCCGGGCCTGCTCCAGGGCCTGCCGGGCGGTGCCGGCGAAGGCGAAGCTGACGAACCCCAGTTCGCTCAACATGGATTGCAGGCCGAGGGCGACCAACAGTTCGTCCTCGACGATCAAGGCATGGTGTCCCGACATGACGATCCCTTCGGCCCCCGCCCCGATAAAGCCCCACCGCAAGTTCTAACTCGTCAGGCGCCGTTCGGTTCGCCCGTCGTAGAACTTTAGCTTGCCCGCGTTTTGCCCCCTGATAGGGAACCTGCGGGCCGATCCGCGCATTGGCCGCCCGACCGCCCGCGCTTCGCCGGGTTCCCGACTTTGGTGGAGAGACGCGGCCTTGCTGCTGCAGCCTGATTTGACCTGCTGGCGTACCGAGCGGGCCGATCGCGCAGCCTTCCTGCTCGACAACGCCACCTATTTCTCCGCCGCCAAGTCGGTGATGCTGAAGGCCCGCCGCTCGATCCATATCCTCGGCTGGGCCTTCGACCCCTTGACCCAGCTCGAACCCGACTCCACCGGCGGCGGGCTGAAGAGCGATCGGATTGGCGACTTTCTCAAGCGCCTCGCCTGCGATCGGCCCGAACTCGACGTGCGGATCCTGTGCTGGAAGTCGGCCCTGCCCATCGCCGCCTCGCAGCACTTCTTCCCCCACCGGGCCCAGATGGCCTTCCACAACACCCCCGTGACGTTCCGGCTCGACGCCTCGATCCCCATGGGGGCCTGCCACCACCAAAAGGTGCTGGTGGTCGATGACGAGATAGCCTTCTGCGGCGGCGGCGACATCGCGGTCGACCGCTGGGACACCGTCAAGCACCGGGATACCGACGCCCGCCGCACCATGCCCTGGGGAAAGCCGCACGGGCCGCGCCACGAGGTGATGGCCCTTCTGGAAGGCCCCGTCGCCGCCGCCCTGGGCGACCTGGTCCGCGCCCGCTGGGCCCGCGCCGACGGCGAGATGGTCGATCCCGTGCCCAGGGAGAGCCGAGACGAGGACGGCTCCTATTGGCCGAGCCATGTGAAGATCGACCTTACCGACATCGATGTCGGGATCGCCCGCACCGAGCCGGACTGGAAGCACCACCCCGAGGCCCGCGAGTCCGAACGGCTGCACCTGGCCGCCATCGCCTCCGCCAAGTCGCTGATCTACCTCGAGAACCAGTACATCACCGCCCCCATCTACGCCGAGGCCCTGGCCGCGCGGCTGGCCGAACCGAACGGGCCCGAGGTGGTGATCGTCTCTACCGCCCAGGCCCCCAGCTGGTTCGACCACCTGACCATGGACCGCACCCGGTCGCAGTTCCTCAAGCACCTGGAGGAGGCCGATGTCCACGGCCGCTTCCACGCCTTTTGCCCCTACACCCGCAAGGGGACCAACTGCATCCTGGTCCACTCCAAGGTCGCCATCATCGATGACCATCTGCTGCGCGCAGGCTCCACCAACCTCAACAACCGCTCGGCCGGATTCGACACCGAATGCGACGTGGCGGTGGAGGCTCAGTCGCCCCAGCATGAGGCCGCCATCCACCGCTTCCGCGCCCGGCTGGTCGCTCACTACCTCGGCTGCCCGGACGACCAGTTCGAGGCGGCCTTCGTACGCGAAGGGGGGCTGGCCGCCGCCATCGAGGCGCTGGACGTCTCGACGCCGCGCCGGCTGCGTCCGCTGCGGTCCACGCCGCTCGGGCCCCTCGCCCAACTGATCGCCACCTACCACCTGGGCGACCCGGCCGATCCGACCGACACCTGGCGGCCGTGGCGACGCAAGGCCGCCATCGAGGTCGAACGCCAAGCCTTCCTGGCCGACCTGAGGCAGGCGGCGCTCACCGCCACCTACCCCGGACCCGACGCGAACGGGCCGCCGTCAGCCTGAAGCCCGCACCTCGAAGTCGGCGATCAGCGGCAGGTGATCGGAGGCCGATCGCGCCAGGGGGCCGATGTTGGCGTGCACGTCCAGCACCTCGACAAGGGGGCTGAGGAACAGGTGGTCGATGCGCAGCATGGGAAAGCGCGAGGGGAAGGTGCGCGTCGGGCGCGGGCGTTTGCCGTTCTGCTGCAGAACCCGCTGGGCGTCGCGCAGGGGCCCGGCCAGGGTCTTGTAGCAGGCGTAGCGCGAGGTGGCGTTGAAGTCGCCGATGAGGATCAGGGGATCGACGGTCCCCGCCCCGCCCAGCCACTCCTTGCCCATCAGGGCCTCGGCCTGGTGGCGCTGCTCCAGGGGCACCAGGCCGAGGTGCGTATTGACCACCTGCACCTCGACGCCCGGCTCGATCTCGATCGCCGTCCACACCGCCCCACGCCGCTCCAGCCCCCGCACGCGAGGCAGGGTGGGCAGGGCGCCGATCTTGACCAGGCGCATGGGCAGGGCGGTGAGGACGGCGTCGCCGTACTGCTCCTCGGCCACCTTCACCGCCGGGCCGAAATGGAACTCCATCCCCAGCCGGGAAGCGATGGCGTGGGCCTGGTCGACCCCGCCGGTGCGCATGCGCCCGACGTCCAGCTCCTGCAGGCAGACGATGTCGGGCTTGGACTGGGCGATCACCGCCGCGATGCGGCCCACGTCCAGCCGGTTGTCCACCCCGACGCAGGAGTGGACGTTGTAGGTCATGATGCGGGTGCTCACACCGCGCCTCCCGCGAAGCGGTAGACGGCGTGGCGGCGATAGGTCTGTCCCGGTCTCAGCAGCACATCGGGGAAACTGGGCTGGTTCACCGCGTCGGGGAAGCCCTGAGGCTCCAATGCGATCCCGCCATGGGCCGCGAAAGGCGCCGTCAGCCCCTGGCCCGAATAGACCTGCAGGCCGGGCTGGTCGGTGGTCAGGGTCATGGCGAGGCCGGTGCGGGGGCAGGCCAGCCGCGCTGGCCCGTTCAGCACCCAGTTGTGGTCGAGACCGCCGGCGATGGCCAGTTGGGGGTGGGTCTGCGCCACAGCCTCGCCGATGGGCGCCGCCCGTCGCAGGTCGAAGGGCGTGCCCTCGACCGCCATCAGGTCTCCCGTGGGAATGAGGTCGGGCCGCACCGGGGTGATCGCATCGGCGGCGATCTGCAGCTCATGGTCCAGCACGCTGGTCGACGGATCGCCCGACAGGTTGAAATAGAGGTGGTGGGTCAGGTTCACGGGCGTGAGGGCGCTGGCCTGCGCCAGCCAGGTGATCTCCAGGGCCGTGGCCCCGGCCAGCCGGAACTTGATCCGCGCGTCCACCGTGCCCGGGAAGCCCTCCTCGCCCTCGGGCGAGCGGTAGGACAGGGTGGCCGAGCGGTCATCCCAGCGCTCCAGGGCCCACAGGCGCCGCCCGAAGCCGACGGGCCCGCCGTGGAGGGTGTTGGGCCCTTCGTTGGCCTCGACCTGAAAAGCCCGCCCGTCGACCTCGAAGCGGCCCCGGTCGATCCGGTTGGCGAAGCGTCCCACCACGCAGCCCTGGTAGGCGCGGTCGGCGACATAGGCCTCGACGGTCTCGAACCCCAGCACGGTCTCGATCCCGCCGAACCGCAGCGAGCGCACCACCGCGCCGTAGTCGAGAATCTGCGCCTCTATCCCGCCCGGCCAGGCCAGGCGCAGGGCCTGGACCGCGCGGCCGTCGGCGAGGGTTCCAAAACGGACAGGTCCGGTCATGCCGCCTTCTTACCGTTCATACCGGGGCTTTGCCGGACTAAAGCTTGGCGAGCCGGCCCCCGTCCACCGCCAGGGCGGCGCCGGTGACGAAGGATGCGTCGTCCGAGGCCAGGAAGGCCACCGCCCCGGCGATCTCGTCCGGCTTGCCCACGTCGGCCGGGTCGATCACCTCTGCCCCCGATTTGATGTTGGGGTTGTCCCACAGCATCGGGGTGTCGATCGCGCCGGGCAGGATCGCGTTGGAGCGGATGCCCTTGGGCTTGCCCTCGATGGAAGCGGTGCGGGTCAGCGACAGCATGGCCGCCTTGGCCGCCGCATAGGGCGCCGCCAGGGGCGAGGTCATCACCGCGTGCACCGAGGCGACGTTGACGATGGCGCCGCCCGGCTTCATGCGGCGAAAGGCGTGTTTGGTGAAATAGAAGGCCCCCATCAGGTCGACCCCCAGCACCCGGCTCCATTCCTCGCCGGTCAGGTCCTCGATCGCGGTGAAGGTCATCAGGCCGGCGTTGTTGACCACCACGTCGAGACGGCCGAAGCGATCGACAGCCCCCTCGCAGGCGGCCTCGACCTGGGCCTCGTCGGCGACGTCGCAGGTCGCCACCCACACCTCGGGCGCCCCGGCCGCCCGCAGCTGGGGGACCAGGGCCTCGGCCTTGTCCGGGCTGCGGTCGGCCATGACGATGCGGGCGCCTTCCGAAGCCAGGCGGCGGCATATCGCCAGGCCGATGCCGCCGCCGGCGCCGCTGACCACCGCGACCCGATCCTCGAACCGCATGGTCATCCGCCGTTTTCGTTGACGATGGCGGGCTGGGCGCTGGGCGCGGCGCGGTCAGGGTCGAACATGTCGAAATCCTCCACCCAGGGCTCGGCGTGCGCGTGCGGGGTGGCGATCGGCACCACGAGGCAGACGCTCTGGGTCGGCAGCACGTCGCGCCAATCCTTGATCAGCTGCTTGTAGGCCTTGCCCACCGACCGGATGTTGCGGTCGAGGTCATACAGGCCGAGCGGGTTGACGTTGCCATTGTCCTCCCGAAGCGCGGTGTCCCAGTCGACCTGGTCGATCAGCGAGTACCAAGTGAAGCCCAGGATCGGGATGCCGTCGTTGCGCACGCGCAGGACGTTGGCCCACTCCTTCCACAGCCAGTTCACCGCCTCGTCGCCGTTGGGGCCTTCCTTGAGGTTGGTCTCGGTGTGCATCACCGGCAGGTGGTAGCGATGGTAGTATTGCCGGGTGATCTCGGAGTAGCCGAAGATCTCGCCGGACGGATAGGTCGCCCCGTCCTCCGCCACCCGGTGCTCGTTGGTGACATAGTAGTCGTTGCCCAGGATGCAGTGCTGCTTCAGCTTGTTGCCGAGGAAGAAGTGATACTCCTCCCGGGTCATGCCGTTGTCGGTGAGGAACTCGTACATCTCGGAGTCCACCCGCCGGCCGTAGTTCAGGTCGAGCGACAGGAAGCGTTCGGAGTTCATGATCTCCGCCGGCTTGATCGCGCCGGGGTTCTCGGCGTGGAAATATTCCGAGCTCTCGGACTGGATGAAGATGGCGTCGGGGCGGACCTCGAGGATCGCCTGCATGGCCAGGACATTGGCCTTCACGATGTACTTCAGCGCGTTCACAAAGCCGCGGTCCGAGGTCATCTGCTCGTTCCACCAGCCGTAGCGGGCCGAGAAGGTGGCGCAGATATACATCTCATTGACCGGCGTATAGAGCTGCACCCAGGGGAATCGCGCGGCGAAGTCGCGGGCGTAGCGCTCGAAAAGCCTCGGGAAATCAGGGTTCTGGAAATTGCCGATCCAGTCCGGCACGCCGAAGTGGCACAGGTCGACGATCGGCACGATGTCGCGGCGCCGCAGGTCGGCGAAGGTCTCGTCGGCGAACGACCAATCGTACTTGCCCTCGGCCAGCCAGGTCAGGTTGATCGCCGGCCCGAAGCGCAGGAATCGGATGCCCTGGTCCTCGACCAGGTCGAAGTCGGTCTTCCAGTATTTGTAGAAGCCGCATTTCTCCAGCTCGTCCACCCGCTGGGTCCCGCCCTTGATGGTGGGACAACTGTTCTCGATGCCGGTGGCGAACATGAAGCTGAACATGCGGGCTACTCGTTTCTCGGGGCGGAAGGGGCGCGGACAGCCTGGGGCCGGCCGCCGACGATCATTCCGTAGCGGACCGGTTCCCTGCCGGCTCGGTCGCCCGACGCTTGGCGTCGCGGCCCAGGTCGGCGACCTTGTCTCCAGCCTTGATGGCCGCTTCGCCTGTGGCGTCCGCCAGCTTGCCCAACTGGTCGCCGGCCTTGTCGGCGAGGGCCGCGGCCCGGGGCTTGGCGTCGTCGAGGGCTTCCCTGGTCTCGTCCAGGGCCTTGTCCGCCAGGACTTCGGCCCGGTCGGCGACCTCGTCCACCCGGTTCCCGGCGTCCTGGTGGGCGGCGTTGACTCCAGCCTGGATGCTGCGGTCCTCGCAGGCGCTGAGGCCGAGCACGAGCACGAGCACGCCCACGGCCATCGCAAGGGCGCGGGCGCGGGTGCGGGCGGTGTCGCCCGGAAGGGCGTAACGGAAGCGGATCAGCATTGCTGGGGCTCGTGAGTCGATCTTCACCACGAACCCCCCAGCCCGGCTAAGGTTCCTCGGCAAGCGGGTCTGCGGTCCCTGTCTCCGCGGCGATCTTCCAGGCCCGCTATCGGATCGTTTAACGCCACCCTCGGCATGGCCGTCGCCTTGGCGATAAAAAACGGTCATGGATTCAGCGGACCCTTCCATGTTCATCCGCGCCCTACGAGACCTGATGCCCCTGTCGCAGCCCCCTTCGTCCCTGGCCCCTCCGCTTCGCGCCGCGCTTTCGGTGCGGTTGCTGCAGGCCGGCGCGCTGGCGGTGGTCCCGGCGGTCGCGGTCCTGGCCGTCACCCTGGCCGGGGGCGGGAGCCTGCTCGCCGCCGCCGCGGCCGCGCTCATCGCCGCGGCCCTGGGCGGCGCCCTGGCGATGCAACGCCCCGCGGCGCCGGCCGCGGCGGCGGTCGCCGACCCGGCGGCGACGAGGGCCTTCGCCCCGGGCAGGGTCCCGTCCATGGAGGCCCTGGAAGCCCTGCCCGATCCGCTGATGCTGGTCGAGGCCGGCGACCCCGACGACTTCGCCGCCCGCCGCCTGATCTTCGCCAACGGCGCCGCCCGCGACCTGCTGCGCATCCCCCGCGAGGGCGCCCTCCTGGTCTCGGCCCTGCGCCGCCCCGAGACGCTGGAGGCCGTGGACGAGAGCCTGTTCGGCCGCACCGACACCGCGACCGCCTTCGAGACCGGCGGGGCTCAGGATCGGTTCTGGCGGGTGTGGACCCGGCCCCTGGAGGACCCCACCCGCCGTCTCGCCCTTCTGATGATGCGTGACGAGACCGACGCCCGGCGTAACGAACGGATGCGCGCCGACTTCCTGGCCAACGCCAGCCACGAGCTGCGCACGCCGCTCGCCTCCATCGCCGGCTTCATCGAGACCCTGCGCGGCCATGCCAAAGACGACGCCGTGGCCCGCGACCGCTTCCTCGGCATCATGTCGGCCCAGGCGGACCGGATGAAGCGGTTGATCGAGGATCTGCTCTCCCTGTCGCGGATCGAGCTCAATGAACACATTCCCCCCTCGGGCAACTGCGACCTGGCGCTCGCCACCTTCGACGTCATCGACGCGGTCAGCCTGCTGGTGAAGGAGAAGGGCGTGCGCCTCGACCTCGATCTGGCCCCCCGCGGCGAGGCCGTGGTCACCGGCGACCGGGACCAGATCCTGCAGGTGGTGCAGAACCTCCTCGACAATGCGGTGAAGTACTCCGCCCCCGGCGGATCGGTCCGTATCGAGGTGGTCGGCGGCCTGAGCCTCGACCGGGTAATCGGCATGGACACCCACGGCCCGCGGCCCCAGTCGGCCGGGTGGGGCCGCCTGCCCCTGCTGACCCCCGATCGGCGCGACGGGGACCGCTTCGCCCGCGTGACGGTGATCGACCCGGGCCCCGGCATCGACCGCGAACACCTGCCCCGGCTGGCCGAGCGCTTCTATCGGGTCGAGGGCCAGAAGAGCGGCGAGCGCTCCGGCACGGGCCTGGGCCTCGCCATCGTCAAGCACATCGTCAATCGGCACAGGGGCGGCCTGACCGTGGAAAGCGCGCTCGGCCGCGGATCGGCCTTCACCGCCTACTTTCCCATGACCCCGGCCCCCGCCGCGTCAGCCCCGCCCGCGCCCCGGCCCCCGGAGGCCGCCCTCGCGGCTGTGACAAAACTGTCGTAGAAACGTCACCGCCTGTCATCAATCCGTCGGCATATCCGGGGCTTGCCGAGTTCCGTGAACGTCACGGCTCCAGAGATTCGTCCGCCCATGAGCGAACACACGTTGAAGTTTTTCGGCGAAGAGCTCGCCCAACTGAAGGCCGAGGTCGCCCGGCTGGGCGGCCTGGCCGAGGCCCAGGTCGCCGACAGCGTCGAGGCCGTGGCCAAGCGGGACGTGGCCCTGGCCCAGGCCGTGGTCAGCCGGGACGACCGTCTCGACGCTCTGCAGCGCGACATCGAAAAGAAGGCGATCCGCCTGATCGCCCTGCGCCAGCCCGTGGCCCAGGACCTGCGCCGCACCGTCGGCGCCCTGAAGATGAGCTGGAGCCTCGAGCGCACCGGCGACATGGCCAAGAACATCGCCAAGCGCGCCCTGATCATCGCCGACTCGGAGCCGATCATCCCCCTGACCCGCTCGATCGAGCGGATGGGCAAGCTGGTGGTCTCGCGGCTGAAGGAAGCTTTGGACGCCTACACCGCCGGCGAGGCCGAACGCGCCATGGGCGTGTGGACCTCCGACGACGAGGTCGACGAGCACTACAACAGCCTGTTCCGCGAGCTGCTCACCTACATGATGAGCGACCCCCGCACGATCGGCGCCTGCGCCCACCTGCTGTTCATCGGCAAGAACCTCGAGCGCATCGGGGACCACGCCACCAACATCGCCGAGATCATCCACTACGAGGTCACCGGCGAGGAGATCCTGGGCGAGCGGCCGAAGTGGTCCAGCGCGGATCTGCCGTCGGCGCCGCCGGAGGAATGACGTGACGCCCTATATCCTCGTGGTCGAGGACGAAGACGCCCTGGCCACCCTGCTGCAGTACAACCTCGAGAAAGAGGGCTATCGGGTGGGCCTGGCCGGCGACGGCGAGGAGGCCCTGACCCAGGTCGACGAGCGCCTGCCTGACGTGGTGGTGCTCGACTGGATGCTGCCCAAGGTCTCCGGCATCGAGGTCTGCCGCCGCCTGCGGGCCAGCGCCAAGACCCGGAACCTGCCGATCATCATGCTCACCGCCCGCGGCGAAGAGAGCGACCGGGTGCGCGGCCTCGACACCGGGGCCGACGACTACCTCGTCAAGCCCTTCGCCATGACCGAGCTGACCGCCCGGCTGCGCGCCGTGCTGCGCCGCCTGCGCCCGGGCCTCGCCGAGGACCGCATCCGCCACGGCGACATCATCATCGACCGCGTCGCCCACCGGGTGAAGCGCGCCGAGCGCGAGGTTCACCTCGGCCCCACCGAGTTCCGCCTGCTCGACTATTTCATGCAGCACCCCGGCCGGGTGTTCAGCCGCGAACAGCTGCTCGACGCGGTGTGGGGCTCGGACGTCTATGTCGAGACCCGCACGGTCGATGTCCATGTCGGGCGCCTGCGCAAGGCGCTCAACCGCGACGACGAGTTCGACCCCATCCGCACGGTGCGGTCGGCGGGCTACGCCCTGGAGACCGAGGGCCTGGCGAACTAGCTAGATAGCCGCTCATCCCCGCGGAAGCGGGGACCCAGCTCTTTGCTGGGAGTGCGACGGCTAAACCTGGGTCCCCGCTTCCGCGGGGATGAGCGGAAATTGTGGTCACCGCTTCGCCGACGCGTCCGGCTCCACCGGCGTCAGCTTCCACCGCACCCTTGCCGACCCCTCGCCGGGGATCTGGCCGCGCAGCACCACCTGCACGCTGCGCCGGGGCAGGCCGTGCTCGAACCACACCGACGGCTCCAGGATCACCTCGGCCGCGTCGTTGCGGAACCACCATCCGCGGTCTGACGGGCCGCGCAGCAGCACGCTGCGTTCATCCCGCGCCAGGCTGGCCTGGACGTCCGGGTGCAGGTGGAAGCGGCAGGCGTAGACGGCCGGCCCCGGCGGCGGCGTCTTGGGCCCATGCGCGGCCGGGGCGAAACGGTCCTCGCCCCGCAATTCGTCGGTGCGGGCGTCGAGGAACAGCCGCCGCTCGTGCAGCAGGCCGAAGCGAGGGGCCCAGCCGTCGTGGGCCAGCTCCAGCCACACCCCGCCCTCGTTCTCGTTACGCCGCGCCTCGACGCGCCCTGGCCCCTCGACCAGCCGCGGGCCCAGGGCGCGGCCCAGGAAGCCGGTCAGGGGGCGCCCGGCTGAACCGTGGCCCAGGCTGGCGGTCGAGCCGCCGGCGGTGAGGCGCAGGCCCGCCGGGGCCGCGGCGTCCGGGCTCCAGCCGGGATTGACGATCAACCGGTCGCGGCCGGCCGAGACCTCGAGGGCCAAGGGGTGCGCGCAGGCCGCGACGCTCCACGCCGCTTCCGGCGGGCCAGCCGCGTCGACGATGACCTGCAGGCTCTTTCCGACCAGGCGGTGATAGCCGGCGTGGGGGGCGTAGCCGAAGGGCTTGGCGTCGCTTTCCTCATGAGCCCGCGCCGCATCGATGTGGCCCGGATCCCCCGCCTCGCCGCCGTGGAAGGACGGCAGCCGCCCGTCGCCGAGGGTGAAGAAGCGCAAGGCCCCCGTCAGCCGGTCGATGGCGCGGGCGACCTCCACCGGCGCCTCGCGGCCCCGCTGCAGCAGGGCGTCGTCGAGGGTCAGCAGGTCGAGCAGCAGCTCCAGCCCGGCCTCGGGGGAGCGGTTCTTCACCCCCCCGTCGGGCAGCACCGCCGTCGTCAGGGCCTTCGACAGGCGCGGCAGGGCCGCCGCCAGCAGCTTTTCCCCGGCGGATCCCGACAGGGCGGCCCCGGCGACGGCCGCCGCCGTGAACCGCTCCGCCGCCCGGGCCGGGCCGGTGTCGATGCGCAGCAGGTGACGCGCCTGGGCGGCCAGGGACTGAGCCAGGGCCTGGACCTCGGCGTCGGACGCCACGGCGCTGAGCCGCCGGGCGGCGCAGGCCAGGTTGAACACCCGCCGCTCCAGGGTTTCGGGGCCCCAGCCGAAGGGGCTGACCCGGCCGAACACCGCCCGCCAGGCGAAGAACAGGCGCAGCAGCTCCCGCGCGCCCGTCTCCCCGGTCCCCAGCAGGTCCGAAGCCCAGGCGAAGCGGTGCAGGCGCACGGCGAACAGGCGCGACGGGCTGGGCCGATCCCACGGGTCGCCGCCGGCCCCGGTCTCCATGGTGGCCCCGGCCAGGACGAACCGACCCGCCAGCAGCCATCGGCCGGCCTCGGCGTCGGTGGGGCGGAACTCCCGCGGCCCGGCCGCGAAGCCCTCTGCCTTCGGACCCTCGAGGGTCAGGCGATAGGGGGCCGAGGCCCGCCATTCCTCGGCGAGGCGCCGGCCGGCCGTCACGACGGCCGCCTTCGCCCAGGCGAGGCCCGGAACGGCGGCGAGGACCGCGGCGATGTCCATGCGGACGGGACGAGTCATGAGCGTCATTCCCCGGGGCACAGGGTTAAGACGCCGCTTACGCCGGTTCGCTCCGCAAGGCGCGGATGTTGTCGGCGTATCGTTCTTTTCCACCCCGGAACACCGCCGTGCCCGCCACCAGGGCCGTGGCGCCGGAGTCGCGGCAGGCTTGCGCGTTTGCGGCGGTGACGCCGCCGTCGACCTCCAGCACGATGTCCAGCCCCGCCGTGTCGATCATGGCCCGCAGCCGCTCCACCTTGCGCAGCTGGCTGTCCATGAAGCTCTGCCCGCCGAAGCCGGGGTTGACCGACATGACCAGCACCAGGTCGATGTCCTCCATCATCCACTCGACGCATTCGACCGGGGTCGAGGGGTTGAACACCACCCCGGCCCGAGCCCCCAGTTCGCGGATGCGCTTGCAGGTGCGGTTGAGGTGCGGCCCGGATTCGGGATGGACGCTGATCCAGTCGGCCCCGGCGGCGCGGAAGGCCTCCAGGTGCGGATCGGCCGGGGCGATCATCAGGTGCACGTCGAACGGCAGGGTGGTGTGGGGGCGCAGGGCCTTCACCACGTCCGGCCCGATGGTGATGTTGGGCACGAAGCCGCCGTCCATCACGTCGATGTGGACCCAGTCGGCCCCCGCCGTCTCCAGCGCCCTCACTTCCTCGCCCAGCCGCGCGAAGTCCGAGGCCAGGATGGAGGGCGCGATGATCGTGCCGCGGCGAAGGGTGCTCATGCCCTGGGGATAGCCCCGCCCGCCGGTCCGGCGCAAGCCGCCTAGCCGGCGGTGCGGACGAAGCGGGCGACGAAAAAGCCGTCCAGGCCGCCGGGCGGCTCCACCAGGCTGGGCAGGATGCGTAGCCAGCCCTGCGGCCGCACCGCTTCGGCCGGCGCTCCACCCTCGCCGGGGGCGATGGGATCGAGCCTCAGGTCGCTGCGCCGGGCCAGCACGGCCTCGACCTGGGCCTCGCCCTCCTCCGGTTCCAGCGAGCAGACGCAATAGACCATCCGGCCGCCGGGGCGCGTCCGCGCCGCCGCGATGTCCAGCAGCCGGGCCTGGACCGCCGCCAGCTTGCCGATTTCCGACGCCCGTGCGCCCCACAGCACATCGGGGTGGCGGCGGAAGGTGCCGGTGGCGGTGCACGGGGCGTCGAGCAGCACCGCGTCGAAGGCGCCCGGATCGCGCCAGGCGCCGGCGTCGATCGCGACGGTCTGCGCAGACAGCCCGGTGCGGGTCAGGTTCTCGGTCACCCGCCGCATCCGCGCGGCGGACCGGTCGAGGGCCGTCACCGTCGCCCCGGCGGCGGCCAACTGCAGGGTCTTACCCCCGGGCGCGGCGCACAGGTCCAGCGCCGTCTCGCCCGGCTGCACCGCCAGGAGGCGGGCCGGGATGGCGGCGGCGGCGTCCTGCACCCACCAGATCCCGTCGTCGAACCGGGGCCAGCTCGGAAGGTCGCCCCGCCGCCAGCTGCGCACCGAGCCGCCGGGCAGGACCTCCCCCTCGATCTCGGCGGCCAGGCTCGCCGCATCGGCGGGGTCGCGCAGGCTGAGGTCGGTCGGGGGGTCTTCGGCCAGGCGGGCGGCCAGGGCCGCGGCGGCGGCCTCCCCATAGGCGCCGCGCCAGCGGGCCGCCAGCCAGGGCGGCAGGTCGGCTTCGGGGCCGAGGTCGGGCACGCCCTCGCGGGCCATCTTGCGCAGCACGGCGTTGATCAGGCCCTTGAAGTGGCGGGCGTGCTTGTCTTCCTCGGCCAGCTCGACGCTGGTCGAGACGGCGGCGAAAGCCGGTGTGTCGCGATAGAACAGCTGGGCGGCGCCCAGTCTCAATATGGCTGTCGCGGCCTGGGACGGGGGGCGATCCATGCGGGCGGCCAGGGCCCGGTCGATGGTCCCCATGCGGCGGAAGGCGGTGGCGGCCAGCCCCCGCGCCCAGGCCCGCTCGCGCGGCTCCAGGTTGGTGAAGGGCGGCCGGGTCATGGCCTCGTCGAAGCCGCCGCGATGATCGAGGCCGGCGTCGATCAGGGCGAGGGCGGCGCGGCGAGGGGCGAGTTCGGAGCTTGCGGCGGGGGTCATCGGGCCTAGATCATCCCTGGCGGGCGCGAGAGCAAGACGCTAGAGCGCGCCAGGCGAAGTGTGAGCGGGTCCGCGGTCCGGCGCGCTCCACGACAATGGAGGCGGCCCATGAGCGACAAGGACGAGCTGGAGGCCCTGGGCGCCGCCCCGGACAAACCCCTTTCCCCCGCCGCCCGCCGGGCGCTGGAGGAGGCGGCCGCCCGCAGAGCCGCCGCCGAGGCCGCGGCTACGGCCCACGAAGACGGCGGCCCCACCGGTCCCGAACCGACACGTTATGGAGACTGGGAGCGAAAAGGGATCGCCGTCGACTTCTGATCCGGCGGCCCTGGCGGGGCCCTTGCAAGTATTTTGGGGCGCCTCCCGCCTGAGGGGAATCCCGTGCCACCGAGGGAAAACTCGCCTGTGAGGCGCGCTTTCTGACCGACTGGCCTAACGTCCCGTTCACCATCAGGGGCCGCGTTTGGCCCCGCACTTGAAACCACCCCCATCGAACGCCGCGGATCGCGGCTCTTGTGTTCGATTTTGGGAGTGGCGAATGAAATCCCACCTTGTTGGCGCTTCGGCCCTGATGCTTTCGTCGCTTTTTGCGACACAAGCCCTCGCCTGCGTCGGGCCCGAGTGCTCCTTCTCCGCGGCGTCGGAGCTCTACACCCTGTCGCCCCCGGAACCCGCTTACGCCCCGGCCCAGGCCTACGCCCCGCAGCCTTACGCGCCGCAGGCCTATGCGCCGCAAGCCTACCCCCAGCCGTCCTACGGCTACGCCCAGGACGCCTACCAGCAGCAGGCGTACCAGCAGACCTACCAAGCCCAGGCCTACTATCCCCCCGCTCCGGCCTACTATCCGCCGGCGCCGGCCTATCCCCAGGCCTACTATCCCCAGCCCTGCGCCAGCTATTGCGTCGCGGCCGTGCCGGCCCTGCCCTGCTCGCCCTATCCCGCCTTTGGGATGGAGACCTGCGCGCCGGCGGCCCAGGCCACGGCCCGGGCCGAGACGGTGGTGATGGGTGACTTCTACTCCAGCGGCGGCGTCGGCCCGGCCTTCACCACCGGCGGCGGCGGCGGCGGCGGCGGGAGCACCTTCGGCTCCGGCTTCGCTATCGCCCAGGCCGCGAGCCGCACCATGGGCGCCTTCGCCGCCAATGGCGGTTCGGGCAGCGGTTCGGGCTCCGGCTCGGGCTCGGGTTCCGGGTCGGGTTCCGGCTCGGGTTCGGGCAGCGCCAGCGGCAACCAGAACGGCAACTTCGCCATCACCGTCTCCAGCAACTTCGGCGGCGACATCAGCGCCCAGGGCGGCGCCGGCGGGACCGGCGGCAGCGCCACCGGCGGCACGGGCACGGGCGGCGCTGGCGGCAATGGTCAGGGCGGCGCCGGCGGCACGGGCTTC
>NCED01000086.1 GCA_002280485.1 Caulobacterales bacterium 32-69-10
GGGAGCGCACCCTGAAGCCGGAGAGACCCACGGTCCCATGGCGATCCTGCCCAAGATGAATCCGGCGTCCCCGCTCACCAAGGCGCTGAAGCTCGGCGCTGTATCCTTCATGTTTGCGGGGGTCTTCAGCCTCGTCAGCAACCTGCTGTACCTGGCCCTGCCGATCTACACGATGCAGGTCTACGACCGGGTGCTGAACGGCCAGAGCCAGGCCACCTTGATCGTCCTGTCCATCGGGTGCCTGGGCGCCTTCCTGATCTCGGGGATCATCGACCATTTCCGCGCCCGGGTGCTGATCAACTTCGGCGTCATCTTCGACGAGCGGACCTCCGGCCCGGTCTTCGCCACCCTGTTCGACGCGGTGGTTCGCCGCGACACCTCGGCGCGCGCCCAGGCCCTGCGCGACCTCGACGCCCTGCGCCAGACCATCACCGGCTCGGCCATTAGCGTGCTGTTCGATCTGCCGTGGATTCCGGTGTTCATGATCGTGCTGTTCATGATCGATCCGATCGTCAGCTTCGTCACCATGGGCGGCGGCGTTCTGCTGCTGATCCTGGCCTTGCTCCAGGACCGCGGCTCGCGCCCGGCCCTGAAAGAGGCCAATGACGCGGCCCTGCAGAGTTACGCCTTCACCGAGGCGGCGCTTCGCAATGGCGAGGTCGTGCGCGCCCTGGGCATGCTGCCCTCCATCGGCGACCAGTGGGCGCGCTACCGCACCACAACCATGGAACGCAGCGCTCGCGCCAGCGACCAATCCAGCGCCTACGGCACCGGAATCCGCGTGGTGCGCATGGCGATGCAGATCGTCATCGTCGGCCTGGGCGCATGGCTGGTTATCCAGGGCAAGATCGGCCCAGGGGTGATGTTCGCCAACATGATCCTGTCCGCCCGGGCCCTGGCTCCGATCGAGCGGGTCGTGGGCTCCTGGTCCGCCCTGGTCGGCGGGCAGCAGGCCTACGACCGCCTGTCGCGCCTGCTGGAGCAGTACGAGCCCCCCGGCCCGGTGACCCTGCTGCCGCGGCCGACCGGGCGGCTCAGCGTCGAAAACGTCAGCTTCGCCCCGCGGGGCGCGGCCTCGATGGTGCTCAGCGGCGTGTCGTTCCAGCTTGGAGCGGGCGAGACCCTGGGCATCGTCGGTCCCTCCGGGGCCGGCAAGTCGACCCTGACGCGGCTCCTGATGGGCGTGTGGAAGCCCGGATCGGGCGTGGTGCGCCTCGACGGCGCCGACGTCTACCAGTGGGACCGCGGCTCGTTCGGCAGCTACGCCGGCTACCTGCCGCAGGACATCGAACTGTTCTCCGGCACCGTGCGGGCCAACATCGCCCGCTTCCGCCCAGACGCCACCGACGAGGCCGTGGTCAAGGCCTCCATGCTGGCCGGCGCCCACGAGATGATCCTGCGCCTGCCTCAGGGCTACGACACCCAGCTGCAGGAGGGGGCCTCGGTGCTCTCGGTCGGGCAACGCCAGCGCGTCGGCCTGGCCCGCGCCCTGTTCGGCGAGCCGGCCTATGTGGTGCTCGACGAGCCCAACGCGGCCCTGGACGCCGAGGGCGAGGCCGCGCTGCTGCACGCCATGGACGTGCTAAAACAGGCCGGCGCGACCGTGGTGATCATCTCCCACAAGCCGAACGTGTTCCGCAGCGCCGACAAGATGCTGGTGCTCAAGAACGGCCGGGTCGAGATGTTCGGCCCCCGCGACCAGGTGATGGCCAAGATCATGCAGGCCGCCGCCGCTCCGCCTATTTCACAAGCCGAGGCTGCGCGATGAGCAACACCGCCAAGGGCGAGATCGTCTCCTTCCGTCCCCTGACCGCCTCGCCGGACGAGCCGATCACCGACTTCCAGCGCAAGCGGCTGAACGGCCCCATCATCGCCGGCGCCGTCACCGTCGCCGTCTTCGTGGTCGGCTTCTTCGTCTGGGCCGCGCTGTTCTCGATCTCGGGGGGCGTGCCCGCCCCCGGCGCCGTGGTGGTTGAGAACAACCGCAAGAGCGTCCAGCACCTCGACGGTGGGGTGATCCGCCAGATCCTGATCACCGAGGGCGAGCGGGTGAAGAAGGGCCAGGTGCTGTTCCGCATGGACGACACCCAGACCCAGGCCCAGGTCGACGTCCTGACCGTCCAGTACGACAGCCTGCTGGCGCAGCGCGCGCGCCTAGAGGCCCAGCTGGCCGACCTGCCCGCGATCGCCTTCCCGGCGGAGCTCACCTCGCGCCGCGGCGACCCTCGCGTCGCCCGGCTGATGCGCGATCAGACGACCCTGTTCCAGGCCGGCCGCGCCGTCTACGCCAGCCAGATGGGGGTGCTCGGACAGCGCACGCAGCAGATGCAGAGCCGCATCGAGGGCCTGTCCGCACAGGCGGCCTCGGTCGACCAGCAGAACGCCCTGGTCCAGGACGAGCTGGAGGGGGTGAACTCCCTTTACGAGCGGGGCTATGCGCCCAAGAGCCGGGTGCTGGCGCTCGAGCGAAGCCGGGCCGGACTGGTCGGCGAAAAAGGCGCGCGGCAGGCGGACATCGCCTCGGCCGGTCAGGCCATCGGCGAGACCCGGCTGCAGCTGGCCCAGCTGCGCGAGCAGCGGGCGACCGAAGCGGCCGAGACCCTGCGCCAGACCCAGGTGCAGATCGCCGACATCCTGCCGCGCCTGCGCGCGGCCCAGTCGACCCTGGAGCGCACGATTGTCCGTTCGCCGGCCGACGGCGCGGTGCTCGGCATGACCCAGTTCACCGAAGGCGGCGTGGCCCGCCCGGGCGAGCGGCTGCTCGACGTGGTCCCCGAGAACGCGGCCCTGGTGGCCAGGGTCAGCATCCGCCCCGACCACATCGACGAGGTCAAGATCGGCATGATCGCCAAGATCACCCTCAACGCCTATTCGTCGCGCAAGGTGCCGCCCATCGACGCCAAGGTGGTCGGCCTCTCCGCCGACCGGATCACCAACGACAAGGGCGAGAGCTACTTCACCGCCGATCTCGCCGCCGATCCGGCCGCCCTCGCCGGGTTGGGCCCGGAGGTCAAGCTGTCGCCCGGCATGCCGGTCCAGGCCATGATCGTGACCGGCGAGCGCACCGTGCTGGCCTATCTGATGGCGCCGTTCGAGGCTACCGTCGAAGGCGCCCTGCACGAGAACTGACGACCGATTCGGCCCGGCCGCCCGCGCGGCGACCGGACCGCAATGAGTACGGCCGCGCGCGAGTACCGACCGGCGGGGCTGGTCTTCAATGTTTCATGCGCCACATTTCACGGCGCCGCTCAGGTGGAGTTACCGACGTTTTCTTAACGAAAGCCGTCTAGCTACTCTGCCGTGGCCGCCCCTGTGTTCATGCACAACTTGGACGGCTGTCGTCCGGCGGCGGCGGCGCGCACCGCGCCAAGGCCGCTTTTTTCCCTTGAATTGCAAGGGTTGCAAGGGGTCTGGGCGGGCGCCCGCGGAGCCCCGGACGTCAGCGCCTTTCTTGTTGCAAGTTCGACCGGATGGGCTATGAAGGCGATGGGGCGTTCGATCCCTGTCAACGACGCGGAGGGGCGGCGTGGGCGAGGAACGATTGGGCGACTCCATGAACCTGTTTCTCGGGTCCGGTGCTGGACCCTGCTTGTGGTCCGGGCGCTGAGCCCTACCGACAAAAGATTGGAGAGCCTATGACTACCTACGCTTGGTCTACCATCTCGACGGCCCAAGGCCTGCAGTTCACGTCCGGCGACGTCATCGCGTTCGACACCGGCGGCAACGCCCGCGACATCGTCGTCGGCATCGGCGCTGCGATCACCACCCTGACCTACGGTGGCAAGACCATCAGCGTTCAGAACTCGGCCCTGGTCGGCGCGACGAACGACTTCCTGTTCCTCGACGGCTCCAGCCTGGCGGTCAACTCGGCCGGCGCCACGAACAGCACCGTCGCCCTGACGGCCGCCAACAGCTACTTCATCTCGGAGAGCGACACCAACAACGGCGCCAGCCAAGACAGCGTCACCGGCGGTTCGGCCAACGACGTGATCATGCTGGGCGAAGGCGTCGACTCGGCCGTCGGCGGCGCGGGCGACGACTACATCCACGGCAACGCGGGTGACGACTCCACCGGCCTGCAGGGCGGTACCGGCAACGACACCGTCTTCGGCGGTCAGGGCGTTGACTCCATCATCGGCGACGCCGGCAACGACAGCCTGAACGGCAACCTCGGCAACGACACCGTTTCGGGCGGCGCCGGCAATGACTCGATCTACGGCGGTCAGAACAACGACAGCCTCGGCGGCGACGCTGGCGGCGACTGGATCAGCGGCGACCTCGGCGACGACTCGCTCACCGGCGGCGCTGGCAACGACACCGTCCTCGGCGGCGCCGGCGACGACACCTTCGTGACCGATGCTGACAACGACTCGCTCGCTGGCAACAACGGCAACGACAGCTTCGCTTCCAGCGCCGGCAACGACTCGGCCTTCGGTGGTGCGGACAACGACACCTTCGGCGTCGTCGGTGACGTCGGGACCGACTTCGGCAACGACACGACACCGTGTTCGGCGGTTCGGGCAACGACAGCATCTACGGCGGTAACGAAGTCGCGGCTACGGCGACGACGACCAACGACCAGATCAACGCTGGCGCGGGCAATGACAGCGTCAACGGCCAACAGGGCAACGACGCCCTGGTCGGCGGCGCCGGCAATGACTCCGTGTACGGTGGCCAGGGCCGTGACACCATCAACGGCGGCGCTGACGCCGACTCGATCTCGGGCGACATCGGCGACGACTCGCTGCTCGGCGATGGCGGTCTCGACACCCTGACCGGCGGCGCTGGCAATGACAGCTTCGGCGGCGTCGCTGGCGACTTCGGCACCTCGGCGTCCAACACGGCGGGTCAGACCTCGTTCGAAACGATCTCGGCCTTCCAGGCCGGCCTCGACAAGATCGACCTGGCCACCGCGGGCACCGCTGCCAACTACACTGAACTGACCCCGGCGGCCTCGTTCAACGCGGCTCTCGTGGACGCCAACGCCGCCTTCGCCGGCACCGCCGCCCTGATCTACATCACGGCGACGGTCGGCTCCGACACCTACCTCTTCATCGACGAGGACATCGGCGTGACGGCGGACGGCGTGATCAAGCTGACCGGCATCACCACCGACAGCCTCAGCTTCTCCGACTTCGTCTAAGTCGAACGGCTGACGTTAAGACTTGGGGGCCGCCTTCGGGCGGCCCCCTTTTCATTTGTGGGGTCCTCTTCATTTGTAGGGCATGCCCCACACGGACATGTTGATGGTCAACGCGGCGATCGCTTTCCTGCCCGACGCCTATGACACCAGCGGCGAACAGCTCATGGGCCGGCACGCAGCCGGAGAAAGCTTTCTCCGCGGCTTCCTGCGCTACGCCGATGTCGACAAATTCCTGTTTTGGAACGCGGGTACGACGCCCGTCGCGCTCGCCGACGCCCTGCTCAGGCGCATCGAAGCCCCTTCCAAGCCCGTGGTCTGGCTCGACCGTGCGCGCTTCTCCCGCATCGCCGAGGCCGGGTGCCTCTACAGCCCGCAGCCCGACATCGCCGCCCAGGCCTGGATACGGCGCCTTGCCGGCCAGCGCCGCTACAGCCTGTGCGGCTTGACCCACACCACGGCCAGCCACGCCCTGCAGACCATGCTGGCCGATATGCTGCTGGCCCCCGTCGAGCCCTGGGACGCGCTGATCTGCACCTCGGCGGCGGTGCGCGACAGCGTCCAGACCGGACTGGACGCTGTGTGGGACCACCTGGCCGCCCGTCTCGGCGCCGCCCGCCGTCCCGTCGTCCGCCTTGAGACCATTCCCCTCGGACTGAACACCGCCGACTTCGCGCACGATCCAGTGCAGCGCCGCCGCTGGCGAGACGAACTGGGCATCGCCGACGGCGCCGTGGCGGCGCTCTATGTCGGCCGCTTCAGCTATCACGCCAAGATGAGCCCCGGGCCGATGGCCATCGCCCTAGAGCGCGCCGCCCGGGCCACGGGGCGGGATGTCCATTGGATCCTGTGCGGCTGGTCGCCCAATCCGGCGGCGGACGAGGCCTTCCACGCGGGCCTGCGCGAGCAGGCGCCCAGCGTGAAGATCCACGTCCTGGACGGGCGCAGGCCTGACGTCCGCTTCTCGATCTGGTCGGCGGCCGACCTGTTCCTGTCCCTCTCCGACAATATCCAGGAGACCTTCGGCCTGACGCCCGTCGAGGCGATGGCCGCGGGCCTGCCCGGGGTCATCTCCGACTGGGACGGCTACCGCGACACGGTCCGCGACGGGATCGACGGCTTTCGCATCCCGACCTGGGCGCCCCGACCAGGTCTCGGCGCCGACCTCGCCCTGCGCTATGCGGCCGGCTGGGACGGTTATCCTCAGTATCTCGGCGTCGCCGCCCAGTTCGTCGCGGTCGATGTCACCAAGGCGGCCGCGGCGCTGGCGAAGCTGATCGCCGATCCCGCGCTGCGGGCGCAAATGGGCGCCGCCGCCCGGTTTCGCGCAGAGTGCGACTTCGACTGGCGGGCGATCATCCCGCGCTACCAGGCGCTGTGGGGCGAACTGGCCGCCATCAGGCTCTCCGCCGCAGCCGAGACCCGAGTCCCGGTGGACCCCTGGAAGCTGGACCCCTTCACCCTGTTCGCCGGTTATCCGACCGCCGCCCTACAGCCGACCAGCCTGTTGACGCTGTATCCCGGCGCCACGGCACAGGGCGCGGCGGCCATGCTTCAGGCGCCCCAGGTCGGTCACGCCGCCCACATGCTGGCGCGCCCCGAAGAACTGGCCGCGATCATGGTGCGCCTTGCTGCGGGCCCCGCGACCGTCGCCGAACTCGTCGCCGCCTTCGCACCCGTCCGCCAGGGCTTCGTCGAACGAAGCCTGCTGTGGCTCGCCAAGTTCGGCCTTGCCGAAATCGGGCCCGCTGGATGACGCCGTGACTCTAGGCCGCGGCGTTGAGGCCGCCGCCATAGCTTGGCCTACATCGCCGCAGAGGAAGCGCTGCGGCCCGTCGCGCTCTCGGGCCTTTCAGTGGAATCCGATTGCGGATAAGGAGCCACATGCTTCGGCGGCAAGATGATGCTCACTGCGCCCGACCCGCGCGCCCGCGCTCCGGCGGCGGACTGCTCCCGGCTCTCAGCCGGCTGGGCCTGCTGCTCTCGGCCTGCTGCCTGCCCGCCGCGGCGTCCGCCGAGACCCTGGCCGACGCCGTGGCCCTGGCTTACCAGAGCAACCCGGCGATCCAGTCGCAACGGGCTCAGCTCCGCGCCCTGAACGAGACCTACGTCCAGGCCCGCGCCGGCTTTGGCCCGCGAGTGACCGCCGACGTCAACCTCACAGAGCCCCTATTCACCGGCGGCCGCGGGACCGCCGCGCTGCAGGCCGCCGAGGCCGACGTCCGGGCGGGCCGCCAGCGGCTCAGGCAGCAAGAGATCGACCTGCTGCAGCGGGTGATCAACGCCTATGTCGCCGTGCGCCGCGATCAGCAGATCATCGAGGTGGCCCGCTCCACCGTCAGCGTGCTGCAAAACCAGCTGGAGGAGACTCAGGCCAAGACCGAGGTGCGCGAAAATACGCGCACCGATCTTGGTCAGGCTCAAGGCCGCCTCGCCGCCGCCCAGGCCCAACTCGCCAACACCGAGGCCCAGTTGGCGCTCAGCCGGGCGCAGTACTTGAACGCCGTCGGCCAGAACCCCGCCGACCTCGCGCCGGAGCCCGATCTCCCGGGCGTGCCGGCCAGCATCGAGCAGGCTTTCGACCAGGCCGAGCAAGGCAATCCCACCCTGCTGGCGGCCAAGTTCGCCGAACAAAGTTCGCGCGCGCGCCTGTCGGCGGCCAAGGCCCAGAACCTGCCGAGCGTGAACCTGCGTCTGGCCGCCGGGCGGCAACCCAGCACCATCTACGGGCCGGTCCCCTACAACGACACCCTCAGCGCCTCGGCGGTCTTCAGCCAGCCCCTGTTCACCGCCGGTCTGAATTCGTCGCAGATCCGCCGCGCGGCTGAACTCAACACCGCCGACCGGCTGACGATCGATTCGACCCGCCGCAACGTGGTCCAGGGCCTGTCGCAGCAGTGGAGCCAGCTGGCGGCGGCCCGGCGGGCGCTTGTCGCCGACGAGGCCTATGTCGCCGCGGCCGAGACGGCCTTCTACGGCATGCGCCAGGAAGAACGCCTCGGCCTGCGCACCACCATCGAGCTGCTGAACACCCAGCAGGAGCTGAACGCCGCCCAGATCGGCCTGCTGCGCGACCGCTACAATGAATACGTCGCCCGCGCCGGCGTGCTGAACGTGATGGGCGCGCTCACGGTCGAGCTGCTCGCGCCGGGGACGCCGTCCTATGATCCGCTTCCGGACTTCGACCGGGTCAAGAACCGCGGCGCCTTGCCGACGGAATATGTCGTCCGCGCCTTGGACGGGCTGGTGACGCCGGCCATGGGCGCACCCATGCCCGCCAGCGAAACCGCCGTCCCGGACCGCCAGGCCGACCTGCCGCCAGCGCCGGCGCCGGCGGCGCAGCAGCCCCCCATCCGCCCTGCGACCCAGTTGATGGACGAAACCCGCGAGGGGCCCCGGGCCCCTCGCTGAGCTAATCGCGGGTCAGGCCGGTCGGACGGCTGTGGCGATCAAGGCGTAGAAGTCGTGTGCGAACGCCCTGGGATCGCCCAAGGGCGAAGCCTTGATCTTGGCTCGCAGATCCTGCCGGAGGTCTCGGCGCCGCTGCGGATCGGCCGCCAGGGCCACGGCCGCGGCCTCGTACTCGGGCACGGTCTGCACCACGAGGTCGGCTGCGCCCGCATTGACCAGCACCGAATAGCTGAGCCGCTCGAACAGAGCATCGCCCATCAGCGAAATCACCGGCACGCCCATCCACAGCGATTCGCAGGTCGTCGTGCCGCCGGTGAGCGGGAAGGTGTCCAGGCAGATGTCGATGTTTTCAGGATGCGAGCCCAGGTCTGCAGACTTTTGGGGGTGAACTTGTAGGGATTGTTCAGGGTCCCGAAGGTGAGATAGCCGTTGCGCTGCTCGGGCGTGCCGGCCGCGATCGCCTGACTGTCGTTAAACAGCGATTGCGGCAGGGCGATCCACGAGCCGGGCATGGTCAGCGGCCGTTCGAGCAGGAGCGTCGTCTGCAGTTGCGGGTCCACGATGATGTGGTCGATGGCCGAAAGGCCCGTGGAGTGCGGATAGCCCAGCCAGCTCGCCTGCCGCCGCGCCGGCCGATAGGCCATGATGTCCAGGGCATGGGCGCCGGACAGGCCGTCGAGTTCGATCAGCATGTCGAGGTCGTCCTCGGCGATGGCCTTCGCCGCATCCAGGGCGGACACGCCCACGAACTGGCGAAAGATCGACTGTGGTCCCAGCCGGGCCGTCAAGACGCCGGCCCCATCGGAACCGACGGCATAGGCATAGAGCTCCACGCTGGGGTCGCGGTGCTCAAAGAGGGGCAGGCAGAACCGCCCCACGATCTGGTCGAACCCCGTCGAGATCAGCCCCACCCGCAGCTTGCCGGCTTTGCGGGCGGCCGGCGGGCTGATGACCGTCCGGTCGGCCTTCTGCTCCAGCCGGGTCGCCCATCGCCGGTGCTGTTCCAGCAGCGCCAGGCGGTCCTCGGGCATGCTGACACGCGCCAGTTGTTGGAGGAAGATCGGGAACTCGCTGCCCAGGGCCCAATCGCCGAAGGTGGCGAAGTCGCACAGCCGGTCCGCCAGCTCATAGGCGCCGATCCTGACCAGGGCCCATCGGGCCAACTGGTTCATGTGCTGCGGCAGGCCCGGGCCGGTCAGCCCCCTGAAGAAGGCCTCGTAGACCTCCTGCAGCTCCCGCCCGTCGATCAGGGCCGACTTGGACATCAGGGCGGCGGCCCGGTACAGGGCCGCGGTTTCCGGGTCCACCTTCTTCGCCGTAAGCGTCATGCCTCTGTCCTTAAGTCGATCGAGTCCGCCGCCCCCCAGGGTGCTCGGCGACCCGAAACAGGCTAGCGGTATCGGCATGCCAGGAACAGCCTGCCGGTCCGCCCGATGAGCGACGCCCAGGACCAGCGCCAGCAGGCCATGACGGCCCTGGCGGAGGGGCGCATCGGCGACGCGCTCGACCTGATCGGCCGCGCCGCCTCTGCCGACCCGCAGAGCGCGGACATCCATGCTGTATTCGGCGTGATCCTGGCGCGGGTAGGCGACCGGGAGGCGGCGCTCGCGGCCTACGACCAGGCCTTGTCGCTGGATCCCCGTCATGCTGCGGCCCTGTTCAACCGGGCTCATCTGCTCGCGGGCATCGGCCGGCTGGACGAGGCCGTCCGTGACCACGGCCAGGTGGTCGAGCTCAATCCCCATCATCCGCACGCCCACTATTCGCTGGGCGCCACCCTGCAGGCCCTGGGGCGCCTGGACGAGGCGGCGAAAGCCTATGACCAGGCCGCCCGCCTCGACCCCACGCTGCTGGCCGCCCATGTGCAGGGCGCGGCCCTGCTGCTGACGCTCGGCCGCTTCGACGAGGCCCTGGCCGCTTGCGACCGGGCCCTGGCGCTCAATCCGGCCCAGGCGGCCTCGTGGTCGAATCGCGGCGCCGCGCTCCTGGCCCTGAACCGGCCGCAAGAGGCCCTGGCCGCTTTCGACCGCGCGATCGCCATCGACCCCGCCTTCCCGCCCGGCCACGCCAACCGGGGGGCGGCCCTGCGGGAGCTGAACCGGGTGGTGGAAGCCATCGCCGGTTTCGAGCAGGCCCTGGCCCTGGCGCCGGACTATGTCGAGGCGCGCTGCAACCTCGGGGTCTGCCAGCTGTTGGCGGGGGACCTGGAGCGGGGCTTCGCGGGCCATGAGCAACGTTGGCGGGTCGAGCCGGGGCTGTCGCAGCGCCGCGCCTTCGACGCCCCCCTGTGGACGGGGCAGGACATCAGTGGGCGCACCATCCTGCTGCACGCCGAGCAGGGGTTCGGCGACACCATCAACTTCTGCCGCTACGCGCCCCTCCTGGCGGCGCGCGGCGCGCGGGTGGTGCTCGAGGTGCAACCGCCGCTGAAGGCCCTGATGCGCAGCCTGGCCGGGGTGAGCGACCTTGTCGCCCGGGGCGAGCCCCTGCCGCCGTTCGATTATCACTGTCCGCTGATGAGCCTGCCGGCGGCTTTCTCCACCCAGCTTGGCGCGATCCCCGCCGCGCCGGCCTATCTGTCGGCCCCGCCCGACCGGCTCGCCGCCTGGACGCAAAGGATCGGGCCTGCGGACGGCTTTCGCCTCGGCGTGGTCTGGTCAGGCAAGCCGACGCACCACAATGACCACAACCGCTCGATCCCGCTGGCGCGCTTCTTACAGGCGCTTCCGAAGGGAATCGAGGTGTTCAGCCTGCACGACCGGGTGCGCGAGGCCGACGCCGAGATCCTCGCGCGCCATCCCGAAATCCGCCGCTTCGACGGACAGATCGCCGACTTCGCCGACACCGCCGCCCTGGCCGCGGCCATGGACCTGGTCGTCTCGGTGGATACCTCGGCCGCGCACCTCGCCGCCGCCATCGGCCGGCCGACCTGGGTGCTGCTCCCGTTCGCACCGGACTGGCGCTGGCTGCTGGAGCGCGACGACAGCCCCTGGTACCCGAGCGTGCGCCTGTTTCGTCAGCCGGCGCTGGGCGACTGGGACAGCGTCCTGGCCACGGTGCGGGACGCGCTGGAAAGGGTCGTCGCCTCCGGCGGCTGATCGGCCGCCTCCCGCAGGAACCCGGCGAGTTCTTCGGCCTGGGCGTCGAAGCCGACGATGCGGTCCTTGTACGGATTGCGCCAACCGGCCAGCCGTTCCGGATGGTCGAGCAGGGCGGCGATGGCCCCCTTCAGCGGCGTCTCGTCCGCGCCAAGGGGGATGACGGTTCCATTCTCGCCATCGACGATGTCCTCTGCCGCGCCGCCGGCGTCGGTGGTGATGACCCAGACGTCGCGGACCAGGGCTTCGCGCACGGTCAGGCCGAAGCTCTCCTTCCACTGCGACGGGAACAGCAGCACGTCGATGTCCCCGAAGAACGCGTCCATCGTCGCCGCGTTGTAGGCAGGCCTGACGGTGATCCGGCCGGCGACCCGCCAGCCCTCCACGTCCATCTGCGACACGCCGAGGTTCAGGGTGTTGTCGACCAGGATCAGCTCGTAGTTGGCCTGTGGCAGGGCCTCGAAGGCGCGGCGGATCAGCGCCAGCCCCTTGATCGGGCCGATGCCGCCGACGAAGCCGAAGCGGATCCGCCGCGGATCCAGCGGCCGCCGCGGCGCGCCCGCGGCCGGGGCGATCCCGTTCTTGTTGACCCGGATCTGACCGGGATCGGCGCCGTTGGCGATGTGCAGCTGGCGGTGGAAGGCGCTGGGGGTCAGCAGCATCGCCGCCCCGCGCAGCAGTTCGCCCAGGCGCTCGTAGCGGCGGATGCTGAAACCGAGGTCCTTGACGCAGGTGGCGCAGACCGACCAGTCGATCCGCTGCTGGAAGTAGTAGGTTCCGTCCTTGCGCACCATTCAGGGCGAAGCCGGGGACCAGGCCCTCCGGCCAGGCGGTGAAGACCACGACCTCGGTGTCGGCGCGGCGGTTCAGGCGCTCGGCCAGGTTCTCGGCCACGATGGTGGCGCCGCCGAAGCTCTCGGGCGCGAAGTGGATGTTGACCGTCAACACCCGCATCGCCTTGCGCGGCGCCGGCGGGGCCAGCCGGGAGGCGATGGGGGCGACCTGCGCCCTGGCCACCGCCTCGGGGTCGTAGAGCCGGTGGGCGGTCGCCGCCGCCGCCGCGCCCATGGTCGCGCGCAGGGACGGATCGGCCGCCAGGCGCGTCAGCGCATCGGCCCACTGCTCGGGCGTCTCCGCCAGGAAGCCGTCGACGCCGTCGCTGATCGCCCCCGCGAAAGCCGAGCGCGGCGAGCAGACCGAGGGCAGGGCGAGCACCGCCGCTTCCAGGAACTTGATGTTGCTCTTGGCTTCGTTGAAGGCCGTCGCCTCCAGGGGCGCCAGGCTGATGTCGGCCTGCCCCAGCAGGCGCAGATAGGAGGCGTAGTCGATCGGCGGGATGCGATCGATCCGGTCGGCGAACGGGGCGAAGGCGTCGGACAGCTGCAGCGACCCGACTATCCGGAGGTGGATGGCCGGGTTGGCCGCCATGGCCCGGCGCAAGCCCTCGGCGGCGCACTCGAAATCGGCGTCATGGGCCTTCGAGCCCGAGCCGTAGAGCACGGTGATCCGCCCGTCGGCGAGCGGCGCCCGGCGCTGGATGATCTCGGCGGCCAGGGCCAGGGTTTCCTCGTCCAGGCCGTTCTCGACCACGAAGGCCTCGGCGACGCCGGCCGCGCGCATCGCCTCCGCCAGGGCCTCGGTGGAGGCCAGGCCGTAGTCGCAGGCCAGCAGGGCCTGGCGGTACAGCGGGATCCCCGCCAGCACCGAGGCGCGCAGTTCGGGCGTCAGGGTCTCGAGGTTGCGATTGGCCCGGTAGGCCGCCTCGTCGAAGATCAGGTCGTCCACCTCCCACAGGGTCGGGACCCGCAGCCGCCTGGCCTCGGCGATGGCGGCCAGCACCTCGGGGTAGCCGGGCGTGCGGTAGAAGATGGCGATGGAGCAGGTCTGCAGGGCCGAGCGCACGGCCTCGTGCTTGGACCACTCGACCACGGTGCAGTCGATCCCGAGCAGGGCGAAGGCGCGCTGCTTCTGCCACACCCGGTACTTGGCGCACTGGGCGAGGCCGAGCTCGGCCACGATCAGCACCCGGGTCCCGAACAGGGCGGCAGGCGCCGTGGTGGTCGGCGTGGCGTATCCGGCGCGCATGGCGGTCGGCCTGGCGGGGTCCGCCCTGGGACGGGGCTCGCCGCCGCCACCGGTCAGCAGCCGTCGCACGGCTCGGACCGGGGCGGTGAGGCGCCACGAGGTCGAGGCCTTGAACTCATCGATCACGGCGTCGCGGCCCTTGAGCGCGCCGGCCAGGCGGGCGACCTCGTCACGCTCGCGCGCCAGCTCCTCCCGGGCGGCGCGCAACTGCTTGTCGAGCACCTTTTGCGTGGGGGTGGCCGGGTCTCTCATGGGTTGGGTTCTGCCCCGGATCGGGGCGAGCGTCCATGCACCCCGTTGCGCCACATCGCACCCCCCGCTAATGGGGCGGCGGCCGTATGGAAGGCAGGAGCCGACACTTGAAGATCCTCGTCACGGGCGGTTGCGGGTTCATCGGCTCGGCGGTGTGCCGCCGGATCATCCGTGAGACCGGCCACAGCCTGGTGAACGTCGACCTCCTGACCTACGCCGGCACGCCGACCTCGGTGGCCGAGGTGGATAGCTCCGACCGCTACGCCTTCGTCCGGGCCGACGTGGCCGACCGGGCGGCGATGGACGAGGTGTTCGCCGAGCACCAGCCCGACACGGTGCTGCACCTGGCCGCCGAGAGCCACGTCGATCGCTCGATCGAGGGGGCCGCCCCCTTCATCACCACCAACATCGTCGGCACCTTCACCCTGCTCGAAGCGGCCCTGGCCTATTGGAAAGCCCTGCCGGCGGACCGCAAGGCGGCGTTCCGCTTCCAGCACATCTCCACCGACGAGGTGTTCGGCAGCCTGGGCGAGGACGGCCTGTTCACCGAGACCACCGCCTATGACCCGCGCTCGCCCTATTCGGCCTCGAAGGCGTCGTCGGATCACCTGGTCTCGGCCTGGGGCCACACCCACGGCCTGCCGGTGCTGATCACCAACTGCTCCAACAACTACGGGCCGTACCATTTCCCCGAGAAGCTGATCCCGCTGATGATCCTGAGCGGCCTGGCGGGCAAGCCCCTGCCGGTCTATGGCGACGGGTCGAACATCCGCGACTGGCTCTATGTGGAAGACCACGCCGCCGCCCTGCTGCTGGTGATGGAGAAGGGCGTCGTCGGCCAGACCTACAACGTCGGCGGCCGCAACGAGCGCACCAATCTGCAGGTGGTGCAGCGGATCTGCGAGATCCTCGACCGCATCGTCCCCGATCCGGCCGGGCCCCGGGAGCGCCTGATAACCTACGTCCAGGACCGCCCCGGCCACGACCAGCGCTACGCCATCGACGCGACCAAGCTGGAGACCGAACTGGGCTGGCGGGCGCAGGAGACCTTCGAGACGGGGCTGGCCAAGACCGTGCAGTGGTACGTCGACCGCCCCGACTGGTGGCGCCCGCTGCAGGAGAAGTACCAGCAGCAGCGCCTCGGCCTGAAGGCGTGACGGCGTCTGTCCTGACGGCGGCGCTCGCGCTATAGCGGCGCCATGAAGGGCATCATCCTGGCCGGCGGTTCCGGCACGCGGCTTTTTCCGGCGACCAAGGCGGTCTGCAAGCAGC
>NCED01000020.1 GCA_002280485.1 Caulobacterales bacterium 32-69-10
CCCCCCGGCCGTCCCCCGGTTGCTACCCCCAGCCTCGCCGGCGGGCAGGGGTAGATGCGCAAAGCATCGACCCCAACCCCAAGACGGAGTTCAACCGATGACCGTTCGTGAAATCCAGCTGAACAAGCTGGTCCTGTCGCCCAACAACATGCGCCAAGGCGACGTGGACACCGCCGATCTTGTCGCCGACATCGGGGCCAGCAAGACGGTCCTGCAAAACCTTCGGGTCACCGCCCAGCACGACAGCAAGGGCAAGGCCACCGGCCGGTTCGAGGTCCATGTCGGCGGGCGCCGCCTTCGGGCGCTGAACATCCTGGCCGACCGCAAGGAGATCGCCCGCGCCTTTCCGGTGCCGTGCGTTGTCTGTCCCGACGAGGCCACGGCGCTGGAGGAGAGCATCGCGGAAAACAATGTGCGGCTTGCCCCTCACCCGGCCGACCAGTTCGCCGCCTTTCATGCCCTCAGCTTGACGGGCAAGACGGTGTCGGAGATCGCAGAGCGCTTCTCGGTCGCCCCGCGCATCGTCGAGCGGCGGCTGAAGCTGGCCACGGTGTCGCCGCGCCTAATGGAGCTGTTCCGGGCCAACGCGGTGACGCTGGACCATATGGCGGCCTTCACCCTGACCGATGACCACGGCGAGCAGGAAGCGGCCTATTTCGACGTCCCTGAACACGACCGGCAGGCCTACCGGGTCAAGCAGCGTCTGGTCGGCGGCCGGGTCAACAGCCAGACGAACGCAACGGCCAAGTTCGTGGGGCTAGACGCCTACCGAGCGGCGGGCGGCGCGGTCAGCCAGGACCTCTTCGCCCAGGCTGACGACGCGGGGTTCATCACCGATCTGACGCTTCTGGAGCGGCTGGCCAGCGAGGCCCTGGAGGCTGAGGCCAGGGCTTTGGAACCGGAGGGCTGGGCATGGGTGGAGACCACGCTGCGCTTCGACTACAGCCTGTCGCAAACCTATGGCCGAGCCTATCCCACCGTCGCGCCGGTGTCGGCCGAGGCCTTGGCCCGGATCGAGGAGCTCACCGCCGAGATGCGAGAGCTGGAGGAGTTGGACCCGCAGACGGAGCAAGCGGCCGAGCGCGTCAGCCAGATCGAAGACCTGATCTATGACTTGGAAAGCTCCGGCGTGGAGGTCTATGCGCCCGAGGTCAAGGCGATCACCGGCGCCATCGTGACGATCGGCGATGACGGCGCGCTTCGGATCGAGCGCGGTTGCGCCAAGCCAGGCGCGGACACCAAGGCTCTGCGCAAGCTCGACGGCAAGGCGACGGAGGGCGGCGCATCCATAGCGCGTGAGCGCACCAAGAAGGCGGTCGGCGCCCTCCCCGACAAGCTGGTGCTGGACCTGACCGCCCATCGCACCGCTGCCTTGCGCGCGGCGTTGATCGAGCGACCCGACGTGGCGTTCGTCGCTATCGTCCATTCGCTGCTGCTGCTGACCCACTATGGCGCGGGCCATCGCTCGTCCCCCGCCTCGACCATCAACCTTCAGGCCGATCTGTCGGCCAACCATCCGCGCAAGCACGCCGAGGGGTTCGAGGCCACCAAGGCGGGCGAGGCCCTCAAGCATGTCCAGGGGCGCATGATGCTGCTGCTGCCGCTCAGCCATGCCGACCTGTGGCCGTACCTGATGGCGCGCGACACCGACCAGCTCATGGAGCTTGTCGCCTACGCCGCCTCCCAGATGGTCGATGCGATCAAGCAGCCGTTCGAGAAGGACAACAGCGCCCGGCAGGTGGCGTCCGATCATCTGGCCAAGGCATTGGACCTGGACATGGCCCAATGGTGGGCGCCCACGGCGCAGGGCTACTTTGGCCGGGTGTCCAAGCTCCTGATCGTCGCGGCGGTCCAAGAGGCCACGACCGCCCAGGCGGCCGAGAATATCGCCGGTCTCAAGAAGCAGGAACTGGCGGCCGAGGCTGAGCGGCGCCTGGAGGGCAAGGGCTGGCTGCCGACCATCCTTCGTCCGCGCGAGATCGTCCAGGACGAGGAGGCGGTCGAACAGGCGGCCTATGGCGCCGAGGATGACGACGGTCTTGATGAGGGCGCGCCGTGGGACGAGGACGAGGTTCCCATGGCCGCCGAATAGGTCTCCGACGCCGGGGCCTTGCGCCCCGGCCCGCTCTCTTCAGAGGCCGGTTTGCACGTGCAAACCGGCTTTCTGCTGACCGGGTGGCAGACCCCGGGTTTGCACGTGCAAACCCGGCCAAACGGCGCGGGCCTGCGGCCCGCCCTCCTTGCAGTCGATGAGCTAAGGGGCCTCGCCCCTCGCGCGGAGGCGGTGAAGTCTACGACCCAGAACGAGGGTTTCCCCAACCTTCCTCCCGCTGGTCGTGCAGGTCGGGCGATCCCCCTCCCTCGCCCTGGCCGCCCCCTTGCTACCCCCGGCTCATTGGCGCCGGCCTAGCCGGTTGGATCGCGAAAGAAGCGAGCCAACCCCAAGCCGACAAGGGAAAGAAAACATCTTTATCTTCTAACCTCCGAAAACATAAAGATGTATTCTTGAGCCTTAGAGACGGAGCCCGGACATGACCAAATCCCCCACCTCCAAGCGCCGCAAGCCCGCCGCCGCCAAGGCCTCGACCAAGACCGCGCCGACCGAACGTTTCGATGTTCACCAGCACGTCACCGACCAGATCATCAAGGCCCTGGAGGCCGGAACCAAGCCATGGGAGCAGCCCTGGCGCTCGGCGGGCGGATCGCTTCGCCCCCTGCGGTTCAACGGCGAGCCCTATCGCGGCATCAATGTGCTGATGCTGTGGGGCGCGGCCCACGAACACGGCTTTGCCTCCGCCTACTGGATGACCTTCCAGCAGGCGCTGGAGTTGGGCGGGTGCGTGCGAAAGGGCGAGCGGGGCAGCAAAGTCGTCAAGGCCGGGCAGAGCGTCTTTGGCGACCAGGACGCGCCCGACAAAGAGGGCGTTGGCCAGTGCGACGGAGACGACGGTCCGACCGTGCGCCGGTGGCTGAAGGCCTACACGGTGTTCAACAGCCAGCAGATCGACGGCTTGCCCGAGCGCTATGTGGTCAAAGCGGCCCCGCCCAGCCCCCTGCCCGAGCGGATCACAGCGGCCGATGCGTTTTTCGCCAACATCCCCGCCAAGGTGATCAACACCGGGGACCGGGCCTTCTACCGGATCAGCACCGACGACATCCACATGCCGCCGCTGGACCTTTTCGCCGACGCCGAGCACCACGCCGCGACCCTGGCCCATGAGCTCATCCACTGGACGCGCCACCCTTCGCGCCTGGACCGTGATTTTGGCCGCAAGACCTTCGGCGACGCGGGTTACGCCAAGGAGGAATGTTGCGCCGAACTGGGCGCGGCCTTCGTCGGCGCGATCCTGGGCCTTTGCCCTTCCCACATCGAAGACCACGCCGCCTATATCGGCTCGTGGCTGAAGGTCCTGAAGGACGACAAGCGGTTCATCTTCACCGCCGCAGGTCACGCCCAGCGCGCCGTCGATCTCCTGGAAAGCTACCAGCCCGGCGCGGCCAAGGCCGCCCAGCAGGAGGTGGCCGCTTAGGCGGCCACCGATGGAGGACGCCCATGCTTGTCGCCCTGCTTGTATTCGTCGCGCTGGCCCTGGTCGGGCGGGTCTCACGCCCGCCCACCGACGAAGGCGCTTGGCTGCTCTGGCGAGAAAATCAGGAGGACCGCCGCGATGACGGCTGAAACCTCTTTATCTTTTGACTATGCTGAATCACAACGACTCGGCCGCCTTCGGCGGCGCGGTCTTGAGGGTTTGGTGGGGCATGGATGTGAGCGACGAGGCTGGCGAGTCCATGCTCAACATGAAGGTCCCGACGGCGCTTCGCGACGAGCTGAAGAAGCAGGCCGCCGACCAGGGCGTGACGCTTCGGGTGATCGTGTTGCGCGCCTTGAAAGCGGCGGGGTTCACCGTCAACGACAACGAACTGGCCGACCGACGCCCCGAGCGCTCGGGCAGGAAGAAAAGCGCATGAAGACCATCGTCGTGAACAACCAGAAGGGCGGCGTCGGCAAGACCATGCTGGCCATCCATCTGGCTTGGTTCCTGGCCGAGGAAGCGGCTACGCGCGTCCTGTTCATAGACCTGGACCCCCAGGCCAACGCCAGCCACACCTTGGACGCTGAGCGCAAGGGCGGCCTGAGCAGCGCCTTGTTCTTCGGCCCCGACCAGAAGCTTGAGGGCCTGCCGGGCATCACGGTGCTGCGCGCCGACGACAAGCTGCACAATGTGGACGCCCAGCTCAATGACGCCATCCCGGCCATGGCCAAGCGCTTCGAGGCGCTGAAGGACCAGTTCGACTATTGCGTCATCGACACCCCGCCGACCTGGGGTGGGCGTAATTTCGCGGCGCTTTTGGTCACCGATCTGGTGATCTCGCCCATCGACCTGGAAGACTATTCGCTGCTGGGCATCGGCAAGCTGCGCAAGCAGATCAAGCTGGTCGAGGACCAAGCCCGTGGCGGGCGGCGCATCGACTTTCTGGGGCTGCTGCCCTCGCGGTTTGTCAGCACCTCGCCGCGCCAGCGCGAGAACCTCAAGACCCTGCTGACCCAGGGCGGAACCTCGCTGATGTTCGAGGGGGTGCTCACCCAGCGCCAGGGTTACGCCGAGGCCGTCAGCTTGAAGGCCCCGGTCTGGACCATCAAGAAGAAGGCCGCCCAGGACGCCGCCAAGGAAATTCGCGGCGTGCTGACGACCATCAAGGGCCGCCTTTCGGCCGCCGTCGCCACCTAGAGGATCAACGCCATGACCACCAATTTCGCGGCGCTTGTGGGCGGCCTGGTCGAGGACAGCGGAGAACCGGACGGCTCGCGCCTGAAGGAGCTGCCGCTAACGGAGATCTACGAGGATCCCAACAATCCGCGCACCGGATTTGACGACGCCGAGATCGCCGACCTGGCCGCCTCGATGCGCGAGCACAAGGTGCTGCAGCCCATCACGGTGCGGCCCAAGGACGACAAGGGCTACATGATCCGGTTTGGCGCGCGACGCTTCCGCGCCGCGCGGCTGGCGGGCCTGGAGACCATCCCGGCGGTTATCTCCACCAGCGACGCCAGCGAGGTCGATATCCTGGCCGCCCAGGTGATCGAGAACGATCAGCGCGAGCCGCTTAACACGGCGGAAATGACCACGGCGGTCGAACGGCTGATGGCGCTGGGGCTCAATCAGGCGCAGGTCGGCGAAAAGCTTGGCCGGTCCAAGGAAGCGATCTCGATCTATGCGGCGCTGCGCGACTTGCCGCCCGAGCTGAAGGCGCTGGCGCCCAAGCTGGGCGCGCGGACCCTCTATGAGCTTTCCATCGCTTGGAAGCGCGACGCGGCCCGTACCCAGTCTCTGGTCAACGAACGCGGAGACGGGATTACGATGCGCGAGGCCGTGGCGCTGTCGGCCGAACTGAAGCCCGCGCCCAAAGCCGGCAAGACGGTCGAGGGTGCGCCTGCTACGGGCAAGGGCGCGGTCAAAGCCGGGGCAGGGGAGGGGAGTTTGCACGTGCAAACTGGCGCCACTGCCGAGGCGTCTGATGCGAAGCCAAGCTCCTCGCGCGGTAAGGTCGCAGGGTTTGACGTTAAGGTCGGCAAGCGCACGGGCCGCCTGTTGCTTGAGCCGGGCCCCAATCCAGAGACGGCGCTGGTAGTGTTCGACGGGGGGGCGACCGAGCCGACCGCCGTGGCCGACATTCGGCTGGTGAGGTCACGGAGCGCGTAGTTGGATCTTCCCGGCATACTCCGCGCGGTCCTGCGCGCGATGTTGACGGGGCTGCGTTACGCGGCGTTTTTCGTGCTGCTCTATTGCCGAGGCGTCGTGCAGTTCCTACTGCGCGGCTTTGTCGTCCTGGGCGCGCTGGCCTTCATCAGCTTTGCGGTCTTCAAAGGCGGGCTGCCTTGGTACGCCTATGCCTACCAAGGCGCCTCGGTGTTCCTGGCCGCGCTGGCCAGCTGGAAATACGACACCTTGCTGGCGCTACTGACGCCGGACGGCCGCCGCCTGATCCTGGACGTCTAGCCCCTCGTCGGTAACCAGCAGGCCGACCAGCTCGGCGCGCGTTGCTTTCAGCTTAGAGATCACCGCGTCGATCTTGGCGATACGTCGGCCCTGCAGATCGCTGACGTGCGCGTAGCGTTCGGACGGCTGATCGTCGATGCGGTCAAGGAAGGTACGGATTTCCCCGGTGGTGAAGCCCAGGTCCACCAGCACGTTGATGCGCCGGGCCAGGGGCGCGGATTGCGGCGTGTACTGAGGCTCGCCCTCGTCGGTGGAGGCTGGGCGGATGAGCCCTTCGCGTTCGTAGCGGCGAAGTTGGCGCGGGGTGAGCTGGGCGAGGCGGGCGAGATCTCGAAACTGCAAACTTGAACTCCGGTACGCTCGTGGCCGGTTTGGCGCGGTTGTCGTTACAAGCAGGGTGCGGCCTGCCTGCACCCCTGCCCGCCGGCGAGGCGGGGGTAGCAAGTGGGGCGCGGCCGGGGGGAGGGGGATCACCCGGCCTGCACTGAGCGCAGCGAGGGAAGGTCGGGGACACCCCCCGGCCGGTCGCAGCGAAGCGGAGACTTCACGCCCCGCGCGCGAGGGGCAACGCCCCTTAGCTCTTTCTTGTTAGCCAGCCTCAAAGGCAACTTTGAGGCAAGTTGCCGCGCGGGTTCTCGGCGGAGAATCTTGGCCGTGGATATGGGGAATCGTGGGAACGTCGTAGGGAGCGTATGTCCGATGGGTGTGAGGGCAGGATAGGCTTTGCGCCGGCGTTTTTATAAATTACGCTCCGCTGATGGCCATGTTCGCCTTCCAACTCCCCGATGATCTCGCCGCAAAGTTCGACGCGCTCGCGTCGTCCGGCCGCTCCAAGAAGCTTCGTGAAATGGTCGCCCAGGCGGTCGGCGCGGAGGCCTCCGGCGCAGCAGTCGCGCCACGCGGCCAGTCGACCAAGCTGACCCTTCGCCTGAAGCCTGACGACCAGGCCGCGCTCGACGAGGTGTCGGGCGACCAGGGTCTTCGGCGAACAGAGTGGGTGCTGGCGCTTGTGCGTCGGCGGCTCTTTGGGCGGCCGCGTTTTAGCCGTCGCGAGGAGTTGGCCTTCTACGCGGTGCAGGAGGAGCTTCGGCGCATCGGCGTCAACGTCAACCAGATCGCCCGGGCCATGAACACCGCGGTGATGCCGGGCTCGGTCTTGGACGCGGAGATGTCGTCGATCGAGGCCTTCCGCACCGAGATCCGCGAGCACGTGCGCGGCCTGTCCGACGCGTTCAAGGGGAACCTGGCCTATTGGGAGGACGAGGTGTGAGCGACTTTCGTGACGTGCGCGGTTTCGACCAGGTGTGGCGACCGCCAGCGGGCGGGCGAAAGATCACCGCCAAGGGCAGTGTCCTTGGCGGGCCGGCCAGCCGTGCCGGGGATGGGGAGGCCAAGGCCAAGCTCGCGAGGGTCGTGGAGAAGGCGCCCGAGGTCATGGTTAAGATCACCGGCAAGACCAAGGACGGCGAGCATTTGGGCGCGCACCTGGACTACATCTCGCGCAAGGGGGAGTTGGACCTGGAACAGTCGGACGGCGCTTTTGTTCACGGCCGCGACGCGGTCAAGGAGCTGGCGCTGGATTGGGCGGCGTCGGGCGAGAGCGACAGTCGACGCCGTGCCAACAGCACCATGTCGGTCTCCATCGTGCTGTCGATGCCCGTGGGCACCGACCCCGAGAGGATGAAGGATGCCGTTCGCGCCTTTGCCCGGGCGGAGTTTGGCGAGACGTTCCCCTATGTGTTCGCCTTCCACCAGGACGCCAAGGGCGAGCAACCGCATGTGCATCTGAGCGTCCGCTCGCTTGGGGTTGGCGGTGAGCGTCTCAATCCGAAGAAGGCGGATTTAGCCGATTGGCGTGAGCGGTTCGCGCGCGAGCTTCGGGGGCGGGGGATCGAGGCAGAGGCCACGCCGCGTCGTGCGAGAGGGATCACCCAGAAACCGGAGCGGACGCCTGTACGAAAGGCTCGTGAGCGGTTCGAGCGTACCGGCCAGAACGAACCTCGGGTTCTGCGAGAGGCGCGGCGGGAAGCGGAGAGCCTAGCGCGCAGCGGGGGAAGGGCTCAGCCTTGGGACGACAGCATGCGCCAACGACAGGCTCAGGTGCGCTCGTCCTATAGGGCTGCGGCCAAGGTGTTGGTGGCGTCGGCCGATCCGCGCGACCAGGCGCTTGGCCGTTCTGTGGAGGCGTTCGTGAAGGCGATGCCGGCTCCGGTTAGCCGACGCGTCGCGCTGGCGAGGATGCTGGTCGACGGCGGCAAGCCGGTAGAGCCTGCCAAGGCCGCGACTGAAAAGAGCCAAGGCCCAGGCAAGGATCGTTCGCGAGGTCGCTAGGTTTGCACGTGCAAACTTGCGTGGGATTGTGGAGACCTGGAACGGGCGCGAGCGCCATTTAGGGCCGGGATCGAGCGACGGGTCGCGGAATTTCGCGGGCGGCGCTCGGCGCTATGCTCGGCGCGCGCGACGTGTCCCAATTCCCCGGACATCGCGCTTTCTGGCCTCGGCGGACTGGATTTTCTCTACGCACGGTTCGCCTTTGAAGCTGAAGTCAGGCGGCTGACTTTTCAATCGGTCGTTGACAAAATTTCAATTGGACGATTGGTCTCTTTCAATTGGACGCCGTTAAACTTTCAATTGGATATCCGTATTCATGTCGAGCCTCCGCCCTCGGTTCGCCACCGACCGCATCGTTGAAGCGCTCGGCGACACCCGTGTCGTTCTGCTCGCCGGTCCACGCCAATCGGGCAAGACCACCTTGGCTCGCGGACTAGCGGGAGAGGGGAGGGCCTATCTAACGCTTGACGACGCCACGACCCTCGCCGCCGCCCAGGCCGATCCAGCCGGTCTGGTGCGCGGCCTGAATGCGGCGATCATCGACGAGGTTCAGCGCGCGCCTGATCTGTTACTGGCGATCAAGGACGCCGTCGATCGCGACGGTCGGCCCGGCCGCTTTCTCCTCACCGGCTCGGCTAACCTAATGACTCTGCCGCGGGTCGCCGATTCCCTCGCCGGCCGCATGGAGACCATCCGGCTGCTGCCGCTGGCCCAGGCTGAGGTCTTGGGGGACGCTCGGCCGACGTTCCTCTCCAGCCTCTTTGCGGGACACGCGCCGAGAGCCGGGACTACGCGGGTTGGACCCGACCTCGTCGAGACCGTTCTTGCCGGCGGCTATCCCGAGGCGCTGGCGCGCAAGGGCTGGGCCCGTCGGCAGGACTGGCACCTCAACTATGTCGAGGCGGTGATCCAGCGTGATGTCCGCGATGTGGCCCAAATCGATCAGCTCGATCGTATGCCTAGGCTGCTGCGCGCCCTGGCCGAGCACTCGGGGCAGCTGACCAATCACTCGGCTGTCGGCGCGGCCCTCAATCTCAACCACGTCACCACCCAGCGCTATACGGGCGTGTTTGAGCAGCTCTTCCTGGTGCGCACCCTGCCGCCCTGGAGTAACAATGCGCTCAGCCGGCTGATCAAGACCCCGAAGCTGCACTTCCTGGACTCGGGCCTGCTCGCGGCTCTGCGCAATCTCACGCCCGAGCGCATCGCCGCCGACCGAACCCCCTTCGGCGCCGTCCTCGAAAGCTTCGTTTTTGCTGAGGTGTTGAAGTTGACGTCGTGGGATGCCGATCGCTACGCGATCAGCCATTTCCGCGACAAGTCCGGCGACGAGGTCGACATCGTCCTGGAAAACCGCGCCGGCGACGTCATAGGCCTAGAGATCAAGGCCTCTGCCACCGTGCGCGGCGGCGACTTCAACGGTCTGCGAAAACTGCGTGGAGCCGCCGGCCCGCGCTTCAAGTTTGGGGCGGTTCTCTACGATCACACCGACACCGTACCCTTCGGGGCGGATTTGGCCGCCGTCCCGCTCTCGGCGCTCTGGACTTAGTAAGGCTTCCCGGCACCCAGGTCTGGATCGGGCGGGGCAACCGGTGCGGATGAGGTTTTCGATCTGCGCGCCACCGCGCCGACGCCCCCTGAAATCGAGCCTTGGCTAGACATTGTCAGTCCTCGAGGTGATCAGGCCTCATCCTGTGTGGCGGCGTTGATCAGGTCAGAGATGAATTTGCAGCGAGCTGGCGGAAGCCGGCGCCATGTCAACAGCAACGCCATGGCCCGTGTGTCCGCCGCCAAGGCCGCTACTACCGGGTCAAGCGCGCCGGCTGGGCCCGCGAGCAACTCGGCGATCTCCGAAAAGAAATACTGGATCGGCACTTGGAAGAAGAGCGCCGCCTCCGCAAGCTTGGAGGCGGAGACCCGGTTGTCTCCGCGCTCATATTTTTGAACTTGCTGGAAGCTGATGCCGATCGCCTCACCGAGCGAGGCCTGGCTCAGGCCACGCGCCTTGCGGGCCTTGCGCAGTTGGCGGCCAACGCTGACATCGATCGGATGCGGCGGGTTGGAGTTTGCACGTGCAAACTCGTTCAAGCTTGAACCCTTCACACCTACCGTCCCCTCGTTCGCTCAGGTCCAGATTTGGAAGGCGATGGCTGCGCAATAGAAGGCGGTATCCGGTCCGTCTTGGACTGGTCCGCCGACCGCCCGCCAGGCTCTCGCACCTTGGCGGTCTCAAAGCGCGCGCCGCGCTCGATATGGTCAGCGATCTTTTCCTTAGCGCCGGCGATCAATCGGTCTTGCACGGCTGGATCGGCATGACGGTCCTTGACGATCGCCGTCACAACCGCGAGCCGGCTTTGGGCCGCGTTGAGTTCAGGGTCCTTGGCCGCTTGGCCGGGGCTGGCGGCGCGAAACCGGTCAGCGTCGATGGACCACTTGTTGCGGGGCACTTCTCGCTGCTGAAGTGAAAGTTCGCCTGAGACCTTGTCGCGAACCTCCAAGGTTCGAATGACCCGCTCGACGCCGTCTCGCCGCAGTGTGATCTCCTCGCCTGTCCCGGCTCCGGACTTCTCCAGGGCGGCCGGCAAACCGACGCCCCAGACTTCCACCTGCCGGCCGCTCGCCAGTTCCACCCGAACGAACGGCGTCAACTCCTGACCAGAGCGATGGCGGTACGGCGCCTGGCCACTCTCGAGTAGCTTACCCGTGACGCCCTTATCGTAATCCAGCCGTTCCTGGACGGGCTTTGCCGCGGGGGGCGTCTCGTCGCTGTCGCCGGTCCGGCCGGCTGCATCAGGGTGCTGGCGCGCTCTATCGCGCGCCGGGGCCAGTGAATTGGTGTCCCGGGCCGACAGGTGACGATCGAGCTCCTGCAGGTCACGCTCGGTTGGCTTATAGCCGCGAACCTCCAAGCCTTCGGTGCGGGCCTCCAGCCAAACTGCGCGCCGAAACGCCTCCTCGCCCCGCACGTCGATGGCGCTCCATCCGCGATGCTGCGCGATCGCGACCAGGTCCTTGATCACCTCGGCGTTGGTCTGGCGGGCCACCAGCTTGTCGCCAGTGTCGCGGAACGCGGCCTCCTTGCCTGTGGCGTCGGTGAAGAAGCGGACCTCGGGCGCAAACTGCGGTTCCTCCGACAGATACCGGCGCTTGACCCCATCGGGGACATCGCCGCGTTCGACCGAAAATCGGTGCGGGCCATCGTCGTTGGCCGGCGCGGGCTCGGCGTCCTTGGAGGCTGCGGGCGAGGCCTCGTCGGCGTGGTCGGGCTCGGGTGCCTCCGGCCTCCCGCGCTGCAGAACAGGCTCTGCGGTCAGGGGGCGTTCGGTCTCGTCTTCGCGGCGAAGGCGCGCTTCGGCCTCGGCGATGCCGATACGCTCGGCTTCGTCGATCGCGCGCTCATAGGCGATGTCTTCAGGCTCGGTCGCCCAGTCGGCGGCCCGCTCGATGGGCGCCGACAGATCAAGCTCGGGGACGGGCGAGATGGCGTTTTCAAGTTGGGCTGAAGGCTCGCCGTTTACCGCCACCTGGGCGCTGAAGGACTCGGACGTATCGGCCGGCCGCGCCGGCGCGTCATTGCGAGGATCGATGGTGTCGGCCATGGCGGCCTCCTTTTCGCTTTAGCGTTCGATGACGTCTTCCAGGAGCCCGGAGTTGATGTAGCGGTTGATCCAGTCTTCGGATTCCGCCTCGGTGGCGCCGGCCGGCAGGTCGTCCATGTCGATGGCGTCCAACTCCAGGGAGATGGCGGTCAGGTCGATGGCTGTGTCTCCGGCCGCCTCGCTGAAGGTTAGGGGACGCTCGACAACCCGGGCGTGGATCTCGTTGACGGTCTGGCTCAGCGCCGCCAGGTCGGCGGTGATGGTGTCCAGGCGATCATCGGACGCCGCCGAGGCCGGCCGGCCCTGCGCGGCCGACGCCAGGGGCGCGATGAGCGGCGGCGGCAGCAGGCGCTTGGTGAAGTCGGCGTTCTTGAAGAAGTAGATCTTGGAGGCCCTGATCGGCGCGATGCCGCCGCGCATGACGATGAGCGAGTCCTTGCTCATCTGGATCAGTTCCTGGGGCAGCATCAGCGCGCGGCGCTGTTCGCTTTCGGTGGTGGTCCGCTTGCCGCCGCCCAGATAGGTGGGCCGCGACTTGGAGCGCCCCTCGAAGGTGTAGTAACCCAGGCGTTCGGAGAGGTCCTGAGCGACCTTAAGTTCCTTAGGCGTGAAGACCACTTCGACGCCGCAGTTGGTCATGATCTCGTCGGCGACGTCGGGCCCGTATTCGGCGCGCAGCTGGGACGGGCTTTGGATCACCGGCAGCAGGCGAAGCCCGTAGCCGGCGACGTAGGAAAAGCCCTTGGCGATGACCGAGGCATGGCCGATGCGGGCGAACTCGTCGAGCAGGACAAGGACCTGGGTGGGATGGCGGCCGGCGCCAGGAAGCTCGCGGGTGTTCAGGTCCACCAACTGCTGGAAGAAGAGATTATAGAGCGGAGCGACCCTGGCCATGTTGTCGGGGGTGACGCCCAGATAGATCGAGATGCGCTTGGAGCGCAGCTCGCGCAGGTCAAAGTCACTGGCGCTGGTGGCCGCATCGACCCGCGGATTGAGCCACAGGTTCATGCGCGAAGTGATGGTCTGCTTGATGGAGGCGAACGTGTTGTCGGAGGCGGAGCAAAAGTCGTTGAGCGCATTGACCGCGCCCGGCGACAGCGCCTCCTTGCCGCCGGCCCGCGCCTCGATGATCGCCGGGAACTTGGACTTGGGATTGCCCCTGGTCAGCTGGCGGTAGATCTCGCCGATCGTGAAGGGCAGCTGCGGACTTTCGGCGACATAAGCGCCGACGCCGACGAAGCCGGTCCGCGCCGCCTCCGACCAGAACGGATCGCCCTTGTCGGGGGTGGGGAAGAGCATGGTCGCGAGCTTTTGAAGCTCGTCGAGCGTCTCGATCGGGTTGGCGCGGTCGATATAGGCCAGGGGGTTGTAGCGCGCGGTCCTGCCCTCCGGATCGAGCGGGTCGAACATCAGGACCTGTTGGCCGTGATTGGCGCGGAAGCCGGCCGTCACCTCCCAGTTTTCTTTCTTGATATCGAGGACGACGACGCTGTCGGCCCAGTTCAGGAGGTTGGGAATGACAACGCCGACACCCTTGCCCGTCCGGGTGGGCGCGTAGAGCATGACGTGCTCGTTGCCGCCGAAGACCAGGTAGCCCGCGCCCTTGCGTCCCAAGATGATGCCGTGCTTGGCGCGCAAGCCCTCGCGCGCGATCTCGCCCTCATTGGCCCAGCGCGCCGAGCCGTGCAGCGGCCGGCGTATGCGCAAGGCGGCCGCGGCGGCGATCATCAGGATGATCAGGCCCGAGCCCATGGCGGCGACCTTGAACCACAGCTGGACCTGGGGGTGGGCCCGGTAGGTCCACAGCCATTGCGGGACGGCGAGGAAATCAACATTGGCGCCGAGCCGGCCCAAGCCGACCAGGGTCCCGATCACGGTCAGGACGGCCCACAACATCAGGAGAAGCGTGGCCGAGAGCGCGAGGATGGTGGCCTTACCGGCCGGCGTCGCGCTTGCGAAGCGGGTCATAATAGAGCTCCGTCATACGAAAACGGCCATCCACCTTGCGCATCTGGACGACGACATCGACCAGGAGGTGGAGAAGGCCACGGATGTCATCGCGGGTGAGATCGCGCCCGCCGTCGGACTCCTTGACCAGCAGGGTGAGCTGCTCAAAGGCCAGGGTCGCGGAGTCGGCATGGACGGTCGTGATCGAGCCGGGGTGGCCCGAATTGACGTTGCGCAGGTAGAAGAAGGCCGTGGCGTCGCGAAGCTCCTGAAGGAGAATCCGGTCAGGGCGCATCCGCAGCGCGCTTTCCAGCAACTGCTTGGGGCCGACCTTGGCCAACCCCTGCTGATCCTTGGAGTAGGTAAGGTGGACGACGTTGCGATGCGGGACGGTCAGTTCGCGGGTGTCCTCAATCGTCAGCAGGCGCTCATGCTCGGGGATCAGCCGGATCAGGCCCTTGCTGAAAGTGGTCTTGCCCGACCCCGTCGCGCCGCTGATCAGGATGTTCTTCCGAGCGCGAACGGCCAGGTCGAAGAACTCCGGCCACAGTCCGCCGTCGCGCAATCGCATCAGCTCCCGCTCTTCCTCGCCTAGAGCGTCCGAACTCACGGAGGCCTGCTCGAAGAGCCCGGACGTGACGAAGTCGTCCATGCCGAAGGTCAGGTTCGAAGGCTTGCGGATGGTGATCGATACCGTTCCTTCCGGCACGGCGGGAGGCATGACGATCTGACATCGCTCGCCTTGCGGCAGGACGGTGGAGCACACCGGCGTCTCGGCATTGACGTCCTGGCGTGAGAAGGCCGCGGCGGCATTGGCCAAGGTGGCCAGCCAGATGGCGGTCAGCTCGGGCGCTTCAAACCAGGTCCAGCCCTTGGCGCCTTCGACTCCCACTTCACCGGGCCGGTTGATCACCAGCTCAGTGACGTCGGCCGGCTCAAGCAGCCGCTGCAGAGGCTGCATGTAGTGCAGCAGGACCGAGCTGTCGGCGATCATCGCGCCTTTACGCCGTAGACGTCGGAGAAGTCGAAGTCCTGGGCGACCAGGATGCCGACATCCTCGCCCTGGTTCTTGCGCAGGATCGGCGGGATGTTGATCGAGCCTTCCAGCGCGGTGTTGGCGACATCTGACGGCACGCGGGCGGTGTTTTGATAGTTGCGGCCATTGCCGGAGGTGGCGGCGTAGACGCCGTCGTCGACCAGCGACAGGAGGAGCGCCGCGCCGAACCGCTCGAAGAAGCGGTTGTCGACCTCGCCGCCAAACCCGCTACGGCCCAGGGCGTCGGCTCCGGGCGAGGCCAGATCGATCGCGATGCCGCGCGGGGTGACCGCACGGGTCCACAGGATGAAGAGGCGGCGCTGACCGCGCTGCATGCCGCCGCGATACTCGCCCAGAACCTTGGTGCCCTTTTCCAGCAGGACCACGCGGCCATTGTCGGAAAGCACGTCTCTTGGAATGACGCAGGTCGTGTAGCCGGGAAGCGATGAGTCCATCGCCGTCTGTAGGACGCAGGGGATCTGTGTGCCCGCCAGGATCAGGAAGTTTCGGTCGCCCAGGGCCGTTGCCCTGGCCGTGGTGATCGCAGATCCGCGCCGCAGGTTCTCCAGCTCGGTGGCTTGGCGCGGCGCGGCGCCCTGAGCGCTGGCCAGGATGGCTTCCGCCCCGCCGGCGACGGCGCCGCGAGGACCGCCGCCCTGGCTATAGGCGATCATCGGCGCGCGACGCGTAAGGTCGGCGAGGCTCTCGCGAGGCGCGTCAGCGCCTGCAGATCCGCCGCTGCCGGGGCTGGCAACCGGGGCTGGGACGACCTGACCCGGCGGTAGAGGTTGGCCGGTTACAGGATCCACGGCTCCCGCGCCCAAGGTCGGCGCCGGGGGGAGGGGAGGGGTGTCGGTGGACGCGACCTGATCATAGCGGACGGTCTGCCGGGCTGGGTCCTTGGGCTTGGTCGGCTTGGCGTCGCCCCGGTCCCAGGTGACGCCGATCAAGAGCGCGGCCACGCCGACCATGCCGGCGATGCCGGCGATCTTGGCTTGCGGGGTGCTCATGCGGCCCGCGACAGGAGAGATGCCGCGCTCGCCCTGCACCGGGCCATGGCCGGCCGAACGGGAGCCGCCAGGATCGCCGGCAGCGCGGCGCCCGGCGAACGGGTCATCGCCTTGCGCGGAGTGCGCAGGATCGGGTTGGTTGTCGTGCTGATCAGTCATCGTCATTGACCCGTGCGAATGGTGCGATCGACGTTGGCGGAGGCCGTGCCTGTGCCGTGGGTGACGCCGTAGGGCGTGACGGCCTCGTTGAAGATGCAGAGGACCTCGCGTCCCCGGCGCAGAACGAGCTTGGAGGCGACGGTGTGCAAAACCACGAACTCGTCGCGGACGTCGAACGGCACCTGGCTCTCGGACCCATCGGGCAGGGCCATGAAGAAGCTGGGCAGTTCCTGGTTGGCCGGAAACCGCAGCACCGTGAACTGGCCATTATCGGAAACCTCCGACGGCTGGATCCGCGAGGAGCCCTGGACCGTGTAATTCAGATTGCGGGGGCCCTCGATCACGGCGTGGTCGAGCATCAGTCCCGTCCGAGCGTTCTCGATCGCGGCCGCTTGACCAGAAATCGTCCTAGCCAACGCGGCGCGCTCATCGTCGGGGTATTGGAAACGGACCTGGAAATAGGTGTCGGCCGACGCCGCCGTGATCGGCCCAGAGCGGATCCCCAGCTCGAAGGTGTAGTTGCGCAGCGCGCCGCCGCGGCGGGTCGTGACGATCAGGTTGGTGGCCGTGCCCTTTTCGCGCGGCTTTACGAAGAGGATGTTGGTCTCGGCTGCGACCTCCCACGATACGGTGTCGCCCAGGGCCACATGCTGGATCTCTTCGCGCGGGTCGAAGACGATCTGGGTGGCCGTGCGGAACGTGCCGACGACGCGATAGACCTGCCAGGGGTCGTAGTTGACCCATTTGACCCGAGGGTCCGACTTACCGGCTTTGGGCACGTCGACGGCGAAGGCGGTCGGCGCGCAGCCGAGCACGGCCGCGCCAGCGTACAGGGCGAGCAGCAGGCGCCTCATTGGGAAATCTCCGGATCTGCGCGGTAGCTGTCGACCTGGAACCCGAGCGGGTTGCGGATGCGGTCGGATTCCAGCATCGGCGCTTTGGTGTAGGCGAAGGTCAGCGTGGCGATCCAATCGGTGACCTTGACCTCTTGGCCGAGCCGCACGGTCTTGGAGAAGCGGACGTTGGCGACCTTGTCGTTGATGAAGGTGATGTTGCGGATCGTCACGGTCGCCGAGCCGTCAGGGCCGACCAGGACCTGGGGACTTTGGGGATTGGTCGCCCGATAGAGATCGGCCCATCGCTGCTGCTCGTCTGGAGTCGACAGGATCGTGACGAACTGGAAGTTTTCCTGCGCGGCGGGCGGCAGGTAGCCTTCTCGGGCCCTGACATATTGGGCCAGGAAGGACTTGCTGACCGCTTCGTTGTAAGTGACGCCTCGCTCGCCCGTGAGGCCCGTCATCACGTCGACAGAACCCGTTGTCTGGTTCACCCGCACGACATAGGGCTCGACGGACTTCAGGGGCGCCAGGGCCGCCACCGCCGCCGAGGCGGCGATCGCGACCGTGCTCGCTAGAACCGCCACGGTCCAGGCCACGCGCTTGGAGCGCTCCGCGGTCTTGAGCCGATCCTGGTCCCAACGCCGGGCGTCATCGAAGTACGCCTTCAGATCGTTTGCCGGCACGCCTGTCATCCCAGAACCTCCAGGCAGCTGGGGTACTGGCGCGGCGTCAGGCTGGAGACCTTCTTGGCCTTTCCTTTTCGGGCCAGCGCTCCGGTCGCCGGACCGGAAATGGATGGGACAACCATGTCCGACGACTGGTCTCGGGCTGGCCGGCCGTCCGGCCCGGGCTTGGGCGGCGGGGCGATCGGCGCAGTGATCGCCGCCACCGTCGTGCCGGGCAGGACCGATCCATTGGGGTTGGCCGGTCGCCGGTTGTGACCGCTACAGGATTTTGGCTTTCCCGCGATGGCTGGCGAGTAGGACGTCAGGGCGATGAGGCACGCCGTGAGGGCGATGGGACGAAGCATTCGCGGATCTCTCAAGGTGGCGGATTGGGCTATCGGCGGGGGTGGCCGTTGCGCGACGCGCTGGTGGAGGAGGGCGCAACGGAGCCACCGCCACGTCCTGCGCCGCCGTTACCGCTCGGCACGGATTTGACCGGTTGGCCCGACGTCATGGCGCGGGCCGCGTTGGCGAAGTCGCCGAGGCCGGCTGCGGCGCCTCCCGCGATGCCGGCCGCGATGTTGGGGGTTTGAAGGAAGAAGATCATCCCGAGGGCGGACAGCGCGATGAACAGGAGGCCGCCGGCGGTTGGGTCGGCCTGACCATCAATGTTCGCCCATTGCCCTTCAACTAGGCCAAGGATCAGCTGGAAGACGGTGATGATCAGAGCGAAGAGGACAAGGTAGTTCACCCCCTGCTTCAGCCAGCCATAGAAGAACTGCCGGGACTGTTCGAAGACGAGAAGGGCGATGAAGATCGGTCCTAGCGCGACCAGAATGGCGAGCGCTAGCTTGGCGAGCATGACGATCCCAAACCCAAGCGCTGCGGTCAGCGCCGTCACGATCCACACGGCTCCACCGGTCACGTAAGGGCCGGGATCGGTCATCGACGCGGTGGAGAAAATCTTGGTGGCGAGATAGCCGCCGCGATTGAAAAATCCGTCGAAGGCCCCGCCCACGCCAGGCGTCGGACTGCCGCTCACGGCCTCGGCCAGCCAGTTAGGCAGGTCGGTGAAGAGCGGGGTGGTGACGAAGGAATTGTAGGCGACCGTTGTCGCTACGGCGTAGATGAAGCACAGCTTCACCAGCCTGATCACTCCATCCATGATCGGCTCGGTGATGGATCCCCTGATAATCGCCCAGCCGTACAGGACGACATAGAGCACCATGGCTATGCGTAGGGGCCCGGCGACATGCGCGATCACGTTGCTCAACCCGTCATGCAAGACAGCTTCGAGCCGAGCATCGACATAGTCATAGGACGGTCCAAAAATTTGGGCTGGCATGGTGCCTCGTCGACCTAAAAGCCGCGCCGATAGTCGTTCATGGTCTTGAGCTTGGTGGCTCGTTCCGTGGACGCTTGGGCGTTCTTGCACTCAGTCCCGCGATGGTCCCCGGTTCGGCAGCGCGCCATCACGCCCGCCCGTTCAGACGGGTTGGCGTCGAAGTAAGAAACCGAGCGTGGCGCGGGCTGACAGCCCGCCAGAACGACCGCCAGCGAGACGACAACGAGAGACTTCTGAGCTCTCATCGGAAGCCACCTTTGTAATCGTCCATTGTCTGCTGGTACTGCGCGGCTCTGGCCTCGCGGTCGCGCTGCTCTGCCATGCGCTTTTCGGCGTCCTGCATCATTGCAAGACCCTGAAGCTGCATTTGATCGTTGTTGATCATCGCCTGCTCAGCGGCGATCCTCGCCTGCAGGTCCATCACCTCTTTGGGCGTGGAGGCGGTGTTCAAGGCCAAGCGGAGCTGATCCAGGCCGGCCTGGCGTTGGCCAGCGGCCTTGTATGCGCTTTCGCCAAGCGCGACGTCACGGGCCGCGCGGTCGCCAGATTTCACGAGCGCGTCTTGGTAGTAGCGTTGAGCGGTTGAGAGACCGTCGGTGGCTGGAGTGAACAGCCTGTTGGCGTCACGAATGGACGTCGCGCGCGACCCGATCGAGCCGAGATCCGTCAGTGTCCCGTTGAGCAGCTTGCCGGTGTCCTGCACCTCGGCCGGGAGATACTGGCGCAGCGCCGGATTGTTCAGGACCCCGCCCAGGCTGTTGACGTTGGTCAGTCCGGTCATGCCGGCATAGAGGCGCTTGCCCTGATCGACCATCTCGGCGCCTTGCCGGACCTGGGTCTGCAGCTCGGCCAGTTGCGCGCGCGCCTGGTTGAGCTGCGACAGCATCCGCGTATAGGCGCCAGTGTCCGTGACGACCATTTGTGCGTTGGCCGGGGCCGCGAAGGTCGCGGCGGCCAGGAGCAGGGGGAGTAGAAGGCGCTTCCTCATCGGGATTATCTCCGTCGCTCTTGGTGGAAAATTGGAATCCAGGTCGCAGGTGCATCGCCGTGCTGGGCGCGGACGCGATCGAGCAGCTCGACGGTCTTGGCGCGGCCCGACAGGACGGCCAGCGCGTCGTCCAGGCCGTCGAGGTTCAACTCGACGACGACCGAGTTGTGGCCTTGCTTGACCAGGAAGCGTCGCGACTCTGGCGACAGCTCTTCGCGGATGAGCCGAAATTCCTCATGGGTGAGACCAAAGCCATCGACATAGTCGCGGGCCTGTCCGTAGGGGTTGGGCAGGAAGATCTTGGTCGGGCACTGTTCGAGGATCGTGTGAGCGATTTCCGAGCGCAGGACGTCGGCCGGGCTTTGGGTGCCGAACACCATGAAGGCGTTTTTCTTGCGGTACGTCTTCAGGCCGTCTTGAGCCAGGTTGCGGAATGCCTCGTCCCCGAGCGCTTTCCAGAACTCGTCGATGTCGACCACCAGGCGGCGACCGTCGACCAGGCTCTCGAGCCGGTGAATGAGATACATCATGACCGGCGTGCGGACCTCGGCGTTGTCGAGGAAGTCGGTCATATCGAAACCGAGCAGCTTGGAGTCGAGGCCGACAAGGTCGGCGTCACCGTCCAAGACCCAACCCAACGGGCCTGATCGGGTCCATCGCTCCAACCGGGCCCCGATCCCTTCAGCGTTTCGCTGGCCGAGCAACTGGCGAAGGGCAGTCAGGGAGCGTTGGTGTGGGGCGAGAGGCTCGAGCGAGGCGATGCCGTCGCTAATCAGGCGCTCTTCCTGCACCGTCAGGGCGCGATCGGGCGGCGTCACCAGCTTGCGCACGAGCTGGGTGAGGAAGACGACGTTGCCCGGTGTGAAGTCCAGCGCGCGAAACGGGGCGAACCCGGTCGGCGCGCCGTTCTTCAAGGTGAGGTAGGTGCCGCCGGACGCGCGCACGAAGATCTCGGCGCCGCGATCCTTGTCGATGAACACGCGCTGGACGTTGAACTTCTCCAGCTGAGCCAGCATGAAGTTTTGGACGACCGTCTTGCCCGAACCCGACGGGCCGCAAATGAAGGTGTGGCCTAGGTCGCCGACATGGAAATTGAAGTAGAAGGGCGACTTGGCCGACGTGCGCAGTAGCGCGACGGCTGGGCCCCAGTGATTGCCGGTCGCCTGCCCTGCCGGATAGGTATGGAAGGGCGCTAGCGCTGCGAAATTGCGCGAGTTGATTGCCGCCGGGCGACAGCGCCGCGCGAAGTTGCCAGGAAATTGCGACCAGAACGCCGCCTCGAGCGCGAGGTCTTCGCGAGCGACCACCAGTCCGGAGTCGGCCAGGCTGGCGCGGGCGGCGGACATATTGTCGGCCAGGGCCTTTGTCGTCTCGCCATAGACCAGAAGCGAAAACTGGTGCTCGCCCATGACGAACCGGTTGCTCACCAGATCGTCGATCGCGTCATCGAGTCCCTGCACTTGGGAGGCTGCGCGATCGTTGGACTTGATGAGCAGGTTTTGTTTGCGCTCCATCACAGCGCGCGCCGAGGCCTTCGACAGGAAGGCGAAGGACTGGGTGGCGACGAAGGCGTAGGTCGAGCGCAAGAGCCCGTCCCAGAGGCCAGGGCGCGTCGTGGCGGGATATTCCTTGACCCCGAAGACACCGGCGAACTTTTCGTCGCCCGGTTCACGGATCTCCAGCGCCTCGCGGCCGAAGATCACGCGCGCGGTGTAGATCGCCGAACCGAGATGGCCCCGAACGAGCGGGATACGTTGGCGCCGTCCGGTCAGCACCAGGTGGAGCAATTCCATCGGTTCGGAGAAGGCCAGGCCCTTGTGGTCGTAGAGGCCGAGAAGGCGCACGCCGTACCGACCGAGGTACTGCAGAAGGTCGCGGCCCTTGTCCTCCAAGAGCCGGATCGCATCCTCGTCGACCTCCAAGCCGGCTCTGCTTCGCGTGCTAAGGCGCTGAAGGAAGGAGGCGAGCTTGTCGCCGACGTCGCGGCCCGGGTGGAGGATCAGGGTCACATAGAGGTCGTTGGTGAAGAGGCGCGTGGCGCCCATGCGGGCGCGATAGGCCGTGTCGAGATCCTGGGCGAACTCCGAGGCGAACTGGCCCTCCGGGTAGCCACGATCCTCATGGCGCACGACGTGGTGCCAGATCGCCAAGCGCTCGTCGGCGATGTTGCGCCAGGCGTTATTCAGCTTGGCGTGCCAATCGTTGAGATCGCGCACGTCGGCGGTCTCGAACGAGGCGCCTTCGAGCTTGAAGCAGATCATCAGCGCCCGATTGTCGAGCGCGACCACGTGATCCGACAGATGGCGGGCGTAGGGCAGGTTCGAGCCGGGCAGGGTTTCGCGCTTCAAGACCAACGGGCCGGCCACCGACGCGAGCGGCGCGCGCTGTGCAGAGGCTCTAGCCATTGGAGGGCGGCGCGACAATTGTTAGCTGGGCAACGCTAAGGTCGAACGGAAGCAGAACAGGATCATCAGGCGGCGCCGCGCACGCGGTTGCCAAGTGTCAG
>NCED01000021.1 GCA_002280485.1 Caulobacterales bacterium 32-69-10
TCGATAGATAACGTGAGATAATCTTTTTATTTCAATGCTTTGACGGAGCATTGCCGATTGATCGCGATAGCCAAAAATGGCCCCGAATCATTCCCACTCGATCGTGCCCGGGGGCTTGGACGTCACGTCGTAGACGACGCGGTTGACGCCCTTGACCTCGTTGACGATGCGGGTGGCGGCCCGGCCCAGCACCTCCCACGGGAACTCGTAGATGTCGGCGGTCATGCCGTCGACGGAGGTCACCGCGCGCAGGGCGCAGACCTCGTCATAGGTCCGCGCGTCGCCCATGACGCCGACGGTGCGCACCGGCAGCAGCACGGCGAAGGCCTGCCAGATCACGTCGTACAGTCCCGCCTTGCGGATCTCGTCCAGCCAGATCAGGTCGGCCTTCTGCAGCACGGCGACCTTTTCCGGGGTCACCTCGCCCGGGATGCGGATGGCCAGGCCCGGCCCCGGGAAGGGATGGCGCCCCACGAAGGCGGCGGGCAGGCCCAGCTCGCGGCCCAGCGCCCTCACCTCGTCCTTGAACAGCTCGCGCAGCGGCTCGACCAGCTTCAGCTTCATGAAGTCGGGCAGGCCGCCAACGTTATGGTGGCTCTTGATCACGTGGCTCGGGCCGCCCTTGGTCGAGGGGCTCTCGATCACGTCGGGATAAAGCGTGCCCTGGGCCAGGAAGGCCGCGCCCTCGACCTTGGCCGCCTCGGCGTCGAACACCTCGATGAAGATGCGGCCGATGATCTTGCGCTTCTGCTCGGGGTCGGACACCCCCTTCAGCTCGCCGAGGAATTTGTCCCGCGCATCAACGTGCACCAGCGGAATGTTGTAGTGCCCCCTGAACAGGGACACGACCTCGTCGGCCTCGTTCGAGCGCATCAGGCCGGTATCGACGAAGACGCAGGTCAGCTGGTCGCCGATGGCTTCGTGGATCAGCACCGCCGCCACCGATGAATCGACCCCGCCGGACAGGCCGCAGATCACCCGCTCCGTCCCGACCTGCTCGCGGATCTTGCGGATCTGCTCGTCCTTGAACGAGGCCATGGTCCAGTCGCCGGTGAAGCCGGCGATGCCGCGGGTGAAGTTGCGCAGCAGCAGCGCGCCGCGCGGGGTGTGGGCCACCTCGGGGTGGAACTGCACCGCATAGATGCGCCGGCCCTCGTTGGCGATCACCGCGTAAGGCGCGCTGTCGGAGACGGCGACGACCTCGAAGCCTTCGGGAATGGCGGTGATCTCGTCGCCGTGGCTCATCCACACTGTCTCGCGGTGGCCGACGCCGCCGAAGCCGTCCAGCAGCGGGCTCTCGCGCACGATCTCGATCTCGGCGCGGCCGAACTCGGCGCCGCCCTCCTTGCCCTTCTCGACGGCGCCGCCGAGCTGGTGGGCGATGGCCTGCTCGCCGTAGCAGATGCCCAGGATCGGCACCTCCATGTCGAACAGGGTCTGGGGCGCGCGCGGACTGTCGTCGAACATCACGCTCTCGGGCCCGCCCGACAGCACCACCGCGGTGGGGTCGAAGGCGGCGACAAAGGCGTCGTCGACCTTGTCCCACGGATGAATCTCGCAATAGACCCCGTCCTCGCGCACCCGGCGGGCGATGAGCTGGGTGACCTGGCTGCCGAAGTCGACGATCAGCAGGCGCTGGTGATGGGGCTCGCTCATAGGGGCCTTTCGAACAGGGCGATGAAGAAGCCGTCCGTGTTCGTCCGGCGCGGCGTCAGTTGCAGGGTATGGCCATCGCCGGCTAGCGCCGCAAGACGCGTCCGGGCGGCGTCGGTCAGGGCCGGCGTGGCGGCGGCGCGGGCGATGGGGACGGGGCGGAAGTCGGGGTGGTCGGCGGCGAAGGACGCGGCGACCGCATCGTTCTCGGCGGCGAAGATCGAGCAGGTGACATAGGCGAGCCGCCCGCCCGGCTTCACCAGCCGCGCCGCTCTCGCGAGGATCTTCGGCTGCAGGGCGCCGAGGCGCGCCACGTCGTCGGGACTGACCCGCCACGCCCCCTCGGGCCGCCGGCGCCAGGTGCCCGAGCCGGTGCAGGGGGCGTCGACCAGCACGAGGTCGGCGAGGGCCTCGAATTCCTCCGTCCCCTCCCCGTCCGGCCCGATCAGCTGCAGCTCGGCGGAGGCGCCAGCGCGGGTGAGGCGTTCGGGGATGGCGTCTAGTCTCCGTTGGTTGACGTCCAAGGCGATCAGCCTATTCCGCTCATCCCCGCGGAAGCGGGGACCCAGATCTTTGACGGGGAGTGCGGCGGCTCTACCTGGGTCCCCGCTTCCGCGGGGATGAGCGGTGGGTGTGTGCATTTGCGCCGCCAGGGCCAGGGTCTTGCCCCCGCCCCCGGCGCAGTAGTCGATGACGGTCTGCCCCGGCTCGGCCCCGGCCAGGAAGGCCATCAGCTGGCTGCCCTCGTCCTGCACCTCGATCCAGCCGGTGGTGTAGGCGCGGGTCTTCTGGACGTCGGCGGCGAACTGCGGCGGCAGGCGCAGGCCCCAGGCCGACAAGGGCGTGCGCTGGGCCTCGATCCCCTCGTGGGCCAGCAGCTTCAAGGCGCCGTCCACCCGGCCGCAAAGGGCGTTGACCCGCATGTCGACCGGCGCGCGCGGCTGCACCAGCGCCTGGGCCTCGTCGAACCAGTCGTCGCCGAACTGGGCCCGCAGCGCGTCGGCGACGAAGCCGGGAACCCCGGCCAGCACGTCGGCGGGCGGCGCCTCGGGCGGCGTGATCAGCCGCACCCGCTCGGCGTCGGTCAGGGGCTCGGGCGCGTGGCCGCCGGTGAACAGGGCCTCGATCTGCGGCGGCTCCAGCCCGTCGAGGTGAGCCAGCGCCCCCAGCACCAGGGCGCGGCCGTCCGATCCCCCCATGGCCCAGGCCAGGCGGGCCCGGGCGCGCAGGATGTCGTAGGCGCGCTCCGCTATGGCGCGGCGGTCGCCCGAGCCGGCGAAGCGGTGGGCGCGTCCCCAGTGTTTCAGCACCTGGTCGGCCGGCGCGCGCTCGGCGGCGACCGCGTCCAGGACCTCGATGACGGCGGCGAGGCGGGCGGCTGGGGTCACGCCAGCCCGAACAGCGCCGCGAAGATCATCAGCAGCCCGGCCAGCGACACCAGGAACGCCAGCGAGCGGACGTAGGGGATGCCGAAAGCATAGAGCGGCACATAGACCACCCGGGCCCAGAAATAGAGCTGCACCCCGATGGCGGTCAGCGTCCCCTCGCGCCCCGCCACATGGGCGGCGAGCACCGCCCCGATGAACAGGGGCAGGGTCTCGTAGAGGTTCTTCTGCGCCCGCTCCAGCCGCCCGGTCACCGGCGTCGGCGGCGGCGTCGGCTCGTCGCGCGGGCCGGCGTTCCACTTCGAACCGAGCTGCTTGGTGCGGCCCATGATGGGCAGGAACACCTGGACGAGGGCCAGGACCAGGGTCCAGGCCAGCATGGTCAGCTCGGTAGTCATGGCGGTCCCTCTAGCTGCCGGTCGGGTGGTAGTTGGGCGCCTCGCGGGTGATCATCACGTCGTGGACGTGGCTCTCGCGCAGCCCCGCGCCGGTGATGCGGATGAACCGCGCCCGCGCCTGGAACTCGGCGATGGTCGGCGCCCCCACATAGCCCATGGCGGCGCGCAGGCCCCCGACGAGCTGGTGGATGATCGGCGCCATGGACCCCTTGAACGCCACCTGGCCCTCAATGCCTTCCGGCACCAGCTTGAGGGTGTCGGCGACCTCCTTCTGGAAGTAGCGGTCGGCCGACCCCTGAGCCATCGCCCCGACCGAACCCATGCCGCGGTAGGCCTTGTAGGAGCGGCCCTGGTAGAGGAACACCTCGCCGGGCGCCTCCTCGGTGCCGGCGAACATCGACCCCAGCATGGCGACCGACGCGCCGGCGGCGATGGCCTTGGCCAGGTCGCCGGAATATTTGATCCCGCCGTCGGCGATGACCGGCACGCCGCTGTCCCGCGCCGCGCGGGCGGCGTCGGCGATGGCGGTCAGTTGCGGAACCCCCACGCCCGCCACGATGCGGGTGGTGCAGATCGAACCCGGACCGATCCCGACCTTCACCGCGTCGGCGCCCGCGTCGATCAGGGCCCGGGCCCCGTCGTAGGTGGCGACGTTGCCGGCGATGACCTGGACCCGGTTGCTCTCGGCCTTGATGCGGCGCACCGCCTCGGAGACCTGGGCCGAATGGCCGTGGGCGGTGTCGATCACCACCACGTCCACCCCGGCCTCGATCAGGGCCATCGACCGCTCGAACCCGGCGTGGCCGACGGTCGAAGCGGCGCCGACGCGCAGGCGGCCCTTCTCGTCCTTGGCCGCGGCCGGATAGGCCAGGGCCTTCTCCATGTCCTTGACGGTGACCAGGCCGACGGCGCGGAAGGCGTCGTCGACCACGATCAGCCGCTCCAGACGGCGCTCCTGCAGCAGGACGCGAGCCTCGTCCTGGGTGGCGCCTTCGCGCACCACGGCGAGGTTGTCCTTGGTCATCAGGGCCGAGGCGGGCGTGTTCGGATTGACCTCGAACCGCATGTCCCGGTTGGTCAGTATGCCGACGAGCTTGCCAGTGCCGCGCTCCACCACCGGGAACCCGGAGATGCGGCGGTCGGCCTTGATCTGGCGGACTTCCGCCATCGTGGTGTCAGGGTGGATGGTGATCGGGTTGATCACCATGCCGCTCTCGTAACGTTTCACTTCCCGGACCTGGTCGGCCTGTTCGACCACCGACAGATTGCGGTGGACGACGCCCAATCCCCCGGCCTGGGCCATGGCGATCGCCAGCCTGGACTCGGTCACCGTGTCCATCGCGGACGACAGCAGCGGGATGTTCAGATCGATCTCACGCGTCAGCCGCGTAGAGGTGTCCACCTGGGTCGGCATGACTTCGGACGGACCGGGTTCGAGCAAAACGTCGTCGAAGGTAAGCCCTTCGCGAATCTCCATCAGGAGCCTCCATTTTGCGAGCGCGGTATAGCCGAGGGGTTCGATGGTGGGAAGGCGTGACACAAGTTTCCTTCGCCCCTTGAGGGAGAAGGTGGCCCGAAGGGCCGGATGAGGGGTGTCGAAGCGAAGCTTCGAAGGAAGCTGGGGTCCACCGTCGCGCGGCCCCTCATCCGTCTCGCTTCGCGATCCACCTTCTCCCCCGAGGGCGAGAAGGAAAATCTATGCATCTTCCGGCGGAACCGCCGCCCCCGCCAGCGCCTCCCGCGCCGCCGCCAGCGACCGTCCGATCACCGCCGCATCGTCCTCGGCCACCAGCCGGACGTGGAACTCCATGTCGCCCTCGTCGGTCGGATGGAAATGCTCGACGGCGTAGCCGAGCCAGCCCAGCTCCAGCATCGCCTCCAGCTGATCCAGGAAACTGGCCGGTGTGAACACCCAGCAGTGGCTGTCGACATAGCGGCCGCCCTGCAGGTCGCGCACCAGCCCCATCGCCTTGGCCCGCTTGCCCGCGACCGGCTGCAGGGTGCGGGTCAGGTCCCGCGACCAGGCTTCGGAAAGATCCACCGGCCGCGTGCCGGCGTGGCTGTCGAACACCTGGCGGATCGACGGGCGGCGATAGCCCAGCAGGTGCGCCTCGACCATCTCGCCCAGGGTGCTCTGCGGCCTCAGCAGGTCGAAGGTGAAGCGGCGGTCGGGGATGGCGAGGCCGAGCAGGCCGCCGGGGACCAGCACCTCGCGGATCTCGGCCAGCCAGCCGACCAGGTCCGGCGCGTGTTCGATCACGTGGCTGGCGACCACATAGTCCACCGTCCCGCCGACAGCGTCCTTAAGCCGGTTGTCGCCCCAGGCGATGTCGACCTCGACGATCCGGTCGGGCGAGACCTGGGCGCTGATGAAGTTGCGGCGCAGCTCGTCGGTCAGGGCGTAGTCGACATAGCGGACAGGGCCGGCCGTCTTGGCGATCAGCGGCGCGTGCGACGGCCCGATCTCCAGGCCGTTCAGCCCTGCCGGGTCCCGCGTCCCCAGCAGCCGCGTACGGCGGTCGATCAAGGCTGGCGGCCCCGGAACCCCGTGGCGACGAGGTAGAGCTCCGAGCTCTGCGCCCGGCTGGCGTTGGGCTTCACGTGCCGCACGTCCTTGAAGTGACGCTTCAGCAGCTTGAGCAGCGCCTCGGTTTCGCCGCCCTGGAAGGCCTTGGACACGAAGACGCCGCCGGGCACGAGAACCGCGATGGCGAAATCGACGGCCGCCTCGACCAGGCCGACGATGCGCAGGTGATCGGTCTGGCGATGGCCGGTCGTGTTGGGCGCCATGTCGGACATGACGATGTCGGGCGCCCCGCCCAGCCGCTCGATCAGCAAATCGCCCATCCCCGGGTCGGTGAAGTCGCCCTCGATCAGTTCGACGCCGGGCAAGGGATCGACCGGCAACAGGTCGATGCCGACCACCGCCCCTGCCCCGCGCTGCTTGACGACCTGCAGCCATCCGCCCGGCGCGCAGCCCAGGTCGATAATCTTGGATCCGCGCTTGATCAGGCGGGCCTTGTCGTCGATCTCCGACAGCTTGAAGGCCGCGCGGCTGCGATACCCTTGCGCCTTGGCCGCCTTCACATAGGGGTCGTTGAGCTGGCGCCCCAGCCAGGCCTGCGACGACTGCGACCGGTAGTCGGCCGTCTTCACCCGCTCGCCCAGCGCGGTGCTGCGGCCGCCGACCTCGCCGCGGGTGGGCAGGCGCACCATGCGGCGGCGTTCTTCGCCCGGCTTTTCTGGAGGCTTTTCGGGAGGCTTGTCGCTCATTCTGCAGCCGCGGTTTGAGGGGGGGGCCGGCGGGCGCCGGAACGGCCGCGGCGGCTGCGGTTCTTGCCGCCGCGCCCGGAGCGTTCGGCCATGAGCGCCAGGAGCAGGCCCTCGCGCAAGCCCCGGTCGGCGACACGGACCCGGGCGCAGGGCCACAGCTCCTGCACCGCCTGCAGGATCGCCGCCCCGGCCAGGACCAGATCGGCCCGGTCCGGCCCGATGCAGGGCTGGGCGGCGCGGCCGGCGACGGAGAGGGTCAAGAGATGGTTGGCGGCGGCGTCGCAGTCGTCCCGCGTCATCCACAGGCCGTCGATGCGGCCGCGATCATAGCGCCTCAGCCCCAGGTGCATGCCGGCCAGGCTGGTGATCGCCCCGGAGGTGCCGACCAGATGGGCCCGCCCCTCGGAGAAGGTCTGGCGCAGGCCCTCGGCGTTGGTGAAGTCCTCGATGTGCTCGCGCACGTGGTCGACCATGGCGCGGAACCAGGCCTGGTCGGCCGGCTCGCCCTCCGGGAATCGCTCGGCCAGGGTGACCACGCCGACGGGAATCGACAGCCAGGCCTTGATCGGCAGGCGGTGCGGCGGCGGCGGGCGGCGGGCGGGGTCGAGGCAGTCGTCCTTGAGGTCGACCCACGACAGCTCGGTCGAGCCGCCGCCCACGTCCACCACCAGGGCGGCGTCGGCCTTGCGGTCCAGCAAGGTCACGCAGCCGGCGACCGACAGCTGGGCCTCCTCGCGGGGGCTGATGATGCGCAGCTTCAGCCCGGTCTCGCGCTCGACGCGTTCGACGAACTCGGGCCCGTTGCTGGCCGAGCGGCAGGCCTGGGTCGCCACGGCGCGGACCTTCAGCGTGCGGCGACGGCGCACCTTCTCGGCGCAGATCTTCAGCGCGGCCATGGCCCGCTCCATCGCCGCCTCGTCCAGCCGGCCGGTCCGCGACAGGCCGTCGCCCAACCGCACGATGCGCGAAAAGGCCTCGACCACGCGAAAGCCATGGCCGGCGGGGCTGGCGATGAGCAGGCGGCAGTTGTTGGTGCCCAGATCGAGGGCGGCGTAACAGGGCGGCGTGGAGCCCCCACGAAGTTGAGTCCCGTCAGGCGGCAGCGCCTGCGTATCGGTCATGGGACCCCGCTCCTGTGGGCGCCTCAAAAAGCGGCATACGCGCCGCACCAGCGCCCTGGTTTCGTCCGGGAGCGTAGCAAGCCCGTCCGCCCTTGCGAACCCTGCTTCATCGACCTGTCACGACTGCGACCATCCGTTCATCGCACTGTCAGGCGAATAGGGCCAAGCTCATGCACATGGACATGCCGCTCGCCAAGTTTGGTATCGGCCAGGTGGTCAAGCACCGGCTGTTCCCCTTCCGGGGCGTGATCTTCGACGTCGATCCGGAGTTCGCCAACACCGAGGAGTGGTGGGCCTCGATCCCCGAGGACATCAGGCCCAGGCGCGACCAGCCGTTCTACCACCTGCTCGCCGAGAACGATCAGAGTTGCTACGTCGCCTATGTCTCCGAGCAGAACCTCCTGCCCGACGAGAGCGGCGAGCCGATCGGCCACCCCAAGGCCTCGCAGATGTTCGACGAGGACCAGGGCGCCTACCGCCTGCGCAGCCAGGTGCGGAACTGATCTGATCCGATACCGCTCATCCCCGCGGAAGCGGGGTGGTTGGACCTACCCTCTCCTCAATTGCGCCGCCCACCCCGGCGTGCGACAGATTCAGCCTCCGCAGATCGGCCGCAAGAGCCGCGTCGCGGTGGGAGGAACACCATGGGTAACCGCCGCGCGCGGCGCGCATTTCTAGTCGGCCTGGCGCTGGTCCTGGCCGCGCCCATCGGGGCGAGCGCTCACCATTCCGGGGCCATGTTCGACCGCGAGAAGACCGTCAGCACGTCGGGCGTGCTGAAGGAGGTCGACTGGAGCAATCCCCACATCCACCTGGTCCTCGAGACCGGGGCGGCCGAGAGCTGGTGGTTCGAGGGCAATCCCCCCGCCTGGTTCCAGCGGGCGGGCGTCAAGCGCGCCGACTTCGCCAAGGGCCTGACCCAGAAAGTCACCATCGAACACCACCCGCTGAAGGATGGCCGCCCGGGCGGCTCCCTGGTCGCGGTCGTCTACGCCGACGGCAGCCGCATCAAGGTCGAGTAGGAGCCGTCCCATGACATCCCGGATTCTCCCCCTGGCCCTGACCCTGGCCGCCGCCGGCGCCGCCTCCATCGCCTGGGCCGCGGCCTCGGCGCCGCGGATCGACGGCCACCCCGATCTCAACGGCGGCTGGTTCTCTGGATCGGGCACCGTGCCGCCGATCGAATTCGAGACCAAGAGAGCCGCGGACGGCTCGATCGACCTGACCCGGGCGGCGGTCCAGCCCCAGGCCGACAAGATCCGTGCGGTGGGCCGGCCCCAGGAGGCCACGGCCCCCAAGTACCAGCCGAAGTTCCAGGCCACGGTCGACGCCAACTGGAAGAACCTGTCCAAGACCGACCGGGTCTACAACTGCGGCTCGCCCGGCCTGCCGCGGATCGGCGCCCCGCAGAAGATCGTCCACACGCCCAAGGAGATCATCTTCCTCTACGCCGACATCGCCGGGATGGTCTGGCGGGTCGTCCCCCTGCAGGCGCCGGCCGGGCCGGGCGACAACGATCCCTCCTATTACGGCGACGCCCGCGCGCGCTGGGTCGGCGACACCCTGGTGGTCGAGACCACCAACTTCAGCGACGAGACCTGGTTCGGCGAGTTCGGCTACCTGCACAGCGACAAGATGAAGGTCACCGAGCGGCTGACCCGCCGCGGCGACGCCATCGACTATGACGTGACGGTCGAGGACCCCGGCGTGCTGACCGCGCCCTGGGTCAAGCCGCGCCAGACCATGACCCTGGCCACCTCGCCCCTGCTGGAGCCGCCGCCCTGCCGGATCGACCCCGAGCGCGAGACCGACAGGCCCGACGGCAGCTTCCACGGGCAGAGGTTCTGATTCCGTTCATCCCCGCGGAAGCGGGGACCCACTCTTTGGCTGGGAGTGCGACGGCTAGACCTGGGTCCCCGCTTCCGCGGGGATGAGCGGGATTATGGTCAGTAGTTCTTCCTGAACCGCACCGACAGCCTCGCGTCCCCCTGCGTCCCCACGGTCGAGACCAGGGAGAAGTTGCGGCGCACCCGCCATTCGACCTGGGCGGTCGGGCCGTTGCGGCCGCCGCCGGTCAGCTCGAGATAGACGTCGTCGGTGACGTACTTGCCCCCCGAAACGGTGGCGGCCGAGCCGTTGCCGCCGCCCGATACCGCCAGGCGGTCGAGGCGGGCGAACTGGCGCAGCCCCCCCAGCACGTCGAAGCCGCCGCCGGTGGCCAGCGCGGTCACCGCCGAGGCGAGCTGCGCGGCCTCCAGCGGCGACAGCTGCGAGGCCGAGCGGCCGAACAGCACCTGCGACAGCACCTCGTCCTGGGGCAGGACCGGGACGGACGACAGGGTGATCTCCGGCCGCGCCGCCGTGCCCTGGACGCGGACCACCGCCCTCAGGGTCGGGTCCTCGCGGGTGGCGGTGAGGTTCAGCCGGATGGTCTCGGCGCGCGAGCCGAGGCGGATCGTGCCGCTCTCATCGAACTCGAAGCGCTTGCCGGCGAACTGGTAGTCGCCGCGCACCACCCGGGCCGTGCCGGTCAGCTCAGGCGCGGCGGTGGTGCCGCCGACCTGGGCGTCGAGGGAGAACTCGGCGTCGAGGCCGTTGCCCTTGACCAGCAGCCCCCGCGCCGCCCGGATGCTGACGTCCAGCGCGATCTGGGGCCCCCGGGCGCGCACCGGCGTCGGCTCGTCGTTGTCCATGCCGGGCTTGTTGATCTCGATGACGTCGAGGGGGACCACCCCCGTAGGGACCGGCGGGTTGGCGGTGATGTCGGCCCGGTCGACGGTGAGCGCCCCCTCCAGCCTGGCCTTGCCGGCGGCGTCGCGGCTGACCACGACCTTGCCCGAAGCGCTCGCCCGCGCCAGGTCGTTGTCGAGCAGGCGGAAGCGCTGCAGCTCCAGGGTCAGGGACGAGACCCCGGTCTCGGTCAGGTTCAGCGTCCCCGCGCCGGTCATCTGGCCGCCCTGGCCGTCGTCGCCGGTCAGGCGGCGCACCTGCACCTGCTCCAGGTCGAAGCTGGCCTGGGCCGCCAGGTTGCGCAGGTCGAGGCCGGTGCCGGAATCCTGGAAGCGCCCGCCTTCGATCGAGGCCTGGCCGGTGGGCTTCAGGCTGTTGAGCGTGCCCGACAGCGTCGCCTGCACCGACCCCTTGCCGGACAGGGCCCGCCCGCCGCCCGCGAACAGGTCCCACAGGGGGCGCAGTTCGCCCTCGGCGTCGAACGACCCGCTGACCGGGCGGTTGCGCACCAGCGCGATGCGGAACGGCGCCGCCGTCGCCTCGGCTGGGATGTCGAGGTCGAGCTTGGAGGTCAGCCCCTGCGGGTTCGACGCCGCGCCGGTGATCCGCACCCGGGTGTCGGCCAGGGTGGCGCGCACCTGGGCCGAGAGGGCCACCTCGGCCGGGGCGTCGCGGTTGCGCCCCCCCTCGATGGCGGCCTGCAAAGAGCCGGTCAGGCGCTGGCCCTGGCCGTTCAGGGTCAACTCGCCATTGACCTTGCCCATGTAGTCGGAAGCGAAGGCGGCGATGTCGACGCCGGTGACCGACCCGTTGGCGGTCAGAACCTCACCCGTCTGCCGGGCGTCGAGGTCGGCGCGCCCGGCCCCGACGGCGGCGCGCAGCCGCGCTTCGGCCAGGCCCGGGCCAAAGCGCAGCACCGCCGGCTCCAGCATGCGCACCTCGGCCTGGCGCACGCGGCCGGCCCCGGACAGGGCGATCTCGCGCACGGTGGCCGCCCCCTGGCCAGTCTGGGTCAGGACCCCGTCGCCCGCGAAGCGCCAGGCGGTGGGCTGGTCGCCGGCGGTGGCGAGTTGGAACGGCAGCCGGTTCCACGGCCCCGCGGCCCGCAGGCGCACGGCCTTCAGGGCGATGGTCGAACCCGGCAGGGCGACGTTCGCCCCGTCCAGCGCGATATTGGCGACGGCGCCGCCCGCCTGTTCGGCGATCTTCACCGTCCCGGCCAGACGGCCCGCGGAGAGGAAGGCGCCCGGTCCGGCCGCCACGGTGAGGTCGGCGGTCGAGGGCGCGCCGTCGCGCAGAGCCAGGGCGCCGGAGGCCTTCACCCCGCCGGCGTCGGCGACGATCTCGTTCAGGTCCAGGCCGCCCTCGACGAAGCGGAAGGCGGCCCTGGCGCTGGCGGGGCCCCATTCGCTGGGGCCGGTCACGGCGACGCGGCCGGTGACCCCGTCTTCGACCGCGGCGGACAGCTCAAGGTGGGCCGGCGTGATCACCAGCCGTCCGGCGTCGAGGGAGGCGAGGTCGGCGTCGAGGTCCAGCGTGGGGGCGGAGAAGCGGCCGCCGACGGTCCCGGTTCCCTTGGCCTCGCCCGCGATCTCGAAGGGGCCGACCCCGAACGGGCCCTGGGCGCTCCAGTCCAAGGCCAGCATCAGGGCGCCGTCGTCGTTCATGGTCCCGGTCGTGGCGGCCTGGATCGCCGCGCCGGTGGTCTGAGAGCGGGTGATCAGCAGGCCGGGCCCGCCATAGGTGGCCGCGCCGACCAGCTTGGGCGTCGGCCCCAGCAGCCGGTCGAGTTCGGGATAGCCGGTGGCGAAGGCCTCGCCGCGGGCGTCGAACACCAGGTCCCACGGGTTCCTGCCGCTTTGCCGGGCGGTCCAGCCCGCCAGCACCCGGCCCGTCGCGCCGGGGTGGGCCCGCTCCAGGCGCGACAGGGCGAGGTCGCCCTTCAGGGACAACTGACCCAGGATGCTGCGGTCGCCGGCCGCGTTGAGCTGCAGCCCGGCCCCATCGACATCGAGCCGGCGCACCAGCAGCCGGCCGCCGTCGAGGCGCGAGCCGTCCAGCCTGATGCGCGGCGACGGGCCGAGCAGGACCGCCAGCAGCTCCTCCCCCGCCCCCCCGACCGTGGTCAGGTCTGTCTGCAGGCGGAACTCGCCGCGGGTGTGGCTGATGGTGGTCGGGCCGGCGGCGCGGGCCAGGCGGTAGTCGTATTGGTCGAGGCCCTCCAGCTGGGCGCGGCCGGCCCAGGTCCAGCGGTTCAGGTCGCCGGCGAAGGTCCCGGCGTGACGGGCGGCGCCGGCCTGCAGTTCAGGGATCCAGCTCGCGAAGCGGCTGACATAGGCCTGCAGGTTCAGCCCCGCCGTGCGGCGGGCGCGCCAGTCCACCGGCCCGTTCGCCAGGACATAGGCCTCCTTGGCGCGAAGGGAGCCGTCGATCTGGTAGACGTCGCCCCGGATCTGCCGGGCCGTCAGGGCCAGCCGCGCCTCCGGGCCGACCTTCGAGGCCACCCAGGTGGTCAGGGTCGAGGCGTCGAGGAGCACGCGGGCGTTCAGGGTCGCGCCCTGTTTGCTCCAGGCGCCGTCGGCGACCACCGGCCGCCGCGCCCCGGACTCGGCCACCACCGACAGCTTGCCGGCGTCGGCCAGGGAGCCGTCGACACGGGCGCGGATGAACAGCCGCCGGTCCGCGGGCAGGCCCAGGGCCCCGGCCAGCGCCCCGCCCGCCCCCTCGACCGCGTCGGCCCGGACCAGCATCGCGCCCTTAGGGTCGATGTCGAACAGCACGGCCAGGCCGTCGCCGGCGTGCAGGCGGCTCTGGGCGTCCAGCTTGCCCTTGGCCGCGCCGTTCTGGGCGATGTCGGCCTGGGCGGTGACGTCCCATACCCCCTGGCGCACGGAGAAGGCTGGCAGGGTCTCCAGCCGCACCCGCACCTCGTCGAGCGCCACCGACACCCGGGCGCTTGGACCCCCGCCGGTGTCGGGCGCCACGACCGGGCGGCGCAGCACCTGGATCGCCCCCGCAGTGAGGCGCTCGACGTGGACCTGGCGCAGGATCATCTCGAGGGGACGCCAGCGGATGGCGATGTCGCGGCCCTGCACCCACGGGCCCTTGGCGTCGGCGACGGCGAGGCGCCGGACCGTGAAGGCGCCGAAGATGTCGCCCTCCAGCCCCTCGACCCGCAGGCGGCCCAGACGGCCGATCTTCTGGTTGTCGAGCAGGCGGGTCACCACGACCCGGCCGGGATCGGTCAGCACGCCCAGCCGCACGGTCAGGCCGGCGAGCAGCACCAGGACCAGCAGGGCGAAGAAACCGGCGGTGCCGACCCGCCGCCGGCGCCGGCGGCGGGCGATGTTCCTGAGCCGGTGGGCGCGGTGAGCCTCCTCCTCCGGCGTCATCTCCGGGGCGTCAGGCGGCGGCGGGGGCGCGTGCGTGCTCAAAAGCTCTGCCCGATCGAGACGTACAGCTGGAAGAGCCCCTCGCCCTTGACCCGCTGCAGGGGCGTGGCGACGTCGACGCGGATGGGGGCGAAGGCGAGGTTGTAGCGCAGGCCGAGGCCGACGGCGTAGCGGACGGCGCCGAAGTTGGGGTTGACCGCCTGGCCGACCGAACCGGCGTCGACGAAGGCCACGGCGCCGATGGTCTGGGTGAAGTTGTGGCGCACCTCGGCGGACGCCTCGAACAGCGACAGGCCCCCCTGCGGGTCGCCGTCGGGGTACTTGGGCCCGACGCTCTGGTAGCCGTAGCCGCGCACCGAGCCGCCGCCGCCGGCGTAGAAGCGGTCGAAGGCCGGCACCGACCGGTAGCTGCCGCCGACGATGGAGCCGAGCCTGACCCGGCCGGCGAGCACCGTCTTGGCCCCCCCGACCGGCAGGTAGGCCGAGACCTGGGCCTGGGAGCGGGCGTAGATCAGGCCGTCCTCGCCGGTGACGAAGGTCGGCTCCACCCGGGCTTCGGCGCGCCAGCCGCGGGTCGGGTTCAGGGGGTCGTCGGACCGGTCCAGCGCCAGGGCCAGAAGCCCCTTCAACGCCACCAGGTCGAGGGCGCCGGTGCCCCCGTCGTCGACGGTATGGTTGTCGTTGACGTGGCTCTGCACCAGCGAGACGCCGCGGGTGAAATAGGTGGTGCGGCCGTAGCGGTTGGTCAGGTCGGCGCGCAGAGCCTGGCCGAACTGGTCGTAGGCGTTGGTGGTGTCGCGGAAGGCCTCGGCCGTCAGCTTCAGGGTCCGGCCCGGGCGGCGCCAGTGCGGCAGGCTCAGATCGACGCCCAGCCGGCCGCCCAGTTCGCCGTAGCGAGCCTCCAGCGCCAGGGTGTCGGCGCGGCCGAGTCGGTTGAAGAACGACAGCCGCAAGGACCCGTCCGCCCCTTCGGTGGTGGAATAGCCGGCGCTGACCTCCAGCGAGCGCGGTCGCCGGTCGGCCAGCCCGACCACCACCGGGCGCCGGCCCTGGGGATCGGTCTGCGCCGCCGGGGCCAGGGCCACCGTCACCTGGTCGTAGACCTGGGCGTCGAGCAGGCGCCGCTCCAGCTCGGCCACGGCGTTGGGCGTGTAGAGGTCGCCGCCCTTCCAAGGGGCCAGGTTGTTGACCCAGCCCGGGCGGGTGCGGCCCGCCGCCTCCAGCCGGATCGCGCCCAGGCGGACGGGGGCGCCGGCGGCGATCTTGAAGGTCGGGCGAACGGTCTTGTCGGCGTGGTCGACGATCACCTCGCGCGGCTGGGCCACCGCGTCGGCGTGGCCGTAGAACTGCAGGGCCGCCACCGCCCGCCCCTCGGCGTCGAGGATGTCGGCGGCCCGGCCGGGGGCGCCGGGCACGATGTCGAGGGCCTCCAGGGACGCGGCCTTCGCCGCGACGCCCGGTTCGGGCGCGATCCAGTCCACCTTCGGGTCGGCGAACAGGAAGCGCGTGCCCGGGGTGACCTTGATGAAGGCCGGCGGCTGGTCGCCCTCGCCGATATCCGGCTCGATGACGCTGGCGTAATAGGCCTCGGAGCGCAGCAGCGCCTCGGCGTTGTCGGCGGCGTCGCGGGCCCGGCGGCGGGACTCCAACCGGTTGGCGGGGGCCGCGCGCTGCTCGCCCACGGCGCGCTCGATGGCCGCCTTGAGCGCGCGGTCGTCCACGCCGTCCACCCGGGCCGCCCGCTCGGCGGGGGCGGCCCAGACGAAGGCCGGTCCCGCCAGAGCGCAGGCGACGACCGCGGTCGCGAGGGCGAGCCTTACCGATGCCAAACGTCCGTTCCCTGCCCTACGCAAACTCGGCCACGGGCCGGGAATCGGCTCCGGCGCACCGCCTCAGTCCGCGCTAGAGGCCGTTTATGACGAAACGTGGGACAGAAGGGAAAGATGCTGCACCACGGACGAATGCGCCGCTGGCGCGTTAGGCATCAGATCGGCCGCAGATCGCGGCCTGTTTCGCTCGCATCCGGTCCGGGCTTTTGCTCTAAACGGTCCGATTGCGTGAAAAAGGGGGGTCTGTTTGCGGCTTTCGCTGATGAGACACCGGGCCCGCAGGGATCGGCGCGTGCTCGCGCTGGCCGCCGCAGCCGCCCTGGCGGCGCCGCAACTGGCGACGGCCCAGATCGCCCGAATCTCAGATAGCGATCTTTCGCGGCTGTCTCTGGAGGAACTCGGCCAGATCGACGTGACCACGATCTCGCGCCGCCCAGAGCCCCTGGCCGTCGCGCCGGGCTCCATCTACGTCATCACCAATGACGACCTGCGTCGTTCGGGCGCCCTTAGCCTGCCGGAGGCCCTGCGGCTGGCGCCCAACCTGAACGTCAACCGGGTCGACGCCCTGGACTATTCGATCAGCGCCCGGGGCTTCGCCAGCCAGGAAGCCGCCCAGAAGCTGCTGGTGATGATCGACGGCCGCAGCGTCTATTCCACCCTGCTTTCCGGCGTGTTCTGGGACCAGCACCACGTCGTGCTCGACGACGTGGATCGCATCGAGGTGGTCTCCGGCCCAGGCGGGTCGCTGTGGGGCGCCAACGCGGTCAACGGGGTGGTCAACGTCACCACCCGCAGCGCCATGGACACCCAGGGCCTGCTGGCCAGCGCCGCGGCCGGGACGCTCGATAGCGACTTGCGGCTGCGCTACGGCGGTCGCATCGGCGACAACGCCGCCTTCCGCGTCTACGGGACCGGGGTGGTGCGGGGCGACCTGAAGCGGGCGAACGGCGCCAGCGCCCGCAACGGTTGGGACTCGGCCCAGGCCGGCTTCCGCTTCGACTGGAGAGGAACCGCCGACGACCTCACCGTCCAGGGCGACATCCATGACGGCTCCATCGAAGAATCGCTCGGGGCGACCTCGGGCTATGTGCGTGGGGCCAATGTGCTCGGCCGCTGGACGCACCAGTTCGGCCGGGGCGGCGAGTTGCAGGTGCAGGGCTACTACGACCGGGTTCGGCGCGAGGCGAACCTGATCAACGACGCTCTCGACATCTGGGACATCCAGCTCCAGCACGCCTTCGCGCTCGGTTCACGGCACCAGCTGATGTGGGGAGCCGGCTACCGGATCATCGACGACGCCTTCCGGCCCGTCTTGGGGCCCCAGCTGCTCGACCCTGCCGCCAGGCGCGTGACCATAGCCAACGCCTTCGTCCAGGACGAAGTCGCCCTGTCGTCCAACCTCACGCTCACCCTCGGCCTCAAGGCCGAGAACAACAGCTACACCCAGACAGAACTGATGCCGAACGTCCGCCTGGCCTGGCGGGCGACCGACGACCAGATGCTGTGGGCCTCGGTGTCGCGGGCGATCCGCAACCCCTCGCGGGTGGAGCGCGATTTCTCCATCCCCGACGTTGTGGTCCCGGGCGTCTTCGGCGCCGAGACGCTGATCGCCTACGAGGCCGGCTACCGGGCCCAGCCCCTCGAGAAGCTGACCTTTTCGGCCTCGGCCTTCTGGAACGACTACGACGACCTGCGCACCAACGACCTCACGCCGCCCGCCCGCCTGCCGATCTTCGTCGGCAACAGCATGCGCGGGCGGGTCCTGGGGATGGAGCTGTGGGGGACTTATGATGTCCGGCCGTGGTGGCGGCTCAACGCCGGCTTCACCGCCATCGCCAAGCGCTTCGAACTGAAGCCCGGAAGCCTCGACATCGCCCAGTTCGAGTCCGGCGGCGCCGACCCCGGCTACTGGGCCAAGCTCGGGTCGCAGTTCCGGTTGTCGCGCGATGTCGATCTCGACGTGCGGCTGCGCTACGTCGACGACGTGCCTGAGCTGAACGCCTCCGGCTACCTGGGCGCCAAGGCCTATGCCGAGGCCGACGCCCGCATCGCCTGGCGCGTGAAGCCCAACCTGGAGCTGGCCCTGGTCGGCAACAATCTGCTGCAGGCCCAGCATGCGGAGGCCAGCGAGGACCGGCGCAGCGAAATCCCGCGCAGCGCCTTCGTCAGCCTGCGCTGGACGCGTTGAGGTGAAAGCCCGCCGCCTCTCCTGCTGCGCGCGACTGTCCGCCCTGGCGGCGGTCTCGGCCTGCGCCCTGGCCCCGGCCGGAACCGCGGCCGCGCAAGGGGCGTCCGAATATGCGGTCAAGGCGGCCTACCTCTACAAGTTCGCCCCCTTCGTGGAATGGCCGCCGGCGTCGCTGCCGGCCGGCGCGCCGCTCCAGGTCTGCGTGGTCGGCCCCGACCCGTTCGGGCGGGTGCTGGACGCCGCGGTCTCCGGCCAGAGCGTGGGCGACCACAAGGTCGAGATCCGCCGCCTCGCCAAGGTGGAAGGCCGCGTCGCCTGCCATGTCATGTATGTGCGCAAGTCCGCCGGCCAGTCGGTGGCCGAGGCCCTGACGGCGGTGCAGGGCGCCCCGGTGCTGACCGTGACCGACAGCGCCGACGGGGACGGCCCGCGCGGCATCCTGCATCTGGTGGTCGCCCAAAAGCGGGTCCGCTTCGAGGTCGATCCGGGCGCGGCCGCGGGGAACGGCCTGACGATCAGCTCCAAGCTGCTCGGCCTGGCCCTTGCTGTCCGGGCGAGGGGCTAGCCGCATGCAACTGGGCAAAGCCGGATTGGAACGACGCAAACTCTCCTTCGTCATGATGGCGGTGGCCATACTGCTGCTGAGCGGGCTGGCCCTCGCCGCGGTCAATGAGCGGGCCTACCGCAACAATCGGACGCGCGAGACCGGGGTGCAGGCCGACATCCTCGCCGCCAGCGTCACCGCCGCCCTGGCCTTCGACGACAGGAAGGCCGCCCAGGGCTACATCGACGCCCTCAGCGTCAATCCGCAGCTGCAGTCGGCCACCATCTACGACCTGCGCGGCCGGGTGTTCGCCAGCTTCAGCCGAGGGGGCGAGGCGGCCGCGCCCCCGCCCCCCTCCGCTTCACCGGCGAGCACGCGCTGGATCCGCGGCGGGCGGCTGCAGATCGTGCGGCCGGTGTCGGAGAACGGCACCGTGCTGGGGCGGGTGTTCCTGTCCACCGTGCCCGAGCCGCTCCAGGTCACTTTCGCGCGCCATGGGGGCGCCTCCCTGCTGGTGGTCATGTCCCTGTTGTTCATGGCCCTGCTGGGCCGGGCCTACAGGGCGCTCGACCGGCGCGCGGCCGAACTGGCCCGGGTCAATGAGGACCTCAGGCGCGCGGCGCTGGAACGCGAGCGCGCCGAGGAGGCCCTGCTGCAGGCCCAGAAGATGGAGGCCTTGGGCCAGCTCACCGGCGGCATCGCCCACGACTTCAACAACCTGCTCCAGGCCATGCAGGGCGGGTTCGACCTGATCCGCCGCGCGCCGGAAGACGGCAAGCGGGTGGCGCGGCTGGCCGAGGTGGGGCTGCAGGCCGCCGAGCGCGGCCACAAGCTGACCTCGCAGCTGCTCGCCTTCAGCCGCGCCTCGCAGCTGCAACTCAAGCCGCTGGTCGTGTCCGAAGTGGTCGAGGGCATGTCGTCCCTGCTCTCCTCGACGGTCGGCCCCATGGTCGAGGTCCGTCTCGACCTCGACAGCGCGCCGATCCCGGTCCTGGCCGATCCGACCCAGCTGGAGATGGCGGTCCTGAACCTGGCCGTGAACGCCCGCGACGCCATGGCCGAGGGCGGGGTGCTGACCGTATCGCTGAAGCCCGTCGAGGTCCGGGGCGACCCGGAGCTTGAGGACGACACCTATCTGGAGCTCTGCATCGCCGACAACGGCCCCGGGATGGACCCCGAGGTGCGGGCCCGCGCCTTCGAGCCCTTCTTCACCACCAAGGGGGTCGGCCACGGCACGGGCCTGGGCCTGGCCCAGGTCTACGCCATGGCCCGGCAGTCAGGCGGCACGGCGCGCATAGCCAGCGAACCCGGCCAGGGGACGACCGTCTCGCTCATGCTGCGCCAGGCCCGCGACGTGGACCCGGCGCCGCCGCCCGAGCCCACGCCGGCCGACCGTGTCCCCCAGGGGGTCACCCTCAAGAGGGTGCTGGTCGTCGACGACGACGCCGAGGTCCGCTCCCTGCTGGGCGAGCTCCTGCGGGCGCTGGGGCACAAGGTGACCGAGGCGCCCGACGGCCCCACGGCGCTGCGGCTGCTGGAGGGGGCGGCGCCGGACGTGATGCTGGCCGACTTCGCCATGCCAGGGATGAACGGGGCTGAGCTGGCCACCGCCGCCCTGGCCCGTTGGCCGCGCCTGCCGATCGTCTTCGCCAGCGGCTATGCCGACATCGCCCAACTGGAGGCCTCGGTGGGCAACGGCGCGTCCATCATCCGCAAGCCCTTCACCCTGGAGACCCTCAACGCCGCCATCGAACGGGCCGGGGCGCGATAAAAGTTCCGTCGGAGCGTGTCGCCATCGCCCCGCCCCGTCCGTCCTCGGGACAGAACAGCGGTTCTGAACAAACACCAGGAAGGAGATGACGATGAAGTTCATGGTTCTGGTCAAGGCCAGCAAGGCGTCCGAAGCCGGCGAGATGCCGAGCGTCGAGCTCATGACCGAAATGGGCGCCTACAACCAGCGCCTGCTCGACGCCGGCGTGCTCGTCGCCGGCGAGGGCCTGCACCCCAGCTCCAAAGGCGCCCGCGTCCGCTTCTCCGGCGACGACCGCGCCGTGATCGACGGCCCCTTCGCCGAGACCAAGGAGCTGATCGCCGGCTTCTGGATCTTCAACGTCGGCTCCCTTCAGGACGCCATCGACTGGATCAAGCAGGCGCCGAACCCCATGCCCGGCGAGGACAGCGAAATCGAGATTCGCCAGATCTTCGCCGCCGAGGACTTCACCACCGCCACCCCCGAAATCCTCGAGCACGAGGCGCGCATGCGGGCCCAGGTCGAGGGGAAGGCTTAAGAGGCCCCCTCAGTCGGCTTCGCCGGCAGCTCCCCCGCTGCCGCAGGGGAGCAGACTGGACGCCTCTCCTCCTCCCCTGCGAAGCGGGGGAGGAGGCCCGGAGGGCCGGTGGGGGCGCATATTCTCCCTCAGTCCCCGTCGGCCAGGTGCTGCAGCACGGAAGCCAGGTGGGGCGTGACGGCGGACAGGTCGTCCCCGTCCAGGGGCGGGACCTCCAGCATGCGGTGCAGGATGGCCGTGCCCATCATCAAGGCCATGATCAGGGCGGCCCGCACCTCGGCGTCCGGCCCCTCCAGACTGGCGGCGATCGGCTTGATGAACCGCTCCTCCACGTCGCGCTTGACGATGCGGGCGGCGGTCGGCGAGGCGGCCGACCAGATGGCGGTGTTGATCGTCTCGTAGCGGTGATGGGCCGGGTCGTTGCGGAAGGCCGCCTCGGCCATCCGCTCGCCGAAGGTCTTAGGGTCGCCCACCCCGTGCTCGGGGGCGACGAGTTCGGTGGTCAGCACCCGCTCGAACAGGCCCTCCTTGGAGCCGAAGTAGCGGATGACGAGGGCCGGATCGATACCGGCGGCGGCGGCCACGTCGCGCAGGGACACCTGTTCATAGGCGCTGCTCATGAAGCGCACCCGAGCGGCCTCGATGATGGCCTCGCGGGTCGCCTCGGCGTTGCGGCGGCGCTTCGGAGCGGTCTGGGGTGCGGCCTTGGGAGCGTCCTTGGGCATCCCGGTCTTTCGCTGACGGCCTCGGGTTTGGCGAGCCTATTCGCGCAATGGGCCGGGAAAAAGGTCAGCCGGCCCGCTTGGGGAAGCTCGCCCAGTAGCGGGCGAAATCGGCCACTGCGGCCTCGCTCCACAAGGTGACCTCCTTCTTGATCAGCTCGCCCCGCGGTTCGGTGTGCAGCTTGACCAGGTCGTCGGTCGTGGTCAGGCGCGCCTCCAGGAACCGATAGACGGCGGTGTTGAACAGCTCGGATTGCTGCCGGGGCACGATCACTTCGAAGCGCACGATCGTACTCTCCTGGGACGGTCGCCCCGCCCCTGCAAGCCGCCGGCCAACGACCCCGCTTCAGTATCGAGCCCTCAAGGTCACGCCGACCGTCCGCTGGTCGCCGGGCGTGCCGATGACCAGCCCCGAGTTCCCGGTCTGCACCGTGACGAACTGCAGGTAGGTCTCGTCGAACAGGTTCTTGACCCAGAAGGACGCGTCCCAGTTTCCGGTGGTCCTGAAGCCCGTGCGCAGGTTGAAGACCAGCGATTGCGGCAGCCGCGTGTAGATCGAGGTCGAGGCGTCCGAGTAGTAGGGCGAGCGGAACGCC
>NCED01000022.1 GCA_002280485.1 Caulobacterales bacterium 32-69-10
CGGCGCGCCCGGCGCCAGGAAGTCCGACACCACCCAACCGACGTAGCCGTCGCGCAGGGCGCGGCCGTAGGACCAGTCGTCCCTCGTCTCCCACACCTCGAAGGCCTCGCCGAACAGCAGTTGGTCGACCTGTTCGGTCGTCCGGTCGGGCCCGGCGCGCAGGGCGGCCGTCGGGACGGCGGTCGTGGCGATCACGCGGCCCCGCCGTAGCGGTCCTGCAGGACCCGGAACAGGGCCCGGATGCTTTGCGCCTCGGCGCCGGCGGGCCAGCCGGGGCGGCCCCGGGCGTTCCAGGCGAAGACGTCGAGGTGGACCCACGACCCGCTCTGGGGCGCGAACCTCTGCAGGAACAGGGCGGCGGTGATCGCCCCGGCCTGGGCCCAGGCGGCCGGGTCGTTGGCGAGGTCGGCCACCTCGCTGTTCAGCGACTCGCCGTAGCCGGCCCACAGGGGCAGCCGCCACAGGGGATCGAAGGTCCGGCCCGACGCCACCGAGAGCGAGGCCGCCAGGGCGTCGTCGGCGGTGAAGAAGGGGATCACCTCGGGCCCGAGCGCCACCCGCGCCGCGCCGGTCAGGGTCGCCAGATCGATGGTCAGGTCGGGGGCCAGCTCTCCGGCCCGGGCCAGGGCGTCGGCCAGGATCAGCCGGCCTTCCGCGTCGGTATTGCCGACCTCGATCGAGAGGCCCTTGCGCGAGGCGAGGACGTCGCCCGGCCGCATGGCGTCGCCGGAGATGGCGTTCTCCACCACTGGCAGCAGCACGGTCAGCCGCACCGGCAGCCTGGCGCCCATGACCATGCGGGCCAGGGCCAGGGCGTGGGCGGCGCCGCCCATGTCCTTCTTCATCGTGCGCATGCCGGCGGAAGGCTTGATGTCGAGCCCGCCGGTGTCGAACACCACCCCCTTGCCGACCAGGGCCAGCACGGGCGCATCCGCGCCGGCGCCGTTCCAGCTGATCTCGATCATGCGCGGTTCGCGCCCGGGGGCGGCGGCGCGGCCGACGGCGTGGATGGCCGGATAGCCCTCATCCAGCAAGGCCTCGCCGGCGACCACCGTGATGGTCGCGCCGTGTTCTTCGGCGATCTCGCGGGCGATGGTCTCGATCTGCCTTGGCCCCATGTCGTTGGCCGGGGTGTTGACCATGTCGCGGGCCAGGGCGCAGGCGTGGGCGATGCGCCGCACAGCCTCCACCTCGACCCCCTCGGGCGCCGCCAGGGACGGCCGCCTGTCCGCCTTGCGGTCGCTTCTGTAGCGGTCGAAGCCGTAGCGCCCGAGCGACCAGGCCAGGGTCGCCAACTCGGGGTCGAGGCCGGCCAGGGCCTCGAAGCGGTAGTCGCCGGCCGGCAGCTTGCCGGGCAGGGCGCGCAGGGCCATCGGGCTGGAGCCCGAGCCCAGGCCGCACAGAACCCGGCCGATCCCGCCCTCGCCCGGCACGACCAGCACCTGGCCGGCCGCGGCCTTGAACTCGTGAGCGGCGGCCAGCGCCGCCGTGGCGGGGCCGGCGGCTTCGAGGGCGGCGTCCAGGTCGGCCTCGCGCAGGATGTGGATGGGGATGGTCGCGGGCGCCTGGCCCGCCGCATGCAATCCGTCCGAAAGGTGGTGCGGCAGGGTCTCGGACACGGGCGGCTCCTCGCGGACTTATGCTTAACGGTTCGTTGATCGCGCCCGGCCATGCTGTGGCGACGCCGTCTCGATAGATGGATCGACCCCAGATGTGTCCCAAGCCCGCCCGCCTCGCAACCGCGCTCGCCGCTATCCTGGCGATGAGTTGCGCCGCCACGCCCGCCTTCGCCCTGTTCGGCAAGGCCAAGCCCAAGCCCGAAGCCGCCAAGTCCGCCGAGGCCAGGCCGGGCGCCGCCGCGCCTCAGGTGCGGGAGGTGCGCCGGGCCACGCCGGAGCAGCGCGCCGCCGCCGACCGGGCCGAGCCCCTGACCCAGGCCACCTTCTGGCTGCGCGAGGCCCAGAGCGACCCGACCGACTATGAGGCCTCGATCAAGCTGTCAAAGGCGTTGCGGGCGCTCGGCCGCAACGAGGAGGCGGTGCAGGCCGCCGAGGCCGCCGTCGTCATCGCCCCCGACAATATCGAGGCCCTGCTGGAGAACGCCCGGGCCAAGATCGGCGTCAACCAGGGCTTCTACGCCGTGGCCACCCTGGAGCGGGCCCAGAAGGTCGCCCCCCGCGACTGGCGGCCCCTGTCGCTGAAGGGCGTCGCCCTGGAGCAGAGTGAACGCCCCGACGAGGCGATCCAAGCCTATCAGCAGGCCCTGGCGCTGAGCCCCGACAACGCCGCGGTGCTGTCCAACATGGCCCTGCTGCTGGCCGGCCGCGGCGAAACCGCCCAGGCCGAGGCCCTGCTGCGCAAGGCCGTGACCCGGCCGGAGGCGCGGGCGCAGGAGCGGCTGAACCTCGCCCTGGTGCTGGGGCTGCAGGGCAAGGTGGCCGAAGCCGAACAGATCATGCGCCGGACCCTGCCGCCCGAACTGGCCAACGCCAACCTCGCCTATCTGCGCGGCGCCGCGGCGCCCGGGCCGGCGGGCGCGGCGGGCCGCAGCTGGGGCGCGTTGGAAGGCGCGCAGCGGTAAGAGGCCCCCTCAGTCGGCTTCGCCGACAGCTCCCCCGCTTCGCAGGGGAGCAGGACGGGGGGCGACACCCCCGCTCCTCCCTGCGAAGCGCCGGATGGGGCGAGTCTAGAACCGCGCCTCGGCCGCGGTCAGGGCGTCGGTGATCGAGGCGGCCTGGCCCTGGGCGGCGAGGGCTTCGGCCAGGGCGGTCAGGCACAGTCGCACATGGAGGGGGCTGGCCGAGGCGCCCATCAGGCCGATCCGCCAGACCTTGCCCTTGAGCGGGCCCAGCCCCGAACCGATCTCGACCCCGAAGCGGTCCAGCATGCGCTGGCGCACGGCGGCCTCGTCCACCCCGTCGGGCACGACCACCGTGTTCAGCTGCGGCAGGCGGTGGGCCTTGGCGACGTGGAAGTCGAGGCCGAGGGCGGCCAGACCCGAGGCCAGCGCCTCATGCATCTTGGCGTGGCGGGCGAACGAGGCCTCCTGGCCCTCCTCGAACAGGACCACCAGGGCCTCGTGCAAGCCGTAGATGGCGTTGATCGGGGCGGTGTGGTGGTAGGCGCGGCCGCCCTCGCCGCCCCAGTAGCTCATCAGCAGCGACAGGTCGTTCAGCCAGGTCCGCGGCTTGGTCTTGCGCGCCTGGATCGCCGCCTTGGCGCGGCCCCCGAAGGCGGGGGGCGCCGACAGGCACTTCTGGGTGCCCGAATAGAGCACGTCCGCGTCCCATTCGGCCGCATTGACGGGGACGCCGCCCAGGGAGGTGACGCAGTCGACCACCGTCAGGGCGCCGTGCTCGCGGGCGATGGCGCACAGGGGGCCGGGATCGGACAGGACGCCGGTGGAGGTCTCGGCGTGGACCATGGCGAACAGCTTGGCGCCGCGGGCCCACAGGGCCGCCTCGACCTTCTTGGGGTCGATCGGCTCGCCCCATTCATGCTCGACCAGGACCACTTCCGCGCCGGCCCGCTGGGCCATGTCGGCGAGGCGGCCGCCGAAGACGCCGTTGACGGCGACCACCGCCACGTCGCCGGGCTCCAGCAGGTTCAGCATGGCCGCCTCCATCCCGGCGGTGCCGGGACCGGGCAGGGGAATGCAGGCATGGTCGGAGGCCCGGAACAGCCGGGCGAGGCCGGCCTTGACCTCCTCCATCAGGCCCTGGAAGGCGGGATCGAGGTGACCGATGGTCGGCCGGGCCGCAGCCTGAAGCACGCGGGTCGAGACTTCGGAAGGGCCTGGCCCCATCAGAACGCGGTGGGGAGCCTGGAAACTTTTCACGCTTGAGCCGTCCTCACGCCATGGTGATTAGAACCCGGAGCCCGGGCGTCGCAAACTACAGCCTTGGATGGAGGTCCAAAGTCCCTCGCGTCCGTCGCCCCCTCCGGTTCGCCGGACAGGGCGGCGGACGCGGTTCTTTTTAGGCGTTGGCGCTGATTTTCCAACTGCCTACGGAACATCCGTTCACTCTCGCGAAATTTTCCGAGCCAGCGCGGTCACCGGAACGGCGGCTCGTCGAAGGCGCGCAGCTTGCGGGAGTGCAGCTGGGCCCCCTCTTCGCGCAGCAGATCCACCGCGGTCAGGCCGATCATCAGGTGCTCGGAGATGGCCTGCTCATAGAAGCGGTTGGCCTGGCCCGGCAGCTTGATCTCTCCGTGCAGGGGCTTGTCGGAGACGCACAGCAGGGTCCCGTAGGGGGTGCGGAAGCGGTAGCCCTGGCCCGCCACCGTGGCCGATTCCATGTCGATGGCGACGGCGCGGGACTGGTTGAACCTGAGAGCGGAGGTCGTGAACCGCAGCTCCCAGTTGCGGTCGTCGGTGGTCACCACCGTGCCGGTGCGCATCCGCTGCTTCAGGGCGTCGCCCGCCTCGCCGGTGACGATCTCGGCGGCGCGGCTGAGCGCCACCTGCACCTCGGCGATCGGCGGGATGGGAATCTCCGGGGGCAGCACCTCGTTCAGCACATGGTCGTCGCGCAGATAGGCGTGGGCCAGGACATAGTCGCCGATGTTCTGGCTGCCGCGCAGGCCGCCGCAGTGGCCGATCATCAGCCAGGCCTGGGGCCGCAGCACCGCCAGGTGGTCGCAGATGGTCTTGGCGTTGGATGGCCCCACCCCGATGTTGACCATGCTGACGCCCTGCCCGCCCGGCGCGATCAGGTGGTAGGCGGGCATCTGGAAGCGCCGCCACGGGGCGTCGGCGATCTGCTGCTCGGCGTTCTCGCTGTCGGCGGTGACGTGGAACCCCGGCCCCGACAGGGCCTGGTAGCGGCCGGCCCTGAGCTCGCTCAAACCCCAGCGGACGAACTCGTCGACGTAGCGGTGGTAGTTGGTCAGCAGGACGAAGCCCTGCACGTCCTCGGCCGGGGCGCCGGTGTAGTGCTTGAGCCGCGCCAGGCTGAAGTCGACGCGCGGCCCGTCGAACATGGCCAGCGGCCGGGCCGATTCCAGGGCCCACGACCAAACCCCGTCGGCCACCTCGTCGCCGATGTGCGACAGCACCGGCGTCGGGAAGAACCGTGACAGCCCCTCGGCCGCCGCCTGGTCCACCGCGAGGTCCGCCGCGCCGTCGAGGACATAGGGGTAGGGGATCTCCTGGTCCGAGCGCCCGACCGCGATCGTCACGCCGAAGTCCTGCACCAGCAGGGTGAGCTGTTCGGAGAAATAGTCGCGGAACAGGGCCGGCCGGGCGACGGAGGTCGCGTAGGTCCCGGCCTCGTTCATGCGGGCGAAGGCGCGGAACACCCGCGGCGGCGGCCCGTCCGGGGTGTAGGTCAGCCGGATCTCCGGATAGGCGAACAGGCCCCGCGCCCGCGCCTGGGGATCGGGGCGGGTCCCGTCCTTGATGTAGGCGGCGAGGGCGTCGCGCAGGGCCGTGCACGATTCCGCGTACAGGGCCTCCAGCGTGTCGAGCAGGGCGGGGATGGCGGCGACTTCGGTCATGCCGGAGAATAGCCGCCCCGCGTCACGGTTTCGAGGCGGGAGTTTTCCTTGACCCGCGCGCCCGCAGCGCTTTCAAACGGCCGCGACTTTCGGGAGCGACCATGGAACCGTTCAATCGTCTGGAAGGCCGCGCCGCGCCGCTGCCTCTGGCCAATATCGACACCGACCAGATCATTCCCGCCCAGTTCCTCAAGACCGTGGAGCGGACCGGCCTGGGCAAGGGCCTGTTCAACGCCATGCGCTATGACGACCAGGGCCGCGAGCGGCCCGAGTTCGTCCTCAACCAGCCGGGCTACCGCAACGCCAACATCCTGATCGCCGGCGACAACTTCGGCTGCGGCTCGTCGCGCGAGCACGCCCCCTGGGCCCTGCTGGACTATGGTGTGAAGTGCGTGATCGCCCCGTCCTTCGCCGACATCTTCTTCAACAACTCGACGGGCAACGGTCTGCTGCTGATCACCCTGCCCGAGGACCAGATCGAGCACCTGATGGAGCAGGCGCGCGGCGGCAACCACACCTTCGCCATCGACCTCGAGGCCCAGACGGTGACCGGCCCAGACGGCAAGGCGCACAGCTTCGAGATCGAGGCGGGGCGCAAGAGGAAGCTGCTCCTCGGCCTCGACGCCATCGGCGAGACCCTGCTGCACGGCGGCGACATCGACAGCTACGAGGAGAAGCGCCGCATGACCCAGCCCTGGATCGCCGCGTGATCCTGGTGGTCGGCACGGTCCGCTGCCCGCCGGACAGGCTGGAGGCCCTGCGCGCGCCGATGGCGGCGGTGCTGGCGGCCACCCACGCCGAGGACGGCTGCATCTACTACGCCTATGGCCTCGACCCGTTCGACGCCGGCCTGATCCGGGTCTCGGAGGTGTGGCGCGACCGCGCCGCCCTCGACGCCCATCTCAAGGCGCCGCACATGGACGTGTGGCGCGCCGCCCGTGACGCCCTCGGCGTCGGCGAGCGCAACCTTTCGATCTACCAAGCCAGCGACCCGGAGCCGATCTGATGGCCAAGACCTTCCTCCTCCTGCCCGGCGACGGCATCGGCCCTGAGGTGATCGCCGAGGTGCGGCGGGTGATCGACTGGCTGGCCGCCAACGCCGGCCTGGAGCTCGAGGTCGAGGAGCGCCCCTACGGCGGCACGGCCTACGACAGCCACGGCACGCCCCTGCCGGAGGAGACCCGCACGGCCGCGCTGAAGGCCGACGCCGTGCTGATGGGCGCCGTGGGCGGCCCGCAATGGGCCTCGGCCCCGCGCCACCTGCGGCCCGAGATGGCGCTGCTGACCCTGCGCAAGGACATGGACGTCTTCGCCAACCTGCGCCCGGCCCTGTGCTTCGACGCTCTTGCCGATGCGTCGACCCTGAAGCGCGAGGTCGTCGCCGGCCTCGACATCATGATCGTCCGCGAGCTGACCGGCGGGGTCTATTTCGGCGAGCCGCGCGGCATCGAGACCCTGGCCGACGGCCAGCGCCGTGGCTTCGACACCCAGACCTATACGACCAGCGAGATCGAGCGCGTCGCCCGCGTCGCCTTCGAACTGGCCCGCGGCCGTCGCAACAAGGTGGTGTCGGCCGAGAAGTCCAATGTGATGGAAAGCGGCCTGTTCTGGCGCGAGGTCGTCACCGACCTGCACAAACGCGACTACGCCGACGTGACCTTGGAGCACATGCTGGCCGACAACTGCGCCATGCAGCTGGTCAAGAACCCCAAGCAGTTCGACGTCATCGTCACCGACAACCTGTTCGGCGACATCCTGTCGGACGAGGCCTCGATGTGCACCGGCTCCATCGGCCTGCTGCCGTCGGCCGCCCTCGGCGCCCCCGGCAAGCCCGGCCTGTACGAGCCGATCCACGGCTCGGCCCCCGACATCGCCGGCAAGGGGATCGCCAATCCGCTGGCGGCGATCCTGTCGTTCGAAATGGCCCTGCGCTGGTCGCTGGACCGCACCGACCTGGCCGACCGCCTGTTCGCCGCCTGCGAAGCCGCCCTCAACGCCGGCGCCCGCACCGGCGACCTCGGCGGCAAGACCACGACCCGGCAGATGGGCGACGCCGTCATCGCCAAGCTCTGACTTCTCGCGGCATCCTCCGGTCGCCCGTAGGGCGATCCGGGGGACCCAAGCGACCTATCCAGCCCTGACGCGTCGTTTGGGTCACCCGGACAAGCCGGGTGATGACGATAAATTTTGACGGCTTAGAACCACCCCTCGGCCTTCAGCGCCTTCACATAACTCCGGCTCACCGGCGCCTCGACCCCGGACTTCAGGGTCAGGATCGCCCGGCCGTCGGCGCGGCGGGCCGTCTGCACCGCGTCCTTGGCCACCCACCATGAGCGGTGGGTCTGGGCGCCTTCCAGGCCCTCCAGCTCGGCCACGGCGTCGGCGAGGCGCATCAGGATCAGGTCCGAGCCCCGGTCGGTGTGCAGGCGCAGATAGTGGTCCTCGGCCTGGACAGCATGCAGGGCCGCGCCCCTGAGCCTGGGCGGCAGGCGCTCGAGGAAGCGGGCCGGCGCGGACCCCGGCGCTCCGGCATGGGTCTCCAGCGGCTGGCGCGCCGCCATGACGTTCAGGGCCGTCATCACCGCCGAGACCATCAGAACCGGGACGAAGTAGTCGATCATGCGGGGCAGGCCCTGGGCGGCGCCCATCACCTGGATCGACACGGCCCAGACGATGACGGTGTAGATCGCCGCCATGACCAGGGTGCCGGCGACGAGCTGGGCCTGGGGCCGCTCGTCGATCCAGGGGACGCGGTCCATGGCCCAATAGATCACCCGGGCCACCAGGGTGCCGGCCAGCATCAGGCCGACCCAGTAGGCGAAGCGCAGGCCGAGCGGCGCGTGCTCGGTCCCGAAGGCGCCGGCGAAGGCGAGGAAGGCCGCGACCAGCAGGGCGATCACGACGGCCCGCGCCCAGCGGCCAGTCGTCCACGAAGCGCCAATGGCGGGCCACCGCCGTTCGCGAAGTTCAGGCGATGGTTCGCGCAGGGCCAAGCGACGTCTCCACCAGGGCCGATCTAGGTCTGGCCCCGCCAACCTCACTAGCGGAGCACGACCGTGTCGCAACAGTCCCTTTCCCGACAAGACCTCAAGCGGGGGCCCAACATGCGGATCCTCGCCCTCCAGGCCGCGGTCAGCGTGGCCGCCACGGCCCTGATCACCGCCCTGGCCCTCAAGCCCGACCGGCTTGGGGCGGCAGGCCGCTATCTGGCCGAGGCCGACCTCCACTGGCCGCGGCTGTCGCTGCTGGCCGACGCCTCTCCCGCCGTCCAGATCCATGTCGCAGCCGTCGTCGCCGCCCTGATCGTCGGCGGCGTCCTGATGAGCGGGGTGAAGGGAAACCGCCTGCACAGGACCCTGGGCTGGGGCTGGGTGGTCGCCATGGCCGGGGCGGCGGTCGCCAGCCTATTCATCCAGCAGATCAGCCGCGGCCACGGCTTTTCCTGGCTGCACCTGTTCTCGGGCTGGACCCTGATCGCCCTGCCGATCGCCGTGGTCGCCGCCCGTCGTCACCACATCCGGGCTCACAGCCGCACCATGACCGGCCTTTTCGTCGGCGGGCTGATCGTGGCCGGGATCACCGCCTTCCTGCCCGGGCGGCTGATGTGGCAGGTGTTTTTTGGCTGAGGCGTTGAAGCGGGGCGTCGCGGCGGCCATTACTGAACCGCACAGTTTTCGCCGGGACGCCTCATGGACGCCATCGCCCCTCTGCTGACCGACCCGGCCGCCTGGGCCGCCCTCATCACCCTGATCGTGATGGAGCTGGTGCTGGGGATCGACAACCTCATCTTCATCTCGATCCTGACCAACAAGCTGCCGGAGGAATCCCGCAACAAGGCGCGCCGCATCGGCATCGGCCTGGCCCTGGGCATGCGGCTGGCCCTGCTGGCCACGCTCAGCTTCATCGTCGGCCTGACCGCCCCGGTGTTCTCCCTGCCCTTCAGCCCCGGGCCGGACGCCGACGGGCGCGTCCCCTTCGACCTGAACTTCTCCTGGCGCGACCTGATCCTCATCGCCGGGGGCCTGTTCCTGGTGTGGAAGGCGACCCGGGAGATCCACCACTCGGTCGACCCCGCGCCGGCGCCCAGCCTGATGTCGGGCGGCGAGGCGGCGGTGAAGAACTTCGCCTCCGCCATTGTGCAGATCATCCTGCTCGACATGGTGTTCTCGATCGACTCGATCCTCACCGCCGTCGGCATGACCGACCACCTGCCGATCATGGTGGTGGCGGTGATCGTGGCCGTCGGCCTGATGCTGGTCGCGGCCGGGCCCCTGGCCGCCTTCATCAACAACAACCCCACCGTGGTGATGCTGGCGCTCGGCTTCCTGCTGATGATCGGCATGGTGCTGATCGCCGACGGCTTCGGGGTCCACGTGCCCAAGGGCTACATCTACGCCGCCATGGCCTTCTCGGCCTTCGTCGAGAGCCTCAACATCTTCGCTCGCAAACGGGCCGCCAGACGTGACGGGCCGACGCTGCACTAGGGGTCAACAGCACCGTTGGGCCGTTTGCTTGTGTGAATCAAATATCGTATTTCGCAACCTAATCGGGCCTGTCCCGTCGTTACGCCATGACGCCGGGGGAGGCGCCCATGTCCCAGGCCGAGCCGGCGCAGCAGACCTTCACGGCCCAGGAACGCCGCATCACCATGATCGGGGTGCTGCTGGTGTTCCTGCTCGGCGCCCTCGACAACACCATCGTCTCGACCGCCATGCCGCGGATCGCGGCCCAGCTGCAGGGGCTGAACCTCTACGCCTGGGTCACCACCGCCTATATGCTGTCCTCGACGGTTACGGTGCCGATCTACGGCAAGCTCGGCGACATCTACGGCCGCAAGCCGGTGCTGATCGCCGGCATCGTCGTCTTCCTGATCGGTTCGGGCCTGTGCGGCTTGGCGGGCGAGTTCGGCGACCTGCCGATCCTGGGCGGCGGCATGACCCAGCTGATCGTGTTCCGCGCCGTCCAGGGCCTGGGGGGCGGCGCCCTGTTCACCTCCGCCTTCGCCATCATCGCCGACCTCTATCCCCCGCGTGAGCGGGGCAAGTTCGCCGGCCTGTTCGGCGGGGTGTTCGGCCTGGCCTCGATCCTCGGGCCGGTGATCGGCGGCTTCCTCACCGACCTGGGGACCACACAGGTGTTCGGCCTGGCCGTGGCCGGCTGGCGCTGGATCTTCTACGTCAACCTGCCGATCAGCGCCCTGGCCCTGTTCATGATCATCGCCAGGATGCCCAAACTGACCCACCGGTTTCCGGGCAAGATCGACTTCCTGGGCGCGGGGCTGCTGGTGGTCGCCTTCGTGCCCCTGCTGCTCGCGCTCAGCCTGGGCGGCCGCACCTACCCGTGGGGCTCGCCGCCGGTCGTGGGGCTGTTCGCCGTGGCCGCCCTGGGGCTGTTCGGCTTCCTGGCCGCCGAGGCCAGGGTCGAGAACCCGATCCTGTCGCTGGACCTGTTCCGCAACCGGGTCTTCTCGACCGCCAACGCCGCCAACTTCGCCATCAACATCGCCTTCATGGGCAGCGTGACCTTCATGCCGCTCTACATGCAGCTGGGCCAGGGCGTGGCGGCGACCACCAGCGGCCTGTCCATGCTGCCGATGATGGTGGGGATGATCGCGGCCTCGACCGCCAGCGGCCAGGCCATCAGCCGCACCGGCCAGTACAAGCCGTTCCTGATCGGCGGGGCGGCCATGATGACCTTTGCCCTGTTCCTGATCTCGCGGGTCACCGCCCAGACCGGGACCTGGGACCTGGCGTGGCGCATGCTGCTGCTGGGCTTTGGCCTGGGGCCCTCGATGAGCACCTTCAACATCGCCATCCAGAACGCCCTGCCGCGCAGCCAGATCGGCGTCGCCACCTCGGCCACGCAGTTTTTCCGCCAGATCGGCGGCACGGTGGGGGTGGCGATCTTCGGGGCGCTGCTGACCCACAACCTGGCGGTCAACGCCGCCCGCCTGCCCGCGGCGCCCGGAGCGCCCGCCCATGTGATGGACCTGGCGGACCTGCAGCGGATGGCGGTGGGCGACGGCGCCGCGCCGGTCGCCAGCGCGGCCAACGCCGCCGCTCCCGTGCTGGTCGATCCGGCCGTGCGCGAGGTGGTGGTGCAGGCGATCACCGGCCTCTTCACCGTTGGCATGGCGGTGGGGGTCGTGGCGCTGCTGCTGGTGATGCTGATCCCCGCCCTGCCGCTGGAGAACCGGCGCGGCCCCGCGCCGCCGCCGGCCGGGGTCGATGGGGCCGCCGAAGGGCTGGCCGAAGCGAAGGACTGATCAGCCGCTGAAGGGCTACCGCCCGCGGGGCCAGCTCGGGATCGGCAGGGTCTCGGTCTGGGGCCGAGCGAACAGGAAGCCCTGCAGCAGGGAGACGCCCAGGTCGCGCAGGACTGCGTATTCGCCCATGGTCTCGATGCCCTCGGCCACCAGCACGATGCCGAGCTCGTCGCACATCCGCCGGATCGAGGAGACGATGCAGCGGCGAACCCGGTCGCTGTCGATGCCGCGCACCAGCTCCATGTCGAGCTTGACGATGTCGGGCTGGAACTTGGCGAGCAGGGTGAGGCCGGAGTAGCCGGCCCCGAAGTCGTCGATGGCGGTGCGGAAGCCCGCGTCGCGATAGGCGGCGATGATGCGCCCCAGGTGGGTCGGGTCGTCGATCTGCTCGCCTTCGGTGAACTCGAAGATGATCCGCTGGGTCGGGAAGTTCAGCTTCTCGGCCGCGGCCTTGGCGATGCGGGTGCAGGCCGCCGCATCGGTCACCGCATTGGGCATGAAATTGATCGACAGGGCCGCCGAACTGTCCTTCAGCCCAAGGCGGGCCGCGCATTCCATGGCGGTGATGCGGCATTGCTGGTCGAAGTCGCGCCGGTTGGTCATGTCGACCAGGGACAGGATGTCGGCGGCGCCCTCGCCGTCCACGCCCCGCACCAGGGCCTCATAGGCGAAGATGTCGCGCGAGCCGGCGTCCACGATCGGCTGGAAGGCCATGGTGATCGGAGCTGGGAAGGCGTAGCGGGCCCGCGCCGAGTCTAGTCGGCGCAGCGTCGTCGCGCTCATGGTAAGCCGGCTCCTAAGGTCGTCTCGTAACCTTACCTTGGCCGAAAACCCTGAAGAAACCGCTTCCAGGGGCCGGTCGCGCTTGAGACCGGGGGTCGGAGGCCCTACCTTGGACCACGGCGGGTCTTGCTGCGGCTCTCGTCGGAGGCAACCATATCCCGGGGACCTTAATTCATCTCGACGGGAGCTGTCCCTGCTTGGGTTCGTGGACCCCGGCACACGGCGCCCACCTGGTAAGCCAGGTCCGAGGGGATTGAACCGCCCTCCACGGCTCTTCGCGGCGCCGCCACCCTATCTCTCCTGCGTGCTTCGAGACGCGCAAGGCTTCGACAAGCTCAGCCTCGCGCTCCTCAGCATGACGAACGTTTGTGCAGCCCAACCCGGCCCGTCATCCTGAGGAGCCCGAGGAACTCGGGCGTCTCGAAGGACGCATGACCGCCATGCCAATTGACGACGCCAAGGCCGCCCTGCGGGCCGAGCTGCGCGCCCGCCGGGCCGAGGCCAAACGGGCCGATCCGGACGCCGCTGTCCATGCCGCCCAGGCCTTCGCCCGCGCCGGGCTCGGCCGGTTCGCCGTGGCGGCGATCTACCATCCCCAGGGGGCCGAGATGGACCCTTACCCCCTGGCCGCCATGCTGGAGCGCCAGGGCGCCCGCATCGCCCTGCCCGTGGCGGTGGAGCGGGACGCGCCGCTGGTGTTCCGCCTGCTCAGCGAGGGCGGGCAGATGCGCCCCGACGCCGTCGGCATCCCCTCGCCCACCGGGGACGCGGCCGACGTACGGCCCGACCTCGTCGTCTGTCCCCTGCTCGGTTTCGACCGCCGCGGCGGCCGGCTGGGCCAGGGCGGCGGCTTCTACGACCGCACCCTGGCGGCCCTGCGCGCCGGCGGCCCCGTTGTCGCCATCGGCCTGGCCTACGCCGCCCAGGAACTGGCCGATATCCCGCTCGGTCCTTTCGATCAGCCCCTGGACGGCGTACTGACCGAGCAGGGCTATCGGCCCACGGAAAGGGATTAGATGCGGCTTGCCTTCTTTGGCGACGTGATCGGACGGCCGGGGCGCGAGGCCCTGTCCACGCACCTGCCAGGCATCCGCCGGCGGCTGGGGCTGGAGTTCGTCGTGGTCAACGCCGAGAACGTGGCCTCCGGCTTCGGCGTCACCGAGAAGACCGCCGAGGAGCTGTTCGAGGCCGGCGCCGACTGCCTGACCCTGGGCAACCACTCCTGGGACCAGCGCGAGGCCCTGACCTATATCGACCGCGAGCCGCGCCTCCTGCGCCCCCTGAACTATCCGCAGCTGAGCCGCGCGCCCGGCAAGGGCGCGTGGATGTACGAGGCGCCGGGGGGCAAGCGGGTGCTGGTGATCAGCCTGCTCGGCCGGGTGCACATGGACGCCCTGGACGACCCCTTCTCGGCCGTCGAGCGGGAACTGGAAGCGGGTCCCCTCGGCATGGCCTGCGACGCGGTGATCGTCGACATGCACTGCGAAGCCACCTCCGAGAAGATGGCCATGGGGCACTTCTGCGACGGCCGCGCCAGCCTGGTCGTCGGGACCCACACCCACGTGCCGACCGCCGACGCCCAGATCCTCCCCGGCGGCACGGCCTATCAGACCGACGCCGGCGGCTGCTGCGACTACGACAGCGTCATCGGCATGGGCAAGGAGGAGTCGGTGCGCCGCTTCACCACCCGCCTGCCCGGCGCCCGGCACCAGCCGGCGACCGGCCCGGCCACCGTCTGCGGCGTCTTCGTGGAGACCGACAACCGCACGGGCCTGGCCAAGCGCATCGAGCCCATCCGCATCGGCGGGCGTCTGATCCCGCACATGCCCAGCCTGGATGTGGGCGTGGCGGCGGCGGAGTAGCGCGCTCCATTCAGGGCTTCAGCACCCGGATCGAGCCGATGGTCAGCTCGTCGACGTGCAGCTTGCGGATGCGGGCCTTGCCGATCGCCAGCTTGCCGATGGCCATGGCCCCCACGGCGATGGCCCCGATCGCCAGCGCGCCGACGGCGAAGGCCCCGACCGCCGTGGCGCCGACCGCCAGGGCCTTGGCGGTGGTCGGATCCACCAGCCGGTGGTCGCCGCGCCTGCGCGTCGGCAGCCATTGGACCAGCGGCGGACGCTGGCCGTCCTCCGCGGCGTCGAAATCTGAACGGGTCATAGGCAAGGTCCTCATCGCAAAGGTCTAACCGGCGCTGGCCGCTCCGGTTCCGCCACCCTGGCGTTCGGGGCCGGGCGCCGCTATGACCCGCCTCAAAGGGACTTGAGAAGACGACATGGCCGGCCACTCGAAATTCAAGAACATCCAGCACCGCAAGGGCCGGCAGGACAAGCTGCGCTCCAAGCTGTTCTCCAAACTGTCGCGCGACATCACCCTGGCCGCCAAGCAGGGCGTGCCCGACCCGAACGCCAACGCCCGCCTGCGCCTGGCCGTGACCAACGCCCGCGCCGAGTCCATGCCGCGCGACAATATCGAACGCGCCATCAAGAAGGCCATCTCGGGCGAGACCGACAATATGGAGGAGATCCGCTACGAGGGCTTCGGCCCCGGCGGCGTCGGCCTCATCGTCGAGGTCCTGACCGACAACCGCAACCGCTCGGCCATGAGCCTGCGCACCATCTTCGGCAAGAACGGCGGGGCGCTCGGCGAAAGCGGCTCGGTCGCCTTCATGTTCGATCGCATGGGCCAGATCGTCTATCCGGCCAAGGTGGCCAGCGAAGACAAGGTGATGGACGCCGCCATCGAGGCCGGCGCCCAGGACGTGGAATCCGACGAGGAGAGCCACACCATCTTCACCGCCTTCGAGGACCTGAACACCGTGGTCGACGGGCTGCAGGCCGTACTCGGCGACCCCAAGTCGACCAGCATAGTCTGGCGCCCCAAGAGCGGCGTCCCGGTCACCGGCGACGCGATCCCGACCCTGATGAAGCTGATGGACTCCCTCGACGACGACGACGACGTGCAGAACGTGTTCGCCAACTTCGAGATGAGCGACGAGGACATGGCGCGGCTGGAGGAGTAGCGGGTCCGAAAGCCTCGTCCTTCGACAAGCTCAGGATGAGGCTTTCTACTGCAGCGTCGTTGAAGTCCGCCTCATCCTGAGCCTGTCGAAGGACGAGGCGGACGCACTGGCGTTAACCCGTCGTTAACCGCGATAGCCGCCTTCCCGAAGGAGCCCGCACGGGCGATGCTCCGGGAACACATGACGAACGCGATTCGCATCCTCGGGCTCGATCCCGGCCTCCGCCGCACCGGCTGGGGCGTAGTGATCTGCGCCGGGTCGCGCCTGACCCATGTGGCGCACGGGGTGATCGTCCCGTCCGAGACCGCGGCCTTTTCCGACCGCCTGCTGCACCTGCTCGACCATCTGGACGCGGTGATCGCCGAGCACGCCCCGCACGAGGCGGCGGTCGAGGAGGTCTTCGTCAACATGAATCCGGCCTCGACCCTGAAGCTCGGCCACGCCCGCGCCTGCTCCCTGCTGGCGCCCGCCCGCGCCGGGGTGCCGGTTTCCGAATACGCCACCCGCCTGGTCAAGAAGGCGGTGGTCGGCACCGGCGCGGCCGACAAGGACCAGGTCGGCTTCATGGTGAAGCGCCTGCTGCCGGGCGCCGGCCCGACCTGCGCCGACAGCGCCGACGCCCTGGCGGTCGCCATCGCCCACGCGCATCTGCGAATTCACAGTCTTAGGATCGCGTCATGATCGGGCGGCTTCGCGGCATGGTCGCCGAGATCGAGACCGAGGAGGCCCTGATCGACGTCATGGGCGTCGGCTACCTGGTCCGCTGCGGCTCGCGCACCCTGGCCCGCTTTCCCCCCGTGGGCGACGAGGTGGTGGTGCACATCGACAGCCAGACCCGCGAGGACGGCACGCGCCTCTACGGCTTCCTGACCCGCGAGGACCGGGCCGCCTTCACCGCCCTGCAGGCCATCCAGGGGGTCGGCCCCAAGGCCGCCCTGGCGGTGCTCGACATCCTGCCCCCCGACGAGCTGTCCGCCGCGGTGGCGAGAGAGGACAAGGCCGCCATCGGCCGCGCCCAGGGGGTGGGGCCCAAGCTGGCCCTGCGCATCGTCACCGAACTGAAGGGCAAGCCCCTGGGCGGCGGCCTGGTCATCCAGCCAACCATGGCCGCCGGCGCCGCCGAGGCCAGGACCTTCACGCCTTCGGTGAGCGGCGAGGCCGTCGCCGCCCTGATGGGCCTGGCCATCGCCGAGCCCCTGGCCCGCCGCGCCGTCGAGCTGGCCCTGGGGCGGCTGGGCCCTGACGCCTCCCTGCCCACCGTGATCAAGGCCGCCTTGCAGGAGATCGGCCGGTGATCCAGCTTCGCCAAGGCTTCGCAGGATCGATCCTTCGTAGCTCCATCCGGAGCGAAGTCGGATGACGCGGCTGGTCTCGGGCGAGCCCGGCGCCTATGAGGCCGGCGACAGGGCCATGCGGCCCCAGACCCTGGCCGAGTTCGTCGGCCAGGAGACCGCCAAGGCCAACCTGAAGGTCTATATCGACGCCGCCCGCGCCCGCGGACAGGCGCTGGACCATGTGCTGCTGTTCGGCCCGCCGGGCCTGGGCAAGACGACGCTGGCCCAGATCGTCGCCCGAGAGCTGGGGGTGAACTTCCGCGCCACCTCGGGGCCGATCCTGTCCAAGCCCGGCGATCTTGCCGCCATCCTGACCAATCTCGAGGCCAACGACGTCCTGTTCATCGACGAGATCCACCGCCTGCCGGCCACGGTCGAGGAGGTGCTGTATCCGGCCATGGAGGACCACGTCCTCGACCTGATGATCGGCGAGGGCCCCTCGGCCCGCTCGGTGCGGATCGATCTGGCCCCCTTCACCCTGGTCGGTGCCACGACCCGGGCGGGCCTGCTGGCCACGCCCCTGCGCGACCGCTTCGGCATCCCGCTGCGCCTCGAATTCTACACCCCCGTCGAACTGCAGTCGGTCCTGGCCCACGCCGCCCGGCGCATGGGCATGACCCTGACCAAGGACGGCGCGGCCGAGATCGCCAGCCGGGCCCGGGGCACCCCCCGGGTGGCCGGGCGGCTGCTGCGCCGGGTGCGCGACTTCGCAGAGGCCGAAGGCGCGAGCGCCGTCGACAAGGCGTGCGCCGCCCGCGCCCTGGCCCGGCTGGAGGTCGACGAGGCGGGGCTGGACAGCCTGGACCGCCGCTACCTGCGCAACCTGATCGAGACCTATGGCGGCGGCCCGGTCGGGGCGGAGACCCTGGCCGCCGCCCTGGCCGAGGCCCGCGACGCCGTCGAGGACGTCATCGAGCCCTATCTGCTGCAGCAGGGCTTCGTCCTGCGCACTCCGCGCGGCCGGGTGGCCGGCGGCAAGGCCTACCTTCACCTCGGCCTCACCCCGCCGAAGACGGGGGCCCAGCCGACCCTGTTCGAGGAAGGGTGATGAGCAACCAACCCTCCGCCGGCGCCTTCGTCGGGCGCGAGCACCGGCTGCCGGTGCGGGTCTATTACGAGGACACCGACTTCACCGGCGTGGTCTATCACGCCAACTACCTGCGCTATTTCGAGCGCGGCCGGTCCGATTTCCTGCGGCTGGCCGGCGCCGATCACAGCGCCCTGCTCGGTATCGAAAGCCCCATCGCCTTCGTCGTCACCCGGATGGAGATCGAGTTCCAGCGGCCGGCCCGCATCGACGACGCGCTGACGGTGGTGACCACCTATGACGCGGTGCGGGGCGCCCGATTCACCATCAACCAGCGGCTGAACCGCGGCGACGAGGCGATCGCGGCGGCCCAGGTGGCCGTCGCCAGCATAGACCTGAGCGGCCGCCCGCGCCGCCCGCCAGGCGAACTGATGGCCCGCCTGCAGCCGTTTCTTGTCGCGAACGGTTGACCTTAACGCCTTAGTTTCGTCACCCCATCCTTCTGTGTTCGACCCCGCCAAGGAGCCGCCCGCGCGATGATCGACCCCAACGCCCTGACCGCCGACAGTTTCAACCTGATCTCGATCTTCCTGCGGGCGGACTGGGTGGTGAAAGGCATCATGACCGTGCTGGCCCTGGCCTCCCTGTGGTCGTGGGCGATCATCATCGACAAGGCGGTGCGCTTCGCCGGCCTGAACGGGAGCGCCGACAAGTTCGAAGCCGCCGTGGGCTCGGGCCGCAGCCTGGAGGAGGTGGCCGCCGACGCCGGCGACAAACCCAAGCATCCCCTGCCCAAGCTGCTGCAGTCGGCGCTGAAGGAATGGCGCGAAGGCCGCCGGAGCGGGAACCTGACCGAGGTGCAGACCGCGCTGCTGATCCAGCGCATCGACCGGGCGCTGGATTCGATCATCAGCCGCGAGATGCGCAGGGTCGAGGAGGGGCTGGGGACCCTGGCCATCGTGGCCACCGCCTCGCCCTTCATCGGCCTGCTCGGCACGGTCTGGGGCATCATGACCGCCTTCCAGGCCATCGCCCTGCAGCGCAACACCAACCTGACGGTGGTGGCGCCCGCCATCGCCGAGGCCCTGTTCGCCACCGCCATCGGCCTGGCCGCCGCCATCCCAGCCTATGTCGCCTACAACAAGTTCTCCACGGACGTAGCCAAGTTCTCGGGCCGGCTGGAGAACTTCGCCGACGAGCTTTCCGCCGCCGTGGCCCGGCGACTGGCCGACCGCATCGGCGGGGCGGCCCCGGCCCCCGCCGCCCCGCGGGAGTTCTGAGCCATGGCGCTGTCCACCCACGACCCGATGTCCGTCGGCGGGCGGGGCGGCCGCCGCCGCCGTCGCGGCCGCCAGACCCTGTCGGAGATCAACGTCACCCCCCTGGTCGACGTCATGCTGGTGCTGCTGATCATCTTCATGATCTCGGCGCCCCTGCTCACCGTCGGCGTGCCCGTCGAACTGCCCAAGACCGAGGCCGGGGCGATGAGCGAGCAGACCGAGCCGCTGACCATTTCCATTCAGAAGGACGGGACGCTCTTCCTGCAGGAGACCGAGACCCCGTTCTCGGATCTGGCCGTCCGGCTGCAGGGCCTGGCCGGCAATGGCTTCGACAAGCCGATCTTCGTGCGCGCCGACGGGGCCGCCCCTTACGCCGTCGTCGCCCAGGTCATGGCGCGGCTGTCGACCAACGGCTTCACCACCATCAACCTGATCACCGACACGGGCGCGCCAGACGCCGTCGGGACGGCGGCGCCCATCGAGGGGGCGGCGGTCCCGTCCGAACAGGGCCCGATCCCGATGGCCGCGCCTTGAGGCCCTGAAGGATGTCGAGCGATCTGCGGCCCGCCCTTCTGATCTCCCTCGCCCTGCACCTGTCGGCGCTGGCGGCGGGGCTGATCGTCTGGCCGAACTTCGCCAAGCCCCTGCCCAGCGCGCCGGTGACGGTCAAGCTGGTGGCCAGCGCGCCCGTGGCCGACGTGCGGCCCGCCGAGGAGGCGCCGGAGGTCGCCGAGGCGCAGACCCCCGAGGTCGCCCCCGAGCCCGTGCCCGTTCCGGAGCCCACCCCCGCCGCGCCCACGCCCGTCCCCGCGCCCCCGGCGCCCAAGCCGCCGCCCACGCCCGCCCCGCCGACTCCCAAGCCGCCGACGCCGGCGCCGAAGCCCAAGCCGACCCTCGACCTCGACGCCCTGGCCTCCAAGGTCCCCAAGGCCAAGCCGCAGCCGAAGCTGGACCTCAACGCCCTGGCCTCGCGCCTGCCCCGCCAGGCCGCCAACGCCCGGCGCGGCCCGGAACTTCGCGCCGAGACCGCGCCCCAGGCGCGCCAGGCCCTGGGCGCGGCGCAGGGGCTGACCGCCGACGAGGCTAGCCTGCTCGCCTCCAAGCTCAACCGGCTGTGGAACCCCAACTGCGGGGCCGAGGGCGCGGCGTCCGTGGTGGTGAAGGTCAATATCCAGCTCACCCCCACGGGCGAACTGGCGAGCCGGCCGCAGCTGGTCGGGGCGCAGAGCAATGACCCGGTCTGGCAGGCCGCCGCCCAACGCGCGCTGAACGCCGCCGGCAGAGGCGCGCCCTACGACGAACTGCCCCGCGACCGTTATGCGGTGTGGAAAGACATCAATGTGAATTTCGATGGCCGGCAGGCCTGCCGGCGCGGATGAAACCAGAAGCGTTCAATATAACGGGAGCATAGTTTCGCCCTGTTAGCGAACAAGGCTACAAGACCCTTCGACGGAGTGTCCGCATGCACCTGCGCCTGATCATCGCCCCCTTCGCCGCCGCCCTGGCCCTGCTGGCCACGGGACTGGCAGGCCCCGCCGTTGCGGCGGTGGAGGTGGACGTCAATCAGGGCGTGGTCACCCCCCTGCCCATCGCCGTTCCCGGCTTCATGGGCGCCGACCCGCGCGCCACCGGCATCGGCGGCGACATCGCAAGGGTGGTCTCGGCCGACCTCGACCGCTCGGGCTTCTTCCGGCCGCTGGACCCCAACGGCTTCATCGAGCGCAGCCTCGACGTCAACGTCCAGCCGCGTTTCGCGGACTGGCGGGTGATCAATGCGCAGGCCCTGGTCAACGGGGCGGCGACCATCGACCCCGACGGCCGGCTGCGCGTCGACTTCCGCATCTGGGACGTGTTCAACGAGCAGCAGATCCTCGGCCTGCAGTTCGTCTCAACCCCAGAGAACTGGCGGCGGGTGGCGCACAAGATCTCCGACGCGGTCTACAAGCGGCTGACCGGCGAGGACGGCTATTTCGACAGCCGGGTCGTCTTCGTCGCCGAGAGCGGCACCAAGACGGCGCGGGTCAAGCGCCTGGCCATCATGGATCAGGACGGGGCCAACCCGCAGTACTTGACCGACGGCTCCTACCTGGTGATGACGCCGCGCTTCTCCACCACCGACCAGGAGATCACCTATATGGCGCTGCGGGCCGACAGCGCCCGCATCTACCTGTTCAACCTGGAGACCGCCCGTCAGGAGACCCTGGGCCAGTTCCCCGGCATCGTCTTCGCCCCGCGCTTCTCGCCGGACGGCTCGAAAGTGGCGTTCTCGGTCGAGCGCGGCGGCAACACTGACCTCTATGTCATGGACCTGCGCACCCGCACGTCCAACCGCATCACCACCGACCCGGCCATCGACACCTCGCCCTCGTTCTCGCCGGACGGCGCGCAGATCGTATTCAACTCCGACCGCGGCGGCTCCAGCCAGATCTATGTGATGGGCGCCGGAGGCGGCGCGGCCCGTCGTATTTCCTTCGGGTCCGGGCGCTACACCACACCGGTGTGGAGTCCGAAAGGCGACTTCATCGCCTTCACCAAGCAGTCCGGAGGCCAGTTCCACATCGGCGTGATGCGCTCGGACGGCTCGGATGAGCGCATCCTGACCAGCAGCTTCCTCGACGAGGGCCCCACCTGGGCGCCCAACGGGCGGGTGCTGATGTTCAGCCGCGAAACATCCAGCGGGAACTCGCGTTTGTGGTCTGTGGACATCTCGGGCCGCAATCTGCGGGCGGCCCCCTATACCGGGGCGGCTTCGGACCCGGCATGGTCGCCGTTGTTGAAGTAACCGTAACTGTTTCGAGTGCGGGTGGGACCTGCGTGACGAATGGACCCGAGCTTGCGGCTGTCCCCGCCGCCGCAAACCCTGAGCCCTAGGAGGATCTGAATGCAAGTGACCCATCGCCAACTTAACGGGGGCCTGATCGCCCGAGTCGCGACGCTCGGCATCGCCGCCGCCGCCCTGGCCGCCTGCGCCACCAAGCCGCCGCCAGCGCCTGCGGCGACGCCCTATACCCCGCCGCCGTCCGAGGCGCCCCCGCCGCCGCCCCCGCCGCCGCCGCCCCCGGTATCCCAGGGGCAGGTGGGTCCGATCCCCGGCTCGATGGAGGACTTTGTCGCCACCGCCGGCGACCGCGTCTACTTCGACACCGACCAGTTCACCCTGCGGGATGACGCCCGGGCGGTCCTCGACCGTCAGGCCATGTGGCTGCAGCGCTATCCGCAGGTGGTCATCCGCATCGAAGGCAACGCCGACGAGCGCGGCACCCGTGAGTACAACCTGGCCCTGGGCGCCCGTCGCGCCGAGAGCGTGCGGGCCTATCTGGCCAGCCGCGGCGTCGCCGCCGGCCGGGTGACCACCATCTCCTACGGCAAGGAGCGCCCGATCGACGGCGGCTCGGGTGAAGACGCCTGGGCCCGCAACCGCAACGCCCACACCGCCCTCACCAGCGGCGCGCGTTGATCTCCGCGTCATCCCGGGCGGCCTCGCGGCCGTCCGGGATGACGACCCATTTCGAGCAGGTGTTCATGCCGAAGCGCGTCCCGTTCCGCATCCTCGTCGCAAGCGTCGCCCTGACGGCGCTGACGGCCGGCGCGGCCCTGGCCCAGACCGCCGGCGCCGACCGGCGCTTCGACCGCATCGAACGCGACCTGCGCACCCTGCAGTCCATCGTCCAGCAGGCTCAGGCCACCGGCCAGCCCGTGGTGGTCAAGCCGGAGGGGCCCGACCCCGCGCTGAACGCCCTGCAGACCCGCGCCGAGGACCTGGAGAGCACGCTCCAGCGGATCAACGGCCAGATCGAGACCCTGGCCCAGGACGTCCGGACACTCCGCCAGGCCGAAACCGCAGCGGAGGCCGACCGCCGGGCCCAGGCCCAGAGCCTGAACGAACGGATGGACCGGCTCGAGACCCAGCTGAACGCCCTGTTCCAACCGGAGCCGACGGCGGACGCCGCTGTCGCCGACCCTGTGGCCCCCGGCGTGGATGCGCCGCCCCCTCGCCGCGGCGGCGATGCCGACGCGACGTCAAGGGCCCAGGCCCAGGACACTGGGGTTCTGGGCGCCCCGCCCGCCGCTCGGCCGGCCCCGCCCGCGACCCCTGCCGAGAGTTTCGCCCGCGCCCGCGACCTGTTCACCGCCGGAGACCAGGTGGCGGCGACCAACGCCTTCCTGGACTTCATCGCCCGCTATCCGACCGGGGCCCGCACGCCCGAGGCCTACTATTGGCTGGGCGAGAGCTACTACGCCCAGCGCGGCTGGCAGAACGCGACCGCCGCCTACGCCAACGCTTTGAAGGACCGGCCGACCACGGGTTGGGGCCCCGCGGCCATGGTCCGCCTGGCCCAGGCCCTGACCCAGTCGAACCAGGCGCCCCAGGCCTGCGCGGCCCTGGCCGAGTTCGACCAGCGCTACGCCGCCCGCGCCACCGCCGCGGTGAAGACCAACGCCGATGCCGTTCGCCGCCGCGCCCGCTGCGGCTGAGCCCTCGCTTCAGACGACGGTAGACGCCGCCCTCGACCGCCGCCTCGACGCCGAATCCCAGGCGCCGGTGGCGCTCGCCCTGTCCGGCGGCGGCGATTCCATGGCGCTCCTGGGGCTGACGATCGCCTGGACCCGCGCCCGGGGCCGGCCGCTGATCGCGTTCAATGTTGATCATCGCATCAACCTGAGCAGTGGCGACTGGACGCGCGCCGCCGCCGAGGCCGCCGGCCGGGCGGGCGCCGGGTTCGCGGCCCTGGACTGGACGGGCCCCAAGCCCGGGGCCGGCCTGCCCGCCGCCGCCCGCGCGGCCCGCCACGCCCTGCTGGCGACAGCGGCCCGCAAGGCCGGCGCCCGGGTGCTGCTGACCGGCCATACACTGGACGACGTGCTGGAGGGCGAGCGGATGCGGGCGCAGGACACCCCCGGCCTCGGCCGCCTGCGCGAATGGTCCCCGTCTCCCGCCTGGCCCGAAGGCCGCGGCCTCTTCCTGCTGCGCCCCCTGCTCGGCCTCCGGCGCGAGGCTCTGCGCGACTGGCTGCGCGCGCGCCGCGAGACCTGGATCGAAGACCCCGCCAACGCCGACCCCCGCTTCGCCCGCAGCCGCGCCCGTTCTTTTCTCGCGTCACCCTCGGGCGCAGCGCAGCAGGGGCCCGAGGGTGAGGGCTCTTCGAGCCCGCCCCCCAGGATGGAACTTTCAATCACCCCCGACGGCCGCATCCTCGTCCGCCGCGATAGGATCGACGCCCACCTGCTCTCCGCCGCCCTGCTGTGCGCGGCCGGAACGGGCCAGCCGCCACGGGGCGTCCAGCTCGCCCGCCTGCTGGAGCGTTTGGCGGGGGCGGCGCCGGTCGACGCAACCCTGGCCGGCGCGCGGCTGGTGGCGGACGGCGACGTCGTCCAGATCGGCCGCGACGCGGGCGAGCGCTTCCGGGGGGGGCTGGCGCCCCTCGCCCTGAGCCCGGGCGAGGTCGCGGTGTGGGACGGACGTTTCGAACTCACGGCCGGGGCGCCCGGCCTTTGCGTCCAGCCCCTGGGCGGGGTGATCGCCCGCCTGGGCCACCGGGACCGCGCCCGGCTCAAGGCGATTCCGCCCTGGGCGCGGGGGGCGATCCCCGCCCTCGTTTCGCCTGATGGCGCTGTCAGTCTGCCCCGGCCGCTCGGCGAGGGCCCGGCCGCGGCGACGCCCCTGGCGGGCGCGCGGCTGGCCGCCGCCCTCGGCTCGGTGGCGCGGGAATCGGATCTCGTTGATCGGGCGCATGGCGCCGGAGACCTCCTCATCCTATGTTGAGGGCTCGTGACTTAAGGATGACGGGCCCCGCCAGGTGCGGTGCGCTCCAGGGACCACGTGATGAA
>NCED01000087.1 GCA_002280485.1 Caulobacterales bacterium 32-69-10
CACGGCCCAGGCGAACGTCTCGGTCCCGATTTTCACGGGCGGCCTGCTGTCGTCCCAGGTCGGCGCCGCGCTCGAGCAGAACACCTCCGATCGTATCCTGATCGAGCAGCAGCGCCGCACAGCTATCCAGAATCTCAGCGTGGCCTGGAGCCAGATGCTCGGGGCCCACGCCGGCATCGTCTCCAACCAGGAGCAGGTCCGCGCCGCCACCGTCGCCTTCGAAGGCTCGCAGGAGCAGTTCCGCGTCGGGCTGGCGACGACCCTCGACGTGTTGCTGGCCCAGGAGCAGCTGCGCCTGGCCCAGCTCGCCTTCGTCCAGTCCCAGCGTGACCAGTACGTCGCCCAGTCCCAGGTGCTGGCCGCCATCGGACGACTGGAAATTGGGGCCTTGGCCACCAATGCGCCCAACTACGACCCGCGCTCAAACTTCGAAGAGGTGAAGAACAAGGGCGCCCTGCCGTGGGAGGGCCTGATCCGCGCCATCGACCTCGACAAGGGCGCCGCCGACGTCTCCCCAGGGCCTGCGCCGGCTTCGACCGATCCGAACGGCCAGACGGTGTTGAACGTTGGGGCGCAGCCGTCGGTGTTGGATTCGGCCGAGGCCGAGCTAACTCAATCCGCGCCCAATCCGGCTGTCCTGCCGCAGGCGGGGGCCCAGCCCGGACGGAGCGTTCCGGACACGCGCCGCTGATCGCGACGTTCAAGGGAATTGCAGCCGCTCCAACCTACGCTTAGGGTCGGGGCTCAGCTTTCGATTCACCTCCAACGCGGCGCCCGTCTCCATGTCCGACACCAACGCCCAAGAGCCGACCATGGAGGAGATCCTGGCGTCGATTCGCCGGATCATCTCCGAGGACGACGCCCCCGCCGCAGCGGCCCCCGGGGCCGCCGCTGAGGAGCCCGCGCCCGAGCCGGCGGCTCCTGAGCCCGCCCCCGAACCCGTCGCCGCGGCGCCGGCCGCGCCTGAGCCCTTCGAGATCGACGAGGGCGACGACGACGACGTGCTGGAGCTGACCAACCCGGAGCCGGCCCCTGCCGCGCCACCTGCGCCGGAGCCCGAGCCCTTCGCCGCGGTCGAGACCCTCGGCGACATCGACATCTCGCCCCGCGCCGCGCCGCCCTCCGCTCCTGAGCCGGCGCCGGAACCCGTCCCCGAGCCCGTCTATGCGCCGATGTCGCTCGACGACGAGGACGGTCTGACCGCCCCGCCGACCGCCGACGCCGCCGCCTCGATCTTCGGCCAGCTGTCGCGCACCCTGGCCATGCCTGCCGAGCACCGGACCCTCGAGGACGTGGTGCGCGAACTGCTGCGCCCGATGCTGAAGCAGTGGCTGGACCAGAATCTGCCTTCGATCGTCGAGACCGCGGTCCAGGACGAGGTAGAGCGGATCGCGCGCCGCCGACTCTGATTGTCCGACGAGGTCGCGTCGCGGGTGTTGGCCTTCGGGCCCAACCCCGCTAAGCGTCCCCGCCATGCTCGAGAAGACATTCGACCCGAAATCCGCCGAACCGCGCCTGTACCAGCGCTGGGAAAACTCTGGCGCGTTCCGCCCGGAGCGGGTGCTGGAACGCGACCCGGCCGCCAAGCCGTTCTCGATGGTCATCCCGCCGCCGAACGTGACGGGCTCGCTGCACATAGGCCACGCGCTCAACAACACCCTTCAGGACGTGCTGGCCCGTTTCCACCGCATGCGCGGTGAGGCGGTGCTGTGGCTGCCCGGCACCGATCACGCCGGCATCGCCACCCAGATGGTGGTCGAGCGTCAACTCGCCGCCGCCGGCAATATCGGCCGGCGCGAGATGGGCCGCGAAGCCTTCGTCGAGCGAGTGTGGGAATGGAAGGCGGAATCGGGCGGGACCATCACCCGTCAGCTGCGCCGCATGGGCGCCTCCTGCGATTGGAGCCGCGAGCGCTTCACCCTCGACGAGGGCCTGTCGGCGGCGGTGAGGAAGGTGTTCGTCGCCCTCCACAAACAGGGGCTGATCTACCGGGACAAGCGGCTGGTGAACTGGGACCCGCAGTTCCAGACCGCCATCTCCGATCTGGAGGTCGAGCAGCGCGAGGTCGACGGCAGCTACTGGCGCTTCGCCTATCCCCTGGCCGACGGCTCGGGAGAGATCGTGGTCGCCACCACCCGCCCGGAGACCATGCTGGGCGACACAGCCGTGGCCGTGCACCCGGACGACGAGCGCTACACCCACTTGGTCGGCAGGCAGGTCCGCCTGCCGATCGCGGACCGCCTGATCCCCATCGTCGCCGACGCCTACGCCGATCCGGAAAAGGGGTCCGGCGCGGTGAAGATCACCCCGGCCCATGACTTCAACGACTTCCAGGTCGGCAAGCGCCACGACCTGCCGTTGATCAACATCCTCACCGACGAGGCCAAGCTCAACGACGAGGTCCCGCCGGAATTCCGCGGCATGGACCGCTTCGCCGCACGCAAGGCCGTGATCGCGCGGATGGAGGAGCTCGGCCTTCTGCGGGGGATCGACCCGACCCGTCACGTGGTGCCGCACGGCGACCGCTCCGGCGTGGTGATCGAGCCCTATCTGACCGACCAGTGGTACGTCGACGCCAAGACCCTGGCCCAGCCGGCGATCAAGGCCGTCGAGCGCGGCGACATGGTGTTCGAGCCCAAGAACTGGGACCGGACCTATTTCGAATGGATGCGCAACATCGAGCCCTGGTGCGTCTCGCGCCAGCTGTGGTGGGGCCACCGCATCCCCGCCTGGTTCGCCGAGGATGGCGAGATCTTCGTCGAGGAGACCGAGCGCGAGGCCCTGGCCGCCGCGCTGCACTTCATGGACGACGTCCCGTTCAAGCGGGTCTTCATCAACGCCCTGGTCCGCGACGACAAGGGACAGAAGATGTCCAAGTCCAAGGGCAACGTCATCGACCCCTTGGAACTGGTCGACGAGTACGGGGCCGACGCCCTGCGCTTCACCCTGACCGCCATGTCCGGCCAAGCCCGCGACATCAAGCTCGCCAAGGGTCGGGTCGAGGGCTACCGCAACTTCGGCACCAAGCTGTGGAACGCCGCCCGCTTCTGCCAGATGAACGAATGCACGCCGGCGCCGGGGTTCGATCCGGCCGGGGTCAACCAGGTCGTCAACAAGTGGATTCGCGGCGAGGTCGCCAAGACCACCGAGGCGGTGACCCGCGCGCTGACCGACTGCGCCTTCGACGAGGCGGCCAGCGCCCTCTACCGGTTCATCTGGAACGTGTTCTGCGACTGGTACCTCGAGCTCGCCAAGCCGATCCTGTCCGGCGACGACGAGGCCGCCAAGGCCGAGACCCGGGCCACCGCGGCCTGGGCGCTCGACCAGGCGCTCAAGCTGCTGCACCCGGTCTCGCCCTTCCTCACCGAGGAGCTGTGGGACAAGACCGCCGAGTTCGGGCCCAAGCGGTCGGGCCTGTTGATGGAGGAAGCCTGGCCGGAGCCCCAGCCGGGATGGGTCGACCCCGCCGCCGAGGCCGAGATCGGCTGGGTGATCGACCTTGTCTCCGAGGTGCGCTCGATCCGCGCCGAGATGAACGTGCCGCCGTCGGCCCGCACCCCCCTGTTCCTGATCGGCGCCGGCCCGGCCACCCGCCAGCGGCTGATCCGCAACCGCGACCGGCTGTGCACCCTCGCCCGCCTGGACAGCGTGCGCGAGGCTGAGACCGCCCCGGCCGGAGCGGCCCAGTTCGCTGTCGGCGACGCGGTGGGTGCCCTGTCCATCGCCGAGTTCATCGACCTCGCCGCCGAGCGGACCCGCCTCGCCAAGGCGGTGGCTGCTTTGGATGGCGACATCGCCCGGGTGCTGAAGAAGCTCGAGAACCCCGACTTCATGGCCAAGGCGCGGGAAGACGTGATCGCCGAGAACCGTACGAAGCTCGCCGACGCCGAGGCCGACAAGGTCAAGATCGAAGCTGCTCTGGCGAGGCTGGCCTCGGTCGGCTGACGGCTCTGCTGCTGCCTGGTGCATAGGCGCCGGGTGACTGTCATTTGATCATTGGCGGCGACAGCGGGGCGGGGAGGCGGTCGCCCCACCCGTGCTTAAGCCTTTGCTCACGTGCGGCTTGCGAGGGTCCGGTCGCGCGCCCTCGAACCCTCATGGTCCATGTCCGTAAAGCTCGACGATCTCGCCGCCATGGTCCCCACGACGCAGGACCCCGAAGCCAAGGCGCGCATCGCCGAGGAGCGGCTTCGGGCGGCCATCGACGCCCTGCCGGAAGGCATCGTCTTCCTCGACGCCGAGGGCCGGTACGTCCTGTGGAACAGCCGGTATGCGGAGATCTACCAGGGCACCGCCGACCTGTTCCAGGTGGGCGACAAGTTCGAAGACACCCTGCGCGTCGGCATCGCCCGGGGCCATTACCCCGACGCGATCGGGCGCGAGGGCGCTTGGCTGGCCGAGCGCCTCGACAAGCTGAAGAACCCAGGACCGCCCCATGAGCAGCGCCTGGCGGACGGGCGCTGGATCCTGATCGAGGAGCGCCGCACCACCGACGGCGGCGCCGTCGGTATCCGGGTCGACATCACCCATTTGAAGCATGCCGAGCGCGAGGCCCAGGAGGCCCGCGAACGAGCCGAGGCCGCCAGCCGGGCCAAGACCGCCTTCCTCGCCAACATGAGCCACGAGGTGCGCACGCCCTTGAACGGCGTACTCGGCCTGGCCCAGGTGCTGATGCGCACCGGGCTAGACAGTCGCCAGCGCGAGCTGGTCGAGACCATTGTGGCCTCCGCCGGCCACCTGAACCGAATCCTCAGCGACGTGCTGGACATCAGCCGCGCCGAATCCGGTCGGATGGAGGTGCGCTGCGAACCCTTCCACCTAGGCCAACTGCTGAACGGCCTGCACGCCCTGTTCGGCCCCAAGGCCGCGGACAAGGGGCTGGCCTTCGAGGTCCACATCGCCCCCGAGGCCGACGTCGTGGTCGAGGGCGACCCTGACCGGGTGCAGCAGGTGCTGGCCAATCTGGTGTCCAACGCGGTCAAGTTCACCGCCTCGGGCGGCGTGTCTTTGCGCGCCACCTTCGGGCAGGGAGCCTACCGCTTCGAGGTGCGCGACACGGGCATCGGCTTCGAGCCGGCCATCGCCGAACGCCTGTTCGAACGGTTCGAGCAGGCGGACAGCTCAATCACCCGCGCCCACGGCGGCTCTGGCCTGGGCTTGGCGATCTGTCGCGAGTTGGTCGAGCTGATGGGGGGCGGGGTCTGGGCCCATGGCGAGCCCGGCGTGGGCTCGGTGTTCACCGTCGACCTGCCCCTGGCCAATGCCGCCCTGGCCCCGGCCATGACAGACGAGCCCGAGTGCGCCGTCCACCGCGACCTGGCTATCCGGGTCCTGGTCGCCGAGGACAATCCGACCAACCAGAAGGTGGTGCAACTGGTGCTCGACGCCGTCGGCGGTTTCGAGGTCGAGATCGTCGGGGACGGCTGCGCCGCGCTTGAGGCCTGCCGTTCCCGCCGCTACGACGTGGTCCTGATGGATATGCACATGCCGGTCATGGACGGTCTCACCGCCACCCGCGGCATCCGCGCCCATGAGCGCGAGGCGAACCTGCCGCCGACGCCCCTGATCATGCTCAGCGCCAACGTCATGGCCGAGCACGTCGCCGCCGCCCTGGAGGCCGGCGCCGACCGCCACCTGCCTAAGCCGTTTCAGGTCGGCGCCCTGATCCGAACTATCGACCTGCTGGTCAATCCGGACATCCCGCCGATCCACGCCCTGGCGTCCTGAGCGGACGGGAAAAAGGCCGCCCCTCGGTTGAGGGACGGCCTTGGCCGGTCGGCGGGGGGGCGCCGGGCCGGTGTTGCTTACCAGCGACCGCCGCGGCCGTAGCCCCAGCCGCCACGGCCGTAACCACGGCCGCCGCCAAAGCCGAAATAGAGCGACGGGCCGAAGACCGGCGGCGCCACATAGACGGGCGGCGGGGTGACATAGACCACCTGCGGCGGCGGAGGCGCGTAGTAGCCTTCGCCGTAGTACCGGTCATAGGCCAGGTCATCGGCCGATCGGGCGTAGCCCCGATTGTCGTAGCCGCGATTGTCATAGGCTTGGTTGTCGTAGGCCCGGTTGTCATAGCCGCGGTTGTCGTAGGCGCCCCGGTTGTCGTAGGCGGCCTGCGGCGGGGCGTTATTGTAGGCGCTATAATCACGCGGCGGCGGGCAGTTGGTGTTGCCCCGTCCGATCAAGGCCCCGGCGATGGCGCCCACGCCCGCGCCGAGCAGGGTGTTTTCGGTGCTGCGGCCCCGGGCCGAGGCCTGGTTGCCGATCACGCCGCCCGCCAGACCGCCGATGCCGGCGCCCGCCAGGCCGCGGTTGCTATTGTCCCGGCGGCACTGGTCGTAGTCGTAGTAGCTCTGGGCCGAGGCGGCCGCCGGGATGGCGGCGACCCCGGCCAGGGTCGCCACGGCCGCTGCGGCGGCGACGATCTTACGGCTGATCATTATGGTCCTGCTCCTGGAGCGATGCGGAGGTAGCCGTATTTAGCGGCAGACCTGGACTTGTCTGTGGGTCACGTTGCCGTAGGAGTCGCGATAGGCTTGGTCGCGCCAGCTGCAGTTGCTGGCGACCGCGCGGGTCCCTGACGAACGGTTCGACGACCGCGAGCTGCTGCTGCGCTGGGTGTAGCCGGTCGGGCAGGGGTTGCGCCCCTTGGTGAGCTGGTTGCCGACAACCGCGCCGCCCACGCCGCCGATGACGAGGCCAGCGGTGTTGTTGCGGCCGCCGTCGATGGCGCTGCCGGCGAGGGCGCCGAGGATGCCGCGAAGGTGGTGTAGGCGGGCGCGGCCACGGCGACAACGAGGCCGGCGATCAAGAGCAACTTACGCATGGCTGAAATTCCCTCTTCAGCGCGACGGGATGCATGGATCGCCGCGATCAGTGTGATGGTTTTGCCTGTCTCAGCCTGAACGGTGTTTGAGTGAGCTGTTCATCTTCGTTCATCGTGGGCAGGCGAATTGCCCCGCTTGCAGCGGGGTTCTGTCGCAAACGCGCCGAAAGCGCGTATGGATGCACCCCCGCCCTTCTGACCCCGGAGTTTCCGTGGCGCGACCGCCGCCCCATCGCCGTCCTGCGCCGCTTCGCCCCGCCGTCTCGATGGAGCTGTCCATCCAGGACGTGGGCCATCAAGGCGACGGCGTGGCCCCGGGGCCCGTCTTCGTTCCCCTCACCTTGCCGGGGGAACGGGTCCTGGCCGCCGTCCAGGGCGACCGCGGCGAACTGGAGCAGATCTGGGAGGCGAGCCCTGAGCGCGTCACGCCGCCCTGTCCGCATTTCGGCGCCTGTGGCGGCTGCGCCCTGCAGCACTGGGACCACGCCCACTAGCCGGTCCTGGAACCTGGTCGAGATCGAGGTCTGCCCGATCACCGACCCGCGGCTGGTCGCGGCCTTTCCCGGCCTGCGCCAGCTGGCCGCCCACCTGTTCGAGCACCCGAAGTCCGCCCCGACCCTGCACGCCACCCTCACCGACACCGGCGTCGACGTCGATATCAGCGGCGTCGAAGCCAAGAGCGGCGGACTGTCCGCCGACCGCCGCCAGCGGCTGGCCGAGGCCGCCCAGGCCGCCGGCTTCGTCCGCGTCACCCTGGGCGGCGAGATGATGTTCCAGTCGCGGGCGCCGATCGTCCGCTTTGGCCAGGCGCGGGTCGCCCTGCCGCCGGGGGGCTTTCTGCAGGCCGTGCCCGATGCCGAGGTGGCCATGGCCGCCTTCGCCGCCGAGGCGGTGGCGGGCGCCGGCCTGGTCGCGGACCTGTTCTGTGGTTCGGGCGCCTTCACCTTTCGCCTCGCCGAGCAGAATCGGGTCCTGGCCCTCGATTCCTCCGAGGCCGCCATCGCCGCCCTCAAGGGCGCCCTCGGCAGCGCGCCGGACCTCAAGCCCATCGACGCCCAGGCGCGGGACCTGTTCCGCCGTCCCTTGCTGGCCATGGAGATGAAGAAGACGGACGCCGCCGTGTTCGACCCGCCCCGGGCCGGCGGCGCCGAACAGGCGGGCGAGCTGGCCCGGTCCGGCCTGTCGCGGGTGGTCGGCGTATCCTGCAACCCGGCCACCTTCGCCCGCGACGCCGCCATCCTGATCGCCGGCGGTTTCCGCCTCGATCGCGTCCTGCCGGTGGATCAGTTCCTGTGGTCTCCCCATATCGAGCTGGTCGGGGTATTTTCCCGCTGAGGACAGCCAGATGAGCGACGCGCCCAGCCGCCCCGCCTTTGCGACCGACGCCCGCGCCGCCCGCGCCATGGGGACGGCCAAGGCGGCGTGGTGGGCCGCCAACGGCTGGGCCGCCCGCCGGCTCAGCCGCCAGGGCGTCCAGGCCGAACATGCGCCGCGCAGCCCGCCGCCGCCGCCCGGCCTGATCCGCGACCGCTACCGCGAGGCCTTCGCCAAGGACGCCGCCGACGTCGCCGCCGGCCTCTATCCGGTCACCGAGGCGCCCCCCGCCAGCGCCGTCGATCCCCTGCGCCGCGCCATCGACCTGATCGCCGACGCCCGTGAGGTCGAGGCCCGCCGCCGCCGCCGCGGCGGGGTCGATGTGCGGGACGAAGAGGATCTGTCCGCCTACCCGGTCTATTACCGCCAGAACTTCCACTACCAGTCTGGCGGCTGGTTCACGGCCGAGAGCGCCAAGCGCTACGAGACCCAGGTCGAGGCCCTGTTCGCGGGGACCGCCGGGCCGATGCGCCGCCGCGCCCTGTCGCTGCTCGCCAAGGCCTGGAAGGACCGTGATCAGCGCAGGCTGCGGATCGTGGACCTGGCCTGCGGCTCCGGGTCGTTCCTCGTCGATCTGAAGGGCGCCTTCCCCCGCGCCAGCGTCGTGGGCCTCGACCTGTCGGCCGCCTACCTCGCCGAGGCCCGCGCCCGCTCCGGCGCGCCGACGGTCCAGGCCGCCGCCGAGCGGCTGCCCTTCGCCGACGCCAGCCTCGACGGCCTCAGCTGCATCTATCTGTTCCACGAACTGCCGCCGAAAATCCGCCCGCTGGTGGCCGCGGAGATGGCCCGGGTGCTCAAGCCCGGCGGCATCCTGGCCTTCGCCGATTCCGTCCAGGCCTCTGACGAGCCCGACCTCGCCCGCCTGCTGGAGGCCTTCCCAGCCTTCTTCCACGAGCCTTTCTACGAGAGCTACCAGTCCACCGACCTCGACGCCCTGTTCGCCGCGGCGGGGCTCGTCAGGCAGGACGCCGACAAGGCGTTTCTGACCAAGGCGGTGCTGTACGGGAAAGGCTGAAGATCCTCCCCCGGCCACACGAGGCCGGGGGAAGAGCTCTTCGACGCATTACCCAAACAGCTCCATCTGCGGCTTCTCCACCGGCGGGACCTTGAACAGGTCGAGCCTCAGCGGCCGGCGCTCCAAGTTCAAGCCCAGCCGCGCGGTCGCCACCGCAAACCGCTTGGCGATCAGCTCGGCGTAGACGCCCTGGCCGGTCATGCGCGAGCCCCACTGGGTGTCGTAGTCCTTGCCGCCGCGCATCTGTCGCACCAGCGACATCACCCGCTTGGCCCGGTCGGGTCGCTCGCTCTCCAGCCACTCGCGAAACAGGTCCTTGATCTCCAGCGGCAGGCGCAGGGCGACGAACATGGCCGAGGCGGCGCCGGCCTGCGCCGCCCGCTCCAGAACCGCCTCCATCTCGTGATCGTTCAGGCCGGGGATGGCGGGGGCGAACCCCACCCCGACCGGGACGCCGGCCTTGGCCAGCTCTGCCACCGCCCACAGCCGCCGCTCGGGCGTCGCGGCCCGAGGCTCCATCGCCCGGGCCAGGGCGCGGTCGAGGGTGGTGATCGAGACATAGGCCTTGGCCAGACCCCGCCTCGCCATCGCGCCCAGGATGTCGGCGTCGCGGGCGATCAGGGCCGACTTGGTGATGATGCTCATCGGATGGTTGAAGCGGTCCAGCACCTCCAGCACCGCCCGGGTGATGCCCAGCTGGCGCTCGATCGGCTGATAGGGATCGGTATTG
>NCED01000088.1 GCA_002280485.1 Caulobacterales bacterium 32-69-10
GCCGCCTTCAAGATCTTGGTCCAGATGACCCGCGACCTGCGGGGCCAGGGCCATGCAGTGACGCGACTGGATCTGGGCGGCGGCCTGGGCGTGCCCTATTCGGGCGGGGTCGAGCCGCCGTCGCCGGCCGACTATGTGGCCATGGCCGCGCGGGTCTTGAACGGGCTGGATGTCGAGGCGGCCTTCGAGCCCGGCCGTCTGCTGGCCGCCAACGCCGGGGTGCTGCTCAGCCAGGTGATCCAGGTCAACGAACGCTCGGACGGCCGACGCTTCCTGGTGCTGGACGCGGCGATGAACGACCTGATGCGCCCGGCCCTGTACGACGCCTTCCATGACATAAAGCCGGTCAATCCGCGCGACGGCGCCGCCCTTTCCCACGACGTGGTCGGACCGGTGTGCGAGACGGGCGACACCTTCGCCCGCGACCGCAGCCTGCCGCCGCTGGAAGCCGAGGATCTGGTCGTCTTCACCGGGGCCGGCGCCTATGGGGCGGTCATGTCCAGCGAATACAACAGCCGCCCCCTGGTGCCCGAGGTGCTGGTGGACGGCGATCAATGGGCCGTCATCCGGCCGCGCCCGACCTATGAAGACATGCTGGACCGGGAGCCCTTCGCCGATTGGCTTTAGGTCTGAATTGGTCTCGACTGTTATAAAGTAACGAGCTATAGGGCCGCCCATGTCGCCCGCCGCCGAACCCTCCGTGCTGCTGTCCCTGCTTGGGGGCGGCTTCGTCGCGGCCTTCCTGCACGCGGCCCTGCCGACTCACTGGCTACCCTTCACCCTGGTGGGGCGGGCCCAGGGCTGGCGCGCGTCGCGGGTGCTGCTGGCGGTGACTGTGGCGGGGCTGGCCCATATCGCATCGACGGCGGTGGTCGGCGGCCTGATCGTGGCGGCGGGCCTGGCGCTGGACCAGTGGGTCGAGGGGCTTCTGCCCCATCTCGCGGCGGTGCTGCTTTTCCTGTTCGGTGCCTTCTACCTGGCGCGGGCGACCCTGTTGCGTCCGGCGACGGCCGGGGGTCCACAGATGGACGCCGCCCCGCCCGCCGTCTCCGACAAGGCGGCCTTCCTGGGCCTGGTCGCCATGATGGCGGTGTCGCCCGGCGAGGTGCTGCTGCCCATCTATCTGTCCTCGGCCTCGGAAGGCTTCGCCGCCCTGGCCCTGCTGACCCTGGTCTTCGCGGTCGGCACCATCGCCGGCATGGCCGTGTTCACCGCCTTGGCCAGCGCGGGCGCCTCGATCCTGCGGCTGGAGCGCTGGGCGCGATACGAGGGCGCGGTGCTGGGCGTGGCCCTGATCTCCCTGGGTCTGATGGTCGCCCTGCATCAGCATTGAAGAGGCGTTACATGATAACATTCAATGCGTTATCATGTACCAGCTTGGCCGTTTGCGGAAATGGCGTATAGGCGTTCGCATGAGCGCACACGGACATGATCACGACGACCACGACCATGACGACGATCATGGTCACGACCACAGCCACGGCCATCACCACGGCCATTCCCACGCGCACGGCCACACGCATGGGCACGCCCACGGTCCGGTGGACACCGGCGACTGGCGCTACGCCGTCGGCCTGGTGGTCAATCTGGCCTTTGTCTTCTGCGAGTTCGCCGCCGGGCTGATGGCGGATTCCACAGCGCTGCTGGCCGACGCCGGGCATAATCTGTCGGATGTCCTGGGCCTGGCCATGGCCGGCGGCGCGGCCTGGCTGGCGCGGCGTGGAGCCCATGGGGCGGCGGGCGGCCGACGCACCTACGGCTTCGGCAAGGCCACCGTGCTGGCGGCCCTGGGCAACGCCCTGCTGCTGATCTTCGCCTGCGGAGCCATCGCTTTCGAGGCCGTGCGCCGCTTCGCCGAGCCGGCGCCGGTCGGTTCGGGCGTGATCATGACGGTGGCGGCCATCGGCTTCTTCATCAACCTGGGCACGGCCCTGTTGTTCATGAAGTCCCAGCACGACCTCAACGCCCGCGGCGCTTATCTGCACATGATGGCCGACGCCGGGGTGTCGCTGGGCGTCGTGGCGGCGGGCGGGCTGATCATGCTGACGGGCTGGTCCCTGGTCGATCCGATCGTCAGCCTGGTCATCGTCGCCGTGATCCTGTGGTCGACCTGGGGCCTGCTGAAGGATTCGGTCAATCTTGCCATGGACGGCGCGCCCGGCGACGTCGACATGATCGGGCTGGAGCGGGCGCTGGCGGGTCTGGACGGGGTTCGCGAGGTCCATGACCTGCACGTCTGGGGCCTGTCCACGACCGAGACCGCTCTGACGGCTCACCTGGTCCACGACCGCGAAGACGGGGCGGCCTTGCTGATGGAGGCCCAGGCCGTGGCGAAACGCCATTCGATCCGCCACACGACGCTTCAGCTGGAAAACGAGGCTCTGCCGGATTGTCCGGGGTGTTGAGTTCCACCCACCCCCACAACCGTCATCCTAGGCCTTGTGCCTAGGATCCATAGACTCAGAACCCGCTGCATAGCGAAGAGCGGCAAAGTCTGCGCCTCATAATCCGACACCGGGAGTATGGATCCTAGGCACAAGGCCTAGGATGACGTGGGGTGGCGGAGCACCGCGTCGGCGCCGCGTCCGCCCCTACGCCCGCGCGAACGCCAGCGGCGCGCCCCAGAACTGCGACACCATCTCCGACTGCGGACCGGCCTGGCCCGTCGTCAGGAAGTCGCGGCGGCCGCTGTCGCCCAGTTCGAATTCGGGATGTCGCGCGAAATACCGCTCCAGCGCATCGGCCACGGCGGTCGGCTGGTTGATCAGCACCGTCCCCGCCGGCAGGGCCGAGGCGAACAGTTCGGCGATGATCTCGTAATGGGTGCAGCCCAGGATGGCCTTGTCCGGATGGCGGCCGATGCGGCGGCGCAGGGCGTCGACATGGTCGTCCACCACCACCTTCAGCTCTTCGGCCGGGGCGCCCAGTTCGATCAGGCCGGCCAGGCCGGGGCAGGGCTCGGAGAAGACGGCGATGTCCTCGCGACGCTTGTCGATCTCGATTTCGAACACGCGGCTGATGGCGGTGGCGGCGGTGCAGAAGACGCCGGTGATGGCGATGGCCTCGACCTTCTCGCCCTCCTGCGGGCGTTCGGCCTCGAAACTCCAGGGCTTGCCGGTGGCGGCCTCGATGGTCGGGACGATGATGCCCAGCACATTGACCGGCCGGCCCAGCCGCTCGCGCAGGCCGGGGATCCAGGTCTGTTGCAGGCGGCGCAGGGCGATGGCGCTGGCGGTGTTGCAGGCCAGGACCACGACCGAGGCCCCGGTCTCGAACAGCCGCTCGCACCCCGCCTTGGTCAGTTCGACGATGTCTTCGCCGCCGCGCCCGCCATAGGGGGCGTGGGCCTGATCGGCCAGATAGACGAAGTCCCGCTGGGGAAAGCGCCGGGTGAGTTCGCGATGGACGGTCAGGCCGCCCACGCCGGAGTCGAAAACGCCAATAGCCATGCCGGGGCTTTAGAACAGTGCGACGATCCATCCAACAAGATTACGGGCCTTTAACGGGTCGGGCAGGTGACGATCCGCCTTGGCGCGCCTAAGTGTAGCCCCGACATGATTTTCCCACGGAGCATTCCATGCACAGACGCCAGCTTCTCATCGCGGGCGGCAGCCTGATGGCCCTCTCGGCCTGCGCCTCGACCGGAGCCGGCTCTGCCTCCGGCGCAAGTGCGCCGACCGCCATGGATCTGGCCGAAGAGGCCCGCATCGCCCGCGCCGTCCTGCCGGCCGCGACGCCCCGGGCCGAGCTGCTGCAGCCCTGGACCGGCTCCTATGATGGTCTGCCGCCGTTCGACAAGGTGACCCCGGCCAAGCTGCGCGAGGCCATGCTGGAAGGCATCGAGCTGCAACGCGCCGACATCGCCGCCATCGCGAACAATCCTGAAGCCCCCACCTTCGCCAACACCATGGCGGCGCTGGAACTGGCCGGCGAGCCGCTGGACCGGGCGTCCAACCTCTATGGCGTCATGACCTCCAACATCGGCGGCGAGGCCTATGACGCCGTCGACACCGAACTGTCGCCCATCCTGTCGGCGGCCTCGGACGAGATCACCTTCAACGCGGCCCTGTTCCAGCGCGTCAAGACCATCGCCGACAACGCCGACGCCATGGGCCTGAGCGCCCAGCAGAAGCGTCTGGCCGAGCGTCGCCGCGACGCCTTCATTCGTTCGGGCGCGAATCTGGACGCGGCGGGCAAGGCCGAGCTGGGCCGGATCAACACCGCCCTGTCCAACGCCTTCACCCGCTTCGGCCAGAAGGTCGTCGCCGACGAAAAC
>NCED01000089.1 GCA_002280485.1 Caulobacterales bacterium 32-69-10
AATTAAGGGGCCGGCAGATCGCATGGTCAGGGCCTACAGCCTCGATATGGTGATCTCGGTCGGCTACCGGGTCAGTTCGGCGCAGGCGACCCTGTTTCGCCGCTGGGCGACGGCGGTGTTGATCCGGTTCGCCACCCGAGGCTTCGTCGTCGACGCCGATCGGATGAAGGCCGGCGGCGCGCAGGATCGCATCCGCGAACTGCGTGACATCATCCGCGACATCCGCAGCGAGGAGGCCAACCTCTATGCGGAAATCCGGCGCATCTGCAGCCTGTGCCAGGACTATGACCCCCAGTCGGACGCCTGGCGGACCTTCTATCGCAACACCCAGGCCAAGCTCTGCTTCGCCGTGACAAGCCAAACGCCCGCCGAGGTGCTGGTGGCGCGCGCAGACCCGGCGGCGGCCGACATGGGCTTGCAGACCTGGAAGGGCGAGCGGATCGGGGCGGCCGATGTGATCGTGGCCAAGAACTTCCTGGCAGCTGGCGAGGTGCGGGAACTCAACCGGCTGACCGACCTTTTGCTGACCATCTTTGAGGACCAGCTAGAGACCGGCCGTCTGACGACCATGGCTGAGGCGGCGACCCTGCTGGATACGCAGTTGAAAGGGCTGGGCCGCGTCGTACTTACCGACGGCGGGCGCGTGTCCCGAGATGACGCCGACCGCCACGCCAAGGCGGCCTACAAGGCCTTCGACGCCGAACGGAAGGCGCAGGAAAGGGCGCGGGTCGAGCAGGAGTACGCCGAACTGCGCAAATCCGCGGACGCCCTGCCCGCGTCTAAGCGCGCGCCTCGAAAACCCTAGGCGATCCGTTCCAGCTTGGCGGCGAAGAAGCCGTCGAGGCCGCCGTGTTCGGCCCACATGGAGGGCAGGATGCGCAGCCACCCCTCCGGCGTCAGGGCCTCGGCAGGCGCGCCCAGCGCCGCAGGATCTGCGGTGACTGTGCGGAAGCCGGGGTTGCGGCGCAGGAAGGCGATGATCTGGGTCTCGCCCTCCTCGCGCTCCAGCGAACAGGTGCAATAGACCATCCGGCCGCCCGGCTTGACCCGTTCGGCGGCGACGTCGAGCAGCCGGTGCTGGACGTCGGCCAGTTTGGCGACCTCGGCCGGCTTGGTGGCGCGCAGGACTTCCGGATTGCGGCGGAAGGTGCCGGTGGCGGTGCAGGGGGCGTCCAGCAGCACAGCGTCGAAGGTGCGGTCGTCCTCCCAGTCCTCGGCGGGAACGGCGATCACCTCGGCGGTCAGGCCGGTGCGCTCAAGGTTCTGGGTCAGGCGTTTCAGGCGCGGGGCCGACCGGTCCAGAGCCACGACCGAGGCGCCGGCGGCGGCCAGTTGCAAGGTCTTGCCGCCGGGGGCGGCGCACATGTCCAGGGCGGTCTCTCCTGGTTTTATGTCCAGCAGACGGCCCGGAACGGCGGCGGCGGCGTCCTGGACCCACCAGTCGCCGTCGTCGAAGCCGGGCCAGGTCGCGACATCGCCGCGACGGCCGGTGCGGACCGTGCCGCCCTCAAGCGCCTCGCCCTCGACGGCGGCGGCCACGGCGACGGGATCGACGCCGGGCTTGAGGCTGAGATCCGTCGCCGGCTCTTCGCGGGCGGCCAAGGCCAGGCCGGTCAGGGCGGCCTCGCCATAGGTCGCCTTCCAGCGGGCGGCGATCCAGTCGGGCAGATTGCTCTCGGCCGTGGTCAGGCCGGGGCCGTCGCGGCCGACGCCGCGCAGCACGGCGTTGACCAGGTTCTTGTACGGCCGGGTCTTGGGATCGCGCTCGGCCAGTTTCACGGCCGTGGAGACGGCGGCGAAGGCGGGCGTCTCCAGCACCAGGGTCTGAGCCAGGGCGATCCGCATCAGGGTGCGCACGGCCTCGGGCGGCGACTTCTGCAGGCGGCGGTTCAGAATCTGGTCGATCTCGCCCAGACGACGCAGGGCAGCCATGGCCACGGCGCGGGCGAAGGCGCGATCAACGGGCTCCAGGGCGCGGGCGGCCGGTTGGGACAAGGCCTCGTCCAGGCCGTTGCGCTTCTCGAGCGCCGCGTTCAGCAGGATGCCCGCCACCACGCGGGCCTCGACGCCGATGTCGTCCTGCGGCGGGGCTTGCGCGACTTCAGCCGAGTTGGGGGCCGGAGCCGGACGCGGCCGGCCCTTAGTCGCCATGCGACGTCCGCGCGCCTGCGAACTGTGACCGGCCCCGCCGCGTCCTTCGGAACTCATACGGCCACCTGCGCGCCCAACTCGACCACGCGGCCGGGGGGAATATGGAAGAAGTCGGTCGGATTGGCGGCGTTGCGCATCAGGAAGATGAACAGCCGGTCCTGCCACAGGGGCATGCCCTGGCGCGCCGATGGAATCAGCGAACGGCGACCCAGGAAGAAGCTGGTCGACATGATGTCGAACTTCAGTCCCTGTTTGCGGCACAGGCCCAGGGCGCGGGGCACGTTCGGCGTTTCCATGAAGCCATAGGTGATGGTCAGCTTCTTGAAGTCGTCGTTGATCGGCTCCATCCGCACCCGGTCAGCCTCCTTGACGCGCGGCCGTTCGGAGGTGCGCACGGTCAGGATGACGTTCTTCTCGTGCAGCACCTTGTTGTGCTTGAGATTATGCATCAGGGCGACCGGGGCCACGTCGGGATCGCTGGTCAGGAAGATGGCCGTGCCGGGCGCGCGGTGCGGCGGCCGGGCCTGTAGCATTTCAATCAGGTCGCTCAGCGGCAGGCTGTCCTTGCGGGTCTTGACCGTCAGGATCTGGGTGCCGCGCACCCAGGTCCACATCACCAGCACCAGGCAGGCGCCCAGGACCAGCGGCATCCAGGCGCCGTCCGGGATCTTCAACAGGTTGGAGGTCAGGAAGACGCTGTCGATGAAGGCGAACGGAACCAGGGTCCCGGCCACCGCCCACATCGGCCATTTCCAACCCTTTCGGATCACCGAATAGGCCATCAGCGTATTGACCAGCATGGTTCCCGTCACGGCGACCCCATAGGCGGCGGTCAGATTGTGCGAGCTCTGGAACACGACCAGCAGCACCAGCACCCCGATCATCAGGAAGCTGTTGACCGCCGGCACGAAGATCTGGCCGGCCTGGGTCTCGGAGGTGTTGCGGATGTCGATCCGGGGCAGAAGGCCCAACTGAACGGCTTGCTGGGTGACCGAGAAGGCGCCGGTGATCACGGCCTGCGAGGCGATGACGGTGGCGGCGGTGGCCAGGATCAGCATGGGCCAGTAGGCGAACTGGGGCACCATGTTCCAGAAGGGATTTTCGGCCGCGCCCGGATTGTCGAGGATCAGGGCGCCCTGGCCCAGATAGTTCAGCGTCAGACAGGGCAGGACGAAGGCCAGCCAGCCCATGCGGATCGGCGCCTTTCCGAAATGGCCCATGTCCGCATAGAGGGCCTCGGCCCCGGTCACGGCTAGAAAGACGCTGCCCAGAATGATGAAGCCCAGGAATCCGTCATTGATCAGCAGCATGACGCCATAGTGGGGCGACAGGGCGCGCAGCACGCTGATGTCGTCGAATATATGGTACAGGCCCAACGCCCCCAGGCACAGGAACCAGACCGCAGTGATCGGGCCGAAATATTTGGCCAGGCTGGCGGTGCCGCGTGACTGGACCATGAACAGGGCGATCAGGATGCCGGCCGAGATGGGGACGATGAAGGAGTCCAGACGCCCAGCAAGACCGGGCGCATCCTGCAGGCCCTCGACCGCCGACAGCACCGAAATCGCCGGGGTGATGATGCCGTCGCCATAGAAGAGCGCCGCGCCGCAGACGCCCAGGATGAAGATCCAGGCGCTGCGCCGACCGACCGCGAACTGGGCCAGGGCCATCAGCGACAGGGTGCCGCCCTCGCCCTTGTTGTCGGCCCGCATCAGGAAGAAGACGTATTTGAACGTCACCACCACCATCAGGGCCCAGAAAGCCAGGGACACGACGCCGATCACGGCCAGTTCGCCGCCGACGCCCGACTGGGCGTGCGCGATGGCTTCACGCAGGGCGTAAAGCGGGCTGGTGCCGATGTCGCCGAACACCACGCCGATCGCACCCAGGGTCAGGGCCCAGAAACCGCCGTGCTTGGCGATCTGGCCGCCGGGAGCATGGGACTCGGGTCCCGTGGCGTGGGTGGGTTTGTCCGGCGTATTCGACGCGGCGGGGAGAGCGTCCGCGTCGTGGGGAGTATCCCCGGCCATGCGTATCCTCCGGG
>NCED01000023.1 GCA_002280485.1 Caulobacterales bacterium 32-69-10
GATGCTGGCGTAGAGACCCACCTGGGGCGGCAGCCCCGCCAGCATCGCATAGGCCAGCGACTGCGGGATCAGCATGATGGTCACGATGACTGCGGCCAGGAGATCGTTGGCCAGGGTCTCGCGCCCATAGCGTGACCCCCAATCCAGGATCGGAAGGTAGCGCCTCAAGCTCACCGGGCCGCCACGGGACCGAGGGCCTCGGTCCCGGTGGTCGCGTCCTTCAGCTTGACGGGCACCATCATGTAGCGGACGCCGTTGGCCTCGGCGGGCGGGAAGCGGCCAGCCCGGATGTTCACCTGGATGGACGGCATCAGCAGCGCCGGCGCGGAAAGCGTGGCGTCGCGGGTTTGGCGCATGGCCACATAGTCGTCCTCGCTTACGCCGTCATGGATGTGGACGTTCTTCTCGCGCTGTTCGCCAACCGTCGTCTCCCAGGCGTAGGCGTCGCGACCGGGGGCCTTGTAGTCGTGGCACATGAACAGCCGCGTCTCGGGCGGCAGGCTCAACACCTTGCGAATCGAGCGGTAGAGCTGGCCAGCGTCACCGCCGGGGAAGTCCGTACGCGCCGTGCCGTAGTCGGGCATGAACAACGTGTCGCCCACGAAGACGGCGTCGCCGATCCGGTAGCTGATGTCGGCCGGCGTGTGCCCCGGCGTGTGCAGGACATCGACCTCGAGGCCGCCGATGTGGAAGCGTTCGCCGTCGGCGAACAGGTGGTCGAAGTCGCTGCCGTCGGCCTTGAGGTCAGTGGCGTTGAAGATCGGGCGGAAGATCTTCTGGACGTCCCGGATGTGCTCGCCGATGCCAACCGTCGCGCCGGTCTTCGCCTTAACGTAGGGGGCGCCGCTTAGGTGGTCGGCATGCGCGTGTGTCTCCAGCGCCCAGACCACCTTCAGCCCCAACGCTCCGGCGACCGCGAGCACCTGTTCGACCGAGCGGGTGTCGACCTCGCCCGACGCATGGTCGTAGTCCAGCACCGGGTCGATGATGGCGGCGTCGAGGGTCGCTGCGTCCCACACCAAGTAGGTGACGGTCTTCGTCGCTTCGTCGAAGAACGGACGAATCTGCGGGTCTGGTGTCATCTCGGTCTCCTGGCGGTGTGCGGCTTGACACATATATAATATAACTCTAAATTAGCAAATACTAATCAAGAAAGATCGCAATTGAGAAATGCCGACGCAGGCCCGTTGGTTGCGGAGTTCGAAGCCCATGCGGCCGAGGCAGCGCAGTTCCTGAAGGTGCTGGGCAACCAGCACCGGCTGCTGGTGCTGTGTCACCTGGTCACCTTCGGCGAGATGCCGGTCAGCGCGCTGGTCGCCCGGGTGGGCCTCAGCCAGTCGGCGTTGTCACAGCACCTTGCGAAGCTGCGAGAGGACGGGCTGGTCACCTACCGACGCGACGCCCAGACGCTGCACTACCGGATCTGTGACGCCCGCGCCGAGCGGATCTTGGCGGTTCTGAGAGACATCTTCTGCCCCGAGTTGGGCGAATGACCAGGAGACACAACATGACCACGGTCCGGGAAATCTCACCTCGCGACGCCGCCGATCTGGCCAAGGCCGGGGCGGTCGTCGTCGACATCCGCGAAACCGCCGAGCGGGAGACGGGCGTCATCCCCGGGGCCTGCCACGCGCCCCTGTCGGCCCTTGCCGCCGCCGAGATCGGCGCCGAGGCTGGGCGCCCCGTCATCTTCCACTGCAAGAGCGGCGGGCGCACCAAGGCCAACGCCGCGGCGCTGGAACAGAAGGCCGGCGCGAACGACGTCTACATCCTTGCCGGCGGCATCGATGGCTGGCGCGACGCAGGCCTTCCCATCGAAGGCCCGAAGTAGGCGCAACCATGGAAACCCAGTTCACGCCCGTCGAAGCCCTGGTGGGCGGCGCCCTGATCGGCTCGGCCGTCTTCGTGCTGTTCCACACCCTGGGCCGCATCGCCGGGGTGAGCGGGATGCTGAGCGCGTTCCTGCGCGCCGCCACGCCGGCTGGAGAGCGGGTTTGGCGCCTGGCGTTCCTGCTCGGCCTGCTGCTCGGACCCCTGCTGGCGATCGCGATCCTCGACCGACCCCTGGTGCAGCCCTCCCCGGCCAGCCTTCCGGTGTTGATCGTCGCAGGGCTGGCGGTCGGTCTCGGAACTGGCATGGCCAATGGCTGCACCAGCGGACACGGAGTCTGCGGGGTGTCGCGCCTTTCGCTGCGGTCCATCGTAGCCACGGGGGTCTTCATGGCCTTCGGGGTCCTCACGGCGTCGGTCGGGCGCCACCTCTTCACGGGATGAGCGCGCCATGACCCTCGGTAGGATCCTTTCCGGCCTCCTTGCGGGCCTGCTGTTCGGGGCGGGCCTCGCCATCTCCGGCATGACCAACCCCAACAAGGTGCTCAACTTCCTCGACCTGACCGGGACCTGGGACCCGAGCCTCGCGCTGGTGATGGCCTCTGCGATCGCCTCTGCGATCCCGGTGGCCGCCCTGGGGTTCTGGCTCGCCAAACGCCGTGAGCGGCCGCTGTTCGAGCCAGGATTCACCCTGCCCCGAAACACCCGGCTGGAGTCGCCGCTGGTCGTCGGCTCGGCGCTGTTTGGGATCGGCTGGGGCCTGGGGGGCTACTGTCCTGGACCGGCTATTGCCTCGCTGAGCCAGCCGAACGGACCGCTCGTCGCCTTCCTGGTCGCCATGACCCTCGGCCTGCTCGCCTCGGGACGGGTCGCGGGGTGGCTGTCCCCGGCCCGATCGGTCGGGCCGCCGCCGACCGTACCGCCATCGCGAGCGCACAAGGGGATGTGATGATATGGACCAGCACCGCGTCACGATCCTGCAGATCAACGATCTGCATGGCTACCTTGAACCTCATCCGGAACTGATACGGTCGGGCGACCAGTCGGTCTTCGCGACGCTGGGCGGCCTGGCGCGCATCGCGACGCTTTACCGGCGGGTTAGGGACGAAACAAACGGCGCCGTCCTCGCGCTCGACAATGGCGACACCTTTCATGGGACCTTCGTCGCGGTCCAGTCCAAAGGCGCGGCCCTGGCGGCGCCCATGAATGCGCTGGGCATCGACGCCATGACCGCCCACTGGGAGTTCGCTTATGGGCCAGCCGGCTTCAAGAAGCTGGCGGCGCAGCTGAACTATCCGGTGCTGGCGATCAATTGCTACGACAAGTCGACGGGTGAGCTGGCCTTCAAGCCGTACCAGATCTTCAAGCGCGGGAGCTTGCGGATCGGGGTCATCGGAATCGCCTGTCCGATCGTCGACAAGACCATGCCGCCGTCATTCAGCGAGGGCATCCGCTTCACGATCGGCCGCCAGGAACTTCCTGGCTGGATCAAGCGCCTGCGCGATGTCGAAGCCGTGGACCTCGTCGTCGTGCTCTCGCACCTGGGCTTTCCGCAAGACGTGAAACTGGCCCGCGAGGTCGATGGCGTTGATGTGCTTGTCAGCGGCCATACGCACAACCGCATGGCGGCGCCTGTGATCGAGAACGGCGCAATCATCTTTCAGTCCGGGTGCCACGGCGCATTCATCGGCCGCCTCGATCTGGAGGTGCGTGATCGCAAGGTCGTCGCGCATACCCACCGGCTCATTCCCATCGACGAGTCGCTGGCGGAGGAGCCCGCGATGCACAGCCTCGTCGAGGAGGCCCTCGCGCCGCACCGAACGATGCTGAACGAGGTGATCGGTCATACCGAGACGGGCCTGGACCGATACAGCATGCTGTCGGCCTCGATGGACGACGCGCTGCTGGACGCGATCGCGACTGCGGCTGGCGTGGATATCGCCTTCTCGAACGGCTGGCGCTATGGCGCGCCGATCCCGCCGGGACCGGTCACGATGAACGACCTCTGGAATATGATCCCGATGAATCCTCCGGTCTCCGTCGTGGACGTGACGGGCTCGGAAATCTGCGCGTTGCTGGAGGAGAATCTCGAGCGGACCTTCGCCCCCGATCCTTTCGATCAGATGGGGGGATACGTAAAGCGTTGCCGCGGCTTGAACCTCTACATCAAGGTGGAAAACCCGCGGGGCCGCCGGATCGACCGACTGTTCGTCGCAGGGCGCCCGGTCGAGCCGGATAAGACCTATCGGGTCGCCTTCGTCACCGCTCAGGGCGTGCCGGGCAAGTACGGCCGCAACCGACACGATCTCGACGTCCGCGCCATCGACGCCCTGCGCAGCTACTTTGCCGAGAAATCACCGCTGAGGCTCGGTCCCCAAAGGACTGTGATGGCGGTTTGATGCGCCCCGGCGCGCTTGCAACCGCTCGCGCCGCCGATCCAGGAGACGACCATGAGCTACTATTTTTCCAAGCTGATCGAAGGCGACTTCGCCGATGTGGTCGGCCGCACGCGCGAGGCCCTGAAGCAGGAGGGCTTCGGCGTCATCACGGAGATCGACGTCCAGGCGACCTTGAAGTCGAAGATCGGCGTGGACTTCCGGCCCTATCTCATCTTGGGCGCCTGCAATCCGGCGATGGCCCACGAGGCGCTGGAGGTCGAAGAAAAGGTGGGCGCCATGTTGCCGTGCAATGTGGTGGTGCAGCAACGCGCTGACGGCGCGGTGGAGGTCGCCGCCATAGACCCTGTCGCCTCCATGCAGGCCATCGACAACGCCGCGCTGAAGGAAAAGGCCTCCGCGATCGCTGACAAGCTCCAGAAGGCACTGAGGGGAATCTGACCGCGCGCGCGCCTGATCCCAACTCACATTTCCGATAATGCTTATTATGCGCAACGCGTATGTGTCTGTTATTATTACATTTTCTGCAAGCATAGTACATTAGGCGCGAAACTTATCGACGGAAGCTTCACTCTACCGGCACCCCCTCCGCGCCCATGAGAATCGCCAGTTGCGGCACCAACAGTTCGATTGCGTAGTCGCGGATCTGCTTGGCGTTAGCGGGCTCCTGGTCGACCAGGTCGCCGACGTGGGCAAGCGCCATCCGAACGAATGACATACATACGATCGCGCGTCGCTCAGGCACGGTCAGCGCTCGAAGCGGCCGCATCAGCCCCTCAATCACCGCGTCGGTACGCTGATCGAGCTCCGAGAGGCCATTGGCCGAACGGATGTCGGGCCGCCAGGCGTGTCGGGCGTCGAGCTTGCCTTGATAGCCCCACTCCAAGCTGGCTAGGCCGTCTTGCTCGACTTGGTCCGCGAAGGCTCGAAGAAGGCTGGCCGCCTCGAACCGACGATCCTGGCTGGAGCTTTTGTAGGTGACCCCGCTCACGGCCGCAGCAACGAAGGCTTCCGCAATATCCCAGCCGATCTCGGCGCGAGGTTGGTTCAGGTCCGCCGAGTCAAATTCTCTGAGCTTGAAGAAGGCGTTGAGCACGAGCTCGTAGACCTGCGCTTTGTACTTCGTGCGCTCCGAAGCCTCGCTCATGCCATCCTTATCCTTCCGGCCGCTCTCTTGGGCGGCGCCTATCTCTGATATCGTGAAGTCGATGCAAGGTCGAAGACCGGGGAAACCTACCTGAATGCTGTATGCGTGGATCGACGGCGTGAAACGCCCTCCGCTGGTGAAGGGCGAGCGCACGGCGTGCCCCGACTGCGGCGGGCTTCTCACGTCGGTCATGCCCGTCGAGAACGTCAACCATTGGCGCCACAAAGCCGGCGACTGCGACCCCTGGAGTGAGCCGGAAGGCCCCTGGCACCTCGGCTGGAAAGAACAGTTCGATCTGGCTTGCCGTGAGGTCGGCTTGGTCGACAACGCGACCGGCGAACGCCATCGGGCCGACGTGCTGTGCGGTTTAGGGACGCCAACCTCGACGGTCCTAGAGCTGCAGCACTCCTCGATCTCCGAGGAGGAACGCGGGGCGCGGGAGGCCTACTATACCCGCGGACATCGCATGTTCTGGCTAGTTCACGTCTACAGCAGCGAGACGGCCTTCACCGGCCACAGCTTCGGGTTCTCGCTCGACTTCGGCAGTCACCCCCGCCAGGTCGACAGCCACACCTTCTTCATCATGCGCTGGATGGGCCGCAGCAAGCAGTTTATCGAGAAGTGGAAGCGGGCGACGGCGCACGTCTTCTTCGATTTCCAGGGCCATATCTTCTTCCTCGCGGGCGATGAGCTGGCGCGACGGATCAATGGAGGCACCCCACTGCGGAAGGGCGAGTTTGCGCTTTGCAGGGTGCCGCGCGATCAGTTCGTGCGGTCGGTTCAAGGGCTTGCCTGAGATGGCCGCGGGCAATGTGCACGTGGACCTGGGCAATGGCCTGGAGGCCTATCTGGCCGTCGCTGACGAGACGGCTGCCGAGCTGCTGGCGTCGGATGATCGCTGGGTCGCGACCCTTCGCGAATACGACCTCCATTTCCGCACCCGGCTATGGAGCGAAGGGGCGCCGGACACCATGGCGCTCATCTTGTTCATGAACGCCTACCAGTTGTTCCTGGCCGGCGTGCGCACGGCGCTCAGCGGCCATTCCGTGGCGGTCTTCCCCTTGTTGCGCACGGCGTTGGAATCCGCGGCCTATGGCGGATTGATCGCCGCGAAGCCGGAGCTGACCACAGTCTGGACCAACCGCCACCGTGACGACGCGGCCAAGAACGCCTGCCGCAACGCCTTCACCTTCGCCAAGGCCATAGCGCCCCTGAAGGATCGGGCGCCGGACATTCATGACCTGGCGGTCCTCACCCATGACGGCGCCATCGACTTCGGCGCTCATCCCAACATCAAGGGAGTGTTCGGCCACGTGTCGCTCGATGAAGACCGATCGGACGACTTCGCGGCGGTGACTCACACGAGCCTCTACAGCGCTCGGCACATCGAGACGATCCGCGGGCTCTGCGCCTGCCTCGACTTTGGCCTGGCGATCATCGGCGTCATCGCCCTAGCGGGCGCCTTCCCTAGCGCGCAGGTGGTCAGCGAGCTACAGGCGCTCAACGACGCCAAGAACACTGCCACCGAGCCTTATTCCGCACCGCCCTGACCGCCCGCGGCGCAGCCAACAACGATAGTCTCGCCTCGGCGGCTACACGTCCCGAAGCTTCACCATTACTCGGGTGACGAGCGGCCCTCCAGGAGCTAGCCTCTGCCAACATAATGGCTGCGTCAGGTGGCGAGGGGGGACGCGTGGCAGACTTAAGTCTCGTTGAATGGGCCGGACAGCAAGCTGCTTGGGTTCAAGATTCACTGCGCCGGATATCCACGACCGCTGGGTTCACAGTCAGTGAGGAGGACCGCAAGGCGATCCTGGATCGGATCAATTATGCCGCAAACAGCCTTGGCGATGAGCCTGCATGCGATGCCTTGACGGCCGAGCACCTTTCCCAATGCTCCGAAACAGGACCTCGCGCCGTGTTGGCGTCGATAGGGCCCCTTCAGAACATCGATCGTTTGGCGAAGGACCAGCGCCTGCGCTTCGCGCCCACAGGGGTCACGCTAGTTTTCGGGGAGAACGGCAGCGGAAAAAGCGGCTACGCGCGCATCGCGAAACGGCTTTGCCGCAGCCTTTCAGTCGACGAGTTGAAGGGCGACGTCTTCAAGACCAAGCCCGACGGGCCACTTCAGGTGAAGCTGCGTTACCAGATCGGCGACGACCCGATCACCGAGCTCGACTGGGTTCCGACCACCCCGCCGCCGCCGGCGCTGAAACAGATCTCTGTGTTCGACAGCAAGAACGCTCGCCTTTATGTCGACCAGCAAAATCGTATTGCATATCTGCCCATCGAGATTGCTGTCTTAGAGCACCATGGGCAGCTGTGCGGCACCTTCGGGACCGATTTTTCGACCCAACAAAGCGTCATTGAGAAACGACTAAAGACGCCCCTGCCCACTGGCTACACTCCCGGCGGAAAGATGCAGGCATTCCTCGCCCGGTTGGACCCGAAGTCGCAGTCGGCCCCAACAAAGATGGAGATCGAAAGCCTCGCAGGCTTGAGCGCTGGCGAGATCGAAGAACTGAAGGGTCTGGAGCGCAAGCTGCTCCAAGATCCGGTTGCACAGGCCGCCACACGGCGACGGGCGTCCCAAGTCCTGGCGCGGCTCGTTGATGTCCTCACATCCTTTGAGAACGGCTACTCCGACCCCGCGCTGGCGGCGCTTGGAAAGTTGGTCGACGAGGCTCGCGCGACTGCCGGCGCGGCCGGCTTGGCGGCGACGGCGCAGTTCGCCAATGAACCCATGCCTGGAGCGGGCGGCGAGGCCTGGCGGATTCTTTATCAGGCTGCTCGCGATTTCGCGGCGTCGTCGGGAGGACCGGCGGACAGGATCGCCGACCAAGTCGGCGACCCCTGCCCTCTTTGCCAAGAGCCTCTCGGCGAGACTGCGGCCGCCCGCATGGCGCGGTTCAATGCGTTTGTGCAAAGCGAAACGGCCAAAAAGGCAGACGCCGCACGAGAGGCCCTCGATGCCGCGAAGGCGGCCTTGGAGGACTTGGTCGTCCCGCCCACCGAGGTCGTCGTCAACAGCTTGACCGGATACGCCGGGATAGATGCAACGCGGGCCGCGGCGGTCATCCAGATCGAAGCCGCGCTGACGACCTACGCCGCCCGGCGAAAGGCGATGATCGATCGGATCACTGACGCGGCGCTCGAAGTACCGTCTCTACCCGCGTCCCTACGCTCCATCGTAGCGGCCGACATCGAGAAACTCGATGCTGAAGCGACGCAGTTGGAAGCCACGGCGACCCATGCCGCCGCATTGGACGCGGACCGCAACCGCATCACCGAGCTGAAGGACCGCAGTAAGCTTCACGACGACCTTGCGACGGTCCTGCAGAGGGCTGAAGAACTGCGCGAGCTGGCAGCGATTAAGGCCTGCCAGACACAGGTCCAAACCCGAGCCATATCGCTCCAGATCAGCTCACTCCGGCGTAAGCTCGTCACGGAAAACCTGCAGTCGCGCATTCAAGCTGAGATCACGCGGTTCGACCTCGACCACATCCCGTTCCGGGTCAGCGACTCGAGTGAGCAAGGCCAAAGCAAATTTGCCGTTGGGCTGCAGGGCGTCGACAAGATCGCCAACAACCAGATTCTCAGCGAGGGCGAACAACGCGCGCTGGCCCTCGCTTGCTTCCTCGCGGAGATCGCGGATGAAGGCGCCACCTACGGCTTAGTCGTCGACGACCCCGTCTCCTCGCTGGACCAGCGCCGGATTCGTCTGGTGGCTCAACGCCTGGTGCAGGAGGCTGCGAAGGGCCGACAGGTTGTAGTGTTCACCCACAATCTGGTGTTTTTCAATGAAATGGTGTCCGAGGCGGCGCGCGTTGGCGACAGCGCGCCCTTGATCAAAATTTTCGTCCGAAAGACTGAAGCCGACGGTTTCGGCGTTGTTGAGGAGGACACCGAGCCGTGGTTGGCGAAAGGTGTCAACGCCCGGATCAACGATCTCCGAGCACGCGCCAAGGTGCTGGCGGCCGAGACCGATTTCACGGGGGACAACTATCGCCGCTCCGCAAAGGACTTCTATTCCGATCTGCGGGAGACCTGGGAGCGTTGCGTCGAGGAGATCGTCCTCAACAACACCGTTCAACGGCTAGTCCCCGATGTCATGACCATGCGGCTTGGCGGCGTGATCGTGAGTGATGAGGACTATAAGGCGATCTACTTCGCGATGAAGCACGTGTCCGAGCGATCGGGTCATGACATGCCGGCAGGTCGCGATATTCCGGTGCCGACGCCGACCGAAATGCTGGGTGACGTGGAGACGCTCGACAAGTTTCAAGTTGAATACAAAAAGCGCCGCAACGTGGCAGATGTGGCCCGTAAGGCCTTACACGCGCCAGTTAAGGCCGCGTTGGTCTAGCGAGCCACCGCGGTCAGCCGTTCGGCCGGAAGCCGGACTGCTCCAGCCAAAATAGATTCTCCGCGCATCGCGTTATTTCGCGCAAATCCGGTTCGTCGCACTCTTTGAAGAGCGCCTCGGCGAGCGTGAGCCGTTTCTCGAACGAGACGCGGCTAAAATTGAACGAGGGATGGGCGGCGAGGATGACCGCCTTGGCCGCAATTTCGGCGCTGGCAGCCTTGGCTTCCACTTGTCCGTGCATTTGGGCTGCCTCCCTAGCCGTGCCCAGAACCTCGTCGAGAACTTCATCAAAAGCGTCATGCCAGTCCGCTGACGCGGATGACGTATGCAGCACCCCGTCGACCATAAATCCCGCCAACGTCGTCCTGATTTCACCCGCATGGCCGGCGATGCGCCGGTGCGCCGCCGTCAGTGCCGCAGGCGCCTTTTCGATGCCGAGCTCCGCCAAGGCTTCAGTGGCGTCAGCGATCTCTTCGTCCGGATCGAACGCGACCTCGACCAGATAGACCACCTTGGGGCGGGCTGCCGATATCAACCGGATGGCGTCCTCCTGCTCAAGCTGCACCAGTGGGACCGCCGTTCGGCCCCCTTGGTCAGGGAAACCATCGACGACACAGGCCTGTGCCGTCTCCGCAGACCCGCGGATCGCGGTCGCCAGATCGATAGCCAAATTCGCTGTCATAGCTGCTCCCTAAACCCCCAGCCTTTCACTGATGACGCTACCCTGCGGCTGGCGCACAACGTCGAAGCCCATCGGAATCTGCTCCTTCACGGCCTCGACGTGGCTGATGACGCCCACCGCGCGATCCTGACCCACCAGGTCGCGCAGAGTGTCGAGGGCGACATCGAGGGTCTCGTCATCGAGGTGACCAAACCCCTCGTCGATGAAGATCGCATCCAGTTTGACGCCGCCGGCCTCAGCCTGGACCACATCTGAAAGCCCGAGCGCCAACGAGAGCGAAGCCAGGAACCCCTCCCCGCCTGAGAGCGTGTGGGCGTCGCGCTTTTGATCGGTGTGGGCGTCGTAGACATCGATATCCAAGCCCGCCCTGGCCCGGCCATCGCCGCCTTCGTACTTCCGGAGCAGCGCGAACCGTCCGCGCGACATGCGCGCAAAGCGCTGATTGGCTGCTTCGAGGACCAAGTCGAACGTGGCGGCGATCGCGAAGTCGCGCAGGCGCAGGCGGTGAGCATTTCGACCGTCGGTCAGCTGGGCCAGCTCGCCGAGGACGCGATACCGCTCCGTGGCGGCCGCGAGCTCACCAGCCAGACGAGTGACCAGGGCCTGAGTGGCTTCCAGCTGCCCCAGCTTCATCGTGGTGGTCGTAAGGGTCTCCTCCGCCTTGGTCAGACAGGCGTCGGCATCTACCAAAGCGGCCGAGCCGGCCTCCAGGTCGGGGCGATCCAGGCCGTCGATCGCCGCCACAGCGCGGTCCCGCCGATCCTGCGCGGCGGCCAACCCGGCGACATGTTCCGCGATTGTCCCTGTCAGGGCGTCGATGTTGGGGATGTCGCTCTTGGCCGCACCATAAGTGCCATCGCTGAGCCTCGCGTTCGTCTTGGCGGCGACAAACGCAGCGCGGTGCGCGTCACGCGCCGCGGCCAGTTCCGTCACACGACCCTCGGCATGCGTGAGCGTGGAACGGGTGGCCTGAACCGCCTCGCTGGCACGCCGCTCGTTCTCGACAGCGGATTGGTGAGCGGTGTTCATCTGGTCACGGTGTCTAATCGCCGCCTCGACGCGAAGGGCCGCCGCGGCGCCGTCGCGCAGATCTGCTGGCACGTCGGCCAGGGAGGCCTCGAGCGCCGCTGTGGCCGACATCGCCGACTTGTCCGCCGCCGCATGATGGTCGCGCGCCACAGCGAGCGCTGCCGTTGTCACGGCCAGCTGTAACTTGGCGGCGTCAACGGCCGCCTGGGTCGTGCCTATATCTGGGCCGGCCCGCAGGGTGGCTAGCTCGTCCTTCACAGCAGAGATGTCTGCGGTGATCGCGGAAATGTCCCGCTCGGGCGCTCGAAGCTCCGCTAATCGGGCGACAGCTTGCGTCCATTCGCCGTCAGCCCTAGCGGCCGCCTGCGCACCCTGACGTTCGTCTGCGTCGGCGGCTTCCCGCGCGGTGCGGGCTTGCCGCCAGGCGGCGTCCAAGCCTTGACCTTCTTCAGCGCCGCCGGATGGCCGTGGGTGCTCAGTGGATCCACAAACCGGGCACGGCACGCCATTCTCTAACTTGGCGGCCAGATGCGCGGCCTGGGCCGAGGCCAGCGCTTCTTCTGCCGCGGCTTCCACGTCGCGAAAGTCCGCAAGGGCTTGGCGCAGCGATTCGTGGTTCGCCAATGCCGCCGACCTCGCGCCGGTGAACTTCTCGACGGCGTCTGTAGCCCCCGCGAATTGGGAGGCGTGTTCTCGCGCCTGATTCAAGGTCTGTAGAACGCTCTCGACCTGCGAAATGCGCAGGATCGTGTGCTGGACGGCGGCGTGCGCCTCCACAGCGGTCGCATGCGTCTGCTCTGCCGTATCGTAGGCCCGCAAAGCCTCATCGAAGGCGGCCTTCGCATCCACGACGGCCAGTGACGATTGACGCGCTGCCTCGCGCAGGGGCTCGGCGCCGGCAACGCGCTTTTGGATGCCCTCGAGCTGCGTTACCGCGACAGCCGCGGCCTCACGTTCGAGCTGGTGGGCAACAGATCTCTGCAGAGTGGCGGTCGCCTCTGAGCAAAGGCGGGCTGCCTCTGCCTCCTGCACTGCCGCGTGGGCGCGGGCCGTGAGGCCCCCAGCAAGGTCATTTTCAGCCTCAGTGGCCCGGCCATCGGCTGCGACACATCCCACGGCGCGTTCGGCAGCCTGTTTCCGCAATTTCAGGGCCTCAATGTCGGCGGTGCGCGAAAGCACCACGTTGAGCCCCTCCAGCGCCGCGTCGTGTTCCGAAAATCGATCCTGGATTTGCTGGGCCGCTTGCAGCGTCACACGAGCCGCATCCCGGACGCCGCGCGCGGCGTCGCGGCCAGCCGTCTGGACGCCAACGTCGGTCTTAAGGGCTTCGATCAGCGTCGTCAGCGCATCGGCGTCAGACACTGCGTGGGCCTGCAGGTGGCCATTGATCACCGACCTGCCCGTCTCAACTTCATCCCGTAGGTCAGAGGCCTCTGACTTCAGCCGCTCGACGAAGCGCTCGTAAAGCGAGACGTCGAACAGCCCGCGGAGCACAGCGGAGCGCTGGTCGCTCGAAGCCGTCAGCAGCTGACGGAATTGTCCTTGGGGGAGCAGGACCACCTGACGAAACTGGGCGGCGCTATAATTTAAGATCGAGCGCATCCGATCAGCCACGACCTCGACCTTGCGCTCTTCCATCACGACGCCAGGGTTGTCGGCGTCGATGTCATCGACCTCGATGTCCGTCGCGTCGTACAGCGCGGCCCAGTGCTGGCGCTCGACAAGGGCGTCGCCACGTTTGCCTCGGACCGTCTGACGTGGACGCCGCACGACGTGATATCGCTTGGCCCCGACCTCGAAGATCAACCTCACCTCAGTCTCGACATCGGGCGTGGCATGGTGCGAGCGGAGGTCATCGCCCTGCCGCTCCTGGCCTGACGATTCTCCGAATAGGGAGAAGCAAATGCCATCGAGAATCGAAGTCTTCCCCGCTCCCGTCGACCCGTAGATGCCGAAGAGCCGGCTGCCCAACGCCGGCCGGAAATCGACGGTTTGAGTGTCGGCAAACGGCCCGAAGGCCGTCAGGGTCATCTTGATGGGTCGCATGTCAGCCCTCCTCGCTCTGGAGGTCGGTCAGCGCCTCATCGATCATGCCCGTCTCGTCATCGTCAGGCCCCTTCCCGCGCACCGCATCGAGAAAGCTGGCCACCAGCTTGACCGGGTCTTGCCGATCAACTGCCGCGGCCGCCGCGCCAGGGCCGACAGCGGCGAGCCTGTTCAGACGTTCCAACTGCAGCACATGAGGGTAGACAGCGCGCAACTGGCCGATTGCATCGATAAGAGCGCCCTCGTCGGTCAACACCGCCTTGATCAGAGCGCTGGCGCCTATCGCGTCGGGCGCTCGACCCGCCGCGACCAAGTCCGCCAACTTCCCCGTCACGACCCGCAGCGGGCGGGGGCTGGCCAACGGAATTTCCGTCACCTGGGCGACGCCGCCAGCGTCCAGCTCCACCAGACTCAGGGTCTTCACCTCGTCAGCCTCGTCGAAGCCGAAGCCCATCCATGAGCCGCAGTATCGGATGTGGGACGCACCGGCCTCCTGCGCGCGATGCAGGTGACCCAGGGCGACGTAGGCCGCGCCGTCAAACATCGCTGACGGCACCGTCTCGATACCGCCCACCTGAGCCAAGGGCCGCTCCGTCTCCGTGATCCGCCCGCCCTCGACAAAGGCGTGGGCCGTCACAACCCATCGCGCGCCAGGCGGAACATGCTGGCGGGCTTGCGCCAGTTGCGCGGCGAGAGCGTGGGCGGGGCTGGCGATGCCGACTTCGTCGAACGCCTCCCTCGCCGCAAAGATCTCGCAGTAAGGCAAGGCTGAGAACGCCACTTGGCCGTGCTCGTCGCTAAGGACCAAGGCGTGCGGGCGGTCTCTCAGAGGCCCCCGGATCAACACGCGCCGCGGATCCTGCAGCGCCGAGTTGAAGCTGACACGATCAGGAGCGTCGTGATTGCCTGCGATCGCCACGATCGCCGCGCCGGTGTCGGCGTAAACGCGGGCGAGGAAATCGTTGAAGAGCTGCACCGCTTCCTTGCGCGGCACCGCTCTGTCGAAGAGGTCGCCGGCGATAATCAGCACGTCGACGTTGTGTTCGACGATCACCGCAAAGATCTGGTCGAGGAGTTCGGCCTGGTCGTCGAGGAGGCTCTCCTGCGCCAAGGTGCGGCCAAGATGCCAATCCGATGTGTGCAAGATCCGCATCTAAGCCCAACCTCCCGTCTATATAGTTTCTATATGGACCAGAGCTTGGCCGTCAACTAGACTCTCCCCATGTCGTCCCCCTCGCCGCGATACGCGCATGAAGCCAGGCAGCGGTTTCTCGACGGGCTTCTCTTCTGGGAAGGTCGGGTCAACCGCCGTGACCTCATCGACACCTTCCGTGTGTCGCAGCCGCAGGCGGCGCTGGACCTCAAGGCCTACCTCTCCGCCCTGCCCCCGGGACAGATCACCTACGACACCCGCCAGCGACGTTATGAGGCATCGCCGACCTTCGAGCCGCTGTTCGGGGCGCCCAGCGTCGACTCCTGGCTCGAACGCTCCAGGCAAGCGGGTCTGGCGGTCGAGGTGCTGCCGACCTTGGACCGGCCGCTCGATGTCGGGCTGATGGCGCGTCTTTACCGGGCGATCCGGGATCGCAAAACGGTTCACGTCGCCTATCAGACCATGCGCCGCGCTTCGGCTGAGGATCGTTCGATCACGCCCACGGCGTTCGTCTCGGACGGGCAGCGCTGGCACGTTCGGGCCTACTGCCACCTCCGGCATGACTTCAGAGATTTTGTCCTCTCCAGGATCGCGATGGCGCCCAATCAGGTGGAGGCCGGGTCCTCAGCCGCCGACCTGCCGCTCGATTCCGATTGGTGCTCCTGGGTTACCCTCAAGCTGGCGCCGGCCGCACACCTTGAGGAAAACCAAAAGCGCGCGGTGTGCTGGGACTACGGCATTGACGGCGTCCTGTCGGTCACGGTCCGGCGGGCCCTAGAATTCTACGCCATGCGCCGTTGGGGCCTCGATAGGCCGGAAAGCCGCCTGAGCATCGTCGGGCGCACGGAATCTGCTCCAAATCCGGAGGATCAAGGATGAGCACGACTGCCGCCCAACACGCACTGGCTAACGATTGGCCGGTGATGATGCTTCGCCGCGTTGATCCCAGCCGCAACATGTCGCGGTTCTGGTCAGCTCGCCTCCAGCCCAGCTTGTTTGAAGAAGTGCTCCTGGTGCGTGCCTGGGGTCGTATCGGCTCTCGCGGCCAAGAACGGTCCTATTGGTTTGCAACCAGACAGGCCGCCCTCGCGGCGTTCGAGAAAATTACGGCAGCCAAGCGGCGACGTGGTTACGCCGCCGACGCGGAGCGCACAGCCGTGGCGCCAGCTGGGCGCGACTGGACCCTGAAATTCCCTCCCGGCAGTCACGGAGTGGAGAGACCCCGACGCTTGGGCGCTGGTGAAGCTGTAGCTGGGTGAGTTAGGGAAGTCGGGTGGTTGCGATTGAAATGTCTGATGGCGCCGCAGAGACCGCGCCCGGCGATAGCGCTGTGGTTCGGAAGGCTGTCTCGGCGGTTTCGGCCGCTCTCGGCCCAGCCAATCCCGCTTCCACCAAGAAGATGTGGCGTTGGGAGCGCCAGGGCCTCTGTGTCAACGTCCATCGAGAGGGGCGGAGAACAGCGACCGTTTGGATTGCCGGTGGCGGCATCGCGGCGACCGCTCGGATCAACCTGGCTGCAACGCTTGAGCTAGAACCAGGTACACCACCGAAGAATTCAAACTGCTCGGCGCCGATTAAGGCCGGACCAACCTGGTTCACCTATGCGTCCGCGGACCACGAATTTACTTTGTTATTGAACTTGCTGACGGATCTCGTTGGGGGAGAGGCTGAATTGAGCGATTTGACTGAAGCGGATGCTGAACTTGAGGACATGAGCGGTGCGGAAGAGGCGCCGCTTGAACTCGAAAGCAGCGAACGGCGCCTGGCGACGCAGTCGCTGGACCTCTCGATCGAGGCACTTGTCGCCCGTATCAGCCGCAACGGCCTTATCCTGCAACCCGAGTTTCAACGCGATTATGTCTGGTCCGCCGGCAAGGCCAGCGCCTTGGTCGAATCTGTCCTGATGCGGATCCCACTGCCCGTCGTCTACCTCGCGGAAACTATGGAGGGAGACTGGGAGGTCGTTGACGGCCAGCAGCGCCTGACATCGCTCCACAGCTATGTCGTTGGGCGGTTTCCCGATGGAACGGCCTTCCGGCTTGGCCAGATGAACGTCCGCAGCGACCTGAAGGGCAAGGCGTTCAAAGACCTCCCCAAGGCGGATCAGAACGCCATCCTCAACTACACGCTACGAGCGGTCATCCTGCAAAACGAGTCCCATCCGGACCTGAAGTTTGAGGTGTTTGAGCGGCTAAATTGCGGGTCGGTTCAGCTGAAGGACGCAGAACTCCGCAACTGCATGTACCGCGGCGCCTACAACGACATGCTCAATGAGCTCGCGGAAAATCCATTCCTGCTCAAAATCCGCCATGCCGAGGCCACGCACAAGCGGATGGAGGATCGCCAACTCATCCTGCGGTTCTTCGCGATGAAGCGAAACTCCCACCTCAACTTCAAGGGTGGGATGAAGCAGTTCATGAACCGGGAGATGATCGCCCATCGCCATGCCTCGCCAACCGAGATTTCGGCGCTGAAGGCCATGTTCGAGAGCGCGATCGAATGCGCCTGGGCGGTGTTCGGACCCAATGCCTTCCGGCGTTGGTCCGCCGGTGATGACCGCGGCCCGGAAGGCCACTGGGAGAGCAAGCTCAACGTCGCCCTCTGGGACACCATCCTCTACACCTTCGCTTTCTTTGAGAAACGTCAGATCGTCCCCGTCGCCGACGCGATCCGGGAGGAATTCTTGGATCTGATGTCCAACGACGACACCTTTGTCGATTACATCGGGCGGACAACCGACAAGCCCGACAGGGTTCGCTACCGGGCCGACACTTGGCGGCAGCGCCTTGAAGCCGCAGTGGTGGTTCCAGCAGGGGAAGTCCGGGCTTTCAGCCGCAAGCTCAAGGAAGATCTGCACGCCGCCGATCCGACGTGCGCGATCTGCAGCCAACACGTCCATGCCCCGCAGGACGCGGAAGTCGATCACATCAAACACTATTGGCGTGGCGGCGCGACGATCCCAGAAAACGCCAGATTGACGCATCGGCATTGCAACCGCGCGAGAGGCGGTCGCTGAGGTGATGAAGCGGACGGTCCTGTTAGTGTTGTGCCTGGCCGGCTGCGGGTCTCCCGAACCCGCCGCTCCCCCGAAACCAGCGCCGCCCGAGAAGGTGACGTTCGACGGCGTCACCTTCCCCGGCGGCCCAGCCGACGCCAAGGCTTCCGGCCTGATACACTGCGACGGCAGCATGAGCGGGTTCACCTGTGAGAAAACTTCCCAGGCGGCCTTACTCGGCGTGCCTGCTCTGAAGGCGGCGGCCTGGCTGAAGCCGCCCGAACGCTTCCAGGTCACGGCACAGAACCTGGATCCCCCGAAGCCCACGCCCGACGACCTTCGGTATGATGACGTGTCATTCTACTTCGAGGAGACGCGCCACAAGTACCCGTGCGAGGCGGACACCCCCGGCGATCCGACGGCCTGCGTCGAGAACCCCGAGCGGGGCATCCCAGCTGTTGAGCGCAAGCTGATCGACGACGGCTGGAAATTCTCTGAATGGAGGTCGTACCGGACCTACGTGAAGCTGGGCATCCCAATGGAGATCACTGTGGGCGGCATCGGCGGCGACCGGGACTCTATCAGCCTTCGGCGAATGGAACTCGCGGAAGTCGCTGAGAAGCATCAGGGCATCCTCACGAAGGAGGCCGAGCAGCAGCAGAAGGTCGGCCAGGAGAAAGCTTTCATCGAACAGATGGCGAAGTGACCGTCTTGAGGGAGGTCCTCCGCCTCGAGCCGTCTTTCCGCATCGCTTAATTGTCCTTGTGGCGGCGCCGGTGCAGCCTCGGCGCCTGAGGCCAGATGTCGTTCTGCCTCACCATCCCTACGCTACAGCGCCAACGCCCGCGCCAGATCGTCATGCTCAAACGCGCTCTCCATGCGCCGGATCTCCGCCGGCCGCGCGCCGGCCGCGGCGGCCACGTCTCGCCACCCACGGGTCACCTGAGCCACCCCTCCGACGAGGTCACGGGCCTCCGCATCGCTGAGCGAGAACAACCCGGCCACCGACAGCACCAGGTCCAGGTCACAGGTGCCATCATCAAGATCGATGGTCGTGGTCAGGATCCGCGCCTTCACGTCCACCGGCGTCGGGTTGAGATCGTAGGCCGGCGACAAGGTCCAACCGCCCTGCCCCAGCCACAGGAAGCCGTGGTTGCGCAGGTGATCGTCGACATTGGAGATCAGGACGTTCAGCACCATCCGGCGATAGAGTTCGGCGGCGTCGCGCTGCGCCTGGGCCCCGGTCTGCACCAGCACGTCGACCAGCTCGGGATAGCTCCCCCGTTCCCCATCCTTCAGGCCCATCATCGACAGCGCCGACAGGAACGGGATGCGTCCCTCTCCCTCGCGGTCGAACCGACGCGATAGCAGGATCGCCTGGCCGGCCACCTCGATCAGTTCATGGGCGGCCACGCGGACGCCGGCCATCCCGGCCAGGGTCAGGGCCACCGATTCCCAGCGCTCGACGCTGTAGTCGTCATCGGGCTTGGGGAACTTGGCGATCGATAGCCGGCCGTGCTGGTCGATCACCGAGGCCTTGGGCCGGGCGCCGCCGAGCGAGGACCCCGGCGCGAAGATCATCTGCAGATCCGCGTCGGTCTCCTCATCGCGCAGGATCCGGTCGGTCACCGCCATCAGCCGGCCAAGCTCGACCAGGCCGGGAACACCCTGGGCCGTCGGCGTCTCGAACACCTCGCCGCCGGCATAGCGGAAGCGCAGCGCTCCCAGGCGCGACACATCGGCGACCCCGATCAGATAGTCGGCCTCGGCCAGGGTGCGCACCGCCCTGCCCTCCCGCTCGGCCAGGCGCCGCTCGGCGCGCTGCATCAGCCGCCGGCCCCAGGTGTCGGGCGCCGAGTCACCTAAGGATCCGAACATGGCCAGGCCCGCCGCCGGCGCAAAGGCGCCGCGGTTCAGGGTCAGGGCCGGCTCCAGCGAGAACCGGTCAGGGTCGGTCAGCCAGTCGGGATGGTATTCAAAGGCCACGGCCTCGCCGCCGCGCCGGGCCTGCCGGTGCAGGGTTCCGACGCGCTGAACGCCGCCAGGCCGGTCGATGTGGACCTCGATGTCAGGCATGGCGCGCGCTCCGAACCCGCAGACGCACCCGCTTGGGCAGCGCCTCGTCAGCCAGGGACAATCCAACCTCGTCCTGGCCCGGCGCGGCGAGATCGCCAAGGCCCTCAAGCAGGCCCAGCGCCTGCAGCACGGCCGCATAGATCCCCATGGCCACCATGGGGTCGCCCGCCTCGACCTTCTGCAGGGTCTGGCGCGTCGTAAACGCTCGCTCGGCCAGGATCTCCATGGTCAGCTGGCGACGGCGGCGCGCATTGCCGATATCCTCGCCCAGCTTACGAAGCGCACGGCGAGTAGCGACGGAAGGGCGGTGTGCGGCGGGCATAATGTTATCTTGTGATGACGTTATCGGGTTTTAATGTCGTAGAAGTCTTACATTAAAATAGAGTTGGCGCCCAGTCCTCCCGATCGTAACCGCGCCCCATACTCCCCCAGCGACGTGAGCTAGTCACATACCGAGCGCTTTTCGCAGGTCGATGCATCGGCCGCCGGTAAGGCGGAATGAGTAACTCTGACGTTGGCCAGTCAAGTGGTCGCCCAACGCGACCGCGGCAGCGGTGGCCTTGCCCAGCGCCGCAGGCGCCTGGGGCAATCGAGGGGTGGAAGATTCCTCATCCAGGACATGGCCGATATAGGCGTTTCGATGCTTGACCTTCATCTCGTTGATCAAGTCGCGGTAGTTTTTGATGGCGGCGTCCGCCTCCGCCTGAGCCTTCGCCGAGAAAGCGCCGGCGTCCTTCAAGCACTTCGCCACCGCGGGGAAAGACCGCTGGCCGCGGCCGCGATCGTCGAGCGCTGTCAGGCGCAAGATCAGGTCCCGCTGAACGGCCTCGATCAGAAAGAACTCTTCGGCCAGATGTTCCGCCGACCAGGTCGCGAGACCTTCTAGCTGAGTTCGGCGGTGATAGACGTATGTCCCGATCAGGATCCACAGCAGGTCGTTCGTCAGGGCGTCGAGGCTCTTCTGGGCGGCGGCGGCCATGGCGGGTCTCGTTGGAATGCTGCTTCGGCGAAGGATTAGTGGGATCTAGAAGACTTGATCACCACCTCATCGGCGGAAACGTCAGCTAGCTGAATCGGTCCGACGCCCTCGTCGACAACTACCGCCCGGGCCACCTCGTCGCCTATCCGCGTCAGTTCGTAGACGATGACCATCTCGAATTGCCTGGTGATGAGATAACCGCGGGACGCCAACCAATCTCCCTGCTCCACCACAAATCGGCGGCTATGACGCATGCCAATTCTGTCGAGCAGTTCAACGACCAGATCGGCGTTACTCGCGCCTCCTCCCCATCGCAACATGCGCAGAAGCCATCCACGAGCCGCGCGAGCCGTGGCTTGCTCGGCCGCTTCCAGCAAGACCGCGTCACCAATGGCAGCGGGATTTACCGATTTCGTCAGGATGATCTCCAAAGATGTATCTGTTCTCGCGCGCCGTGCGCGTCTGAAAGACATTCGGCTCGCCGGCCCATACTGATCGTAGCGCCTGTGCATCATGTAGGCGACGTCGTGCACGCGCGCGTCGCTATGGACAGTGCCTAAGACAACTACGTCCCTGCGCGGGCATAGCGCCTAGTGGAGAGAGTGCCGATTTTGAACCAGACCTTTGACGCCATCATCATCGGAGCCGGCCAAGCTGGCCCTTCTCTGGCGGGGCGGCTCACTGCAGCCGGCCAGACGGTCGCGCTGATCGAGCGTGAACATCTCGGCGGGACCTGCGTCAACACCGGCTGCATGCCGACCAAGGCCATGGTGGCCAGCGCCTATGCCGCGCACATGGCGCGGCGCGCGGCTGACTACGGCGTCACGGTTGGCGACGTTGGGGTAGACATGAAGCGCGTTCAGCAGCGCTCCAAGACCGTGACCCTCAACTCGCGCGGCAACCTCGAAAGCTGGCTCGCCGACATGGAGGGCTGCACCTTGTTCCGTGGCCACGCCCGCTTCGAGGGCGCCCACTCGGTCCGCGTCGGCCAGGCCCTGCTCACCGCGCCCAAGATCTTCCTGAACGTCGGCGGACGCGCCAACGTCCCCGACATGCCCGGCCTCGCCGGCGTGCCGTACCTGACCAACGTCGAGATGATGGAGGTCTCCACCCTCCCCAAGCACCTGATCATCGTCGGCGGCAGCTACATTGGGCTTGAGTTCGCCCAGATGTATCGGCGGTTCGGCGCCGAGGTGACGGTCATCGAGATGGGCGACCGCCTGATCGGCCGGGAAGATCCCGATATCTCCCAAGCCGTGCTGGAGATTCTCCAGGCCGAAGGCGTGAAGTTCCGCCTGCGGGCCGAGTGCATCAGCTTCTCGCCCTGCGATGAAGGCGTCTGCACCAATGTTGTCTGCGACAATCCCGAGGAGCCCCAGGTGAAGGGCTCGCACGTGCTGCTGGCCATCGGCCGGCGTCCGAACACCGACGACCTTGGCCTGGACAAGGCCGGAGTGCAGGTCGACCCACGCGGCTACATCGTCGTCGATGACCAGCTGCGCACCAATGTCGACGGCGTCTGGGCAATGGGCGACTGCAACGGCAAAGGCGCCTTCACCCACACCGCCTACAACGACTTCGAGATCATCGCCGCCAACCTGCTGGACAACGACCCGCGCAAGGCCAGCGACCGGATCACCTGCTACGGCCTGTTCATCGATCCGCCGCTCGGCCGGGTCGGGATGAACGAGGCGGAAGCCAGGGCGACGGGTCGGCCGGTGCTAGTCGGCAAGCGCGCCATGACCCGCGTCGGTCGCGCCGTCGAAAAGGGCGAGACCCAGGGCTTCATGAAGGTTCTGGTCGACGCCGAGAGCAAACAGATCCTCGGCGCGGCGATCCTCGGCCTGACTGGCGACGAGGCCATCCACGGTATCATCGACGTCATGTACGCCAGGGCGCCCTACACCACGATCCAGCGGGCCGTTCACCTTCACCCGACGGTCTCGGAACTGATCCCGACGATGCTGGACGAGCTCAAATCGCTGTAGTGCCTTGGCAAAGGAGGGGGGCGCCGCCAAAGCGCGCAAGGTCCGCTATTGTCGCCCAATGCGTAGATCGCCAAGCTCCTCCGAAAAGCCTGCCACGCTACATACTGCGATCATCGCGAACGCGGGCGACATGTGGGTCAAGCTCGCCTGGGATGTCGATGTCTGCCGCGACCTGCAGGTCAGCTAGGAGCCGCGACAATGGCGGGGCCGAGCACGCCCGCCGGCCGCTCTCGGTTTCCGGGGCGTTGCGGGGTGTCCCCGCAGATGGGGTCGGCCGAGACCATGGCTCGGCCGCAGGGGAACGCTTTCCCCAAAGAGCGCTAATGCTTCAAGATCAGCAGCAGACCGCAAAAGGCGACGCCCGCCACGGCGATCACGCCATAGATCCACAAGGGCCGCCCGCGGCGCAGGCGCGCCCCCCGGCTAAGACGATTGGTCGACTGGATCATCGAGCCATTAGACGCGATGCAGCCCGGCACGCCAAGGCCGGGTCACGCGGTGCCTCCACCGTTCAATTTGCATGGATTCTTAATGACATTCCTTGCAAAATCGCTTCGGAGGCCTAGATTGGAGCCATGAGCAAGTTCGACCAGTTCAAGGCTAAGCTCCGCCCCGGACAGACCTACCGGCGGGCGGACCTGGCCCAATGGTCGACGGCCGTCGATCGCCACCTCAAGGAAGCGGTGCAGGCCGGCGTGCTGACCAAGCTGGCCGGCGGCCTCTACTATGCGCCCAAACAGACGGTGTTCGGGAAGGCCCCGCCCGAGCTGGCCTCGCCCAACGCCTACAATGCGCTGGGGGTCGGCACGACCCAGCTGCACAACAAGACCGTGGTTTATAACCACAAGCGCCACGGCAAGTTCGCCCTGGGCGGCCGCACCTACGACTTCCGCATGAAACCCGCCTTCCCCAAGAAGCTCAGCCGGGAATTCCTGCTGGTCGATCTGGTCAACAACCTCGATCAGCTCGGCGAGAGCGCCGACGAGGTGCTCGAGCGCGTCAAGGCGCGCCTGGCCGCCAGCGATACGGCGCGGGTGAAGAAGGCGGTCCAGAGCTATGGCTCGGAACGGGCCAAGAAGTTCTTCGCCCGCGCCCTTGCCGAGGTCGGGATGCAGGATGCCGCCTGACCTCCTGCACAACCATCGTCAGTTTGCCGATCTGATCCGCATCGTCGCCGAGGCGCAGGGTATCGCCCCGGCGCTGGTCGAGAAGGACTATTGGATCATGCAGAGCCTTTACGGCCTGCAGCAGCTGGGCCTGACCTTCGAGCTGAAGGGTGGCACATCGCTCTCCAAGGGCTACGGACTGATCAGTCGTTTCTCGGAAGACATCGACATCCGCATCGCGCCGCCAGCCGATCCGCCAGTGATGATCGGCCGCAATCACGACAAGGCGGCGCACGTCCAAAGCCGCAAGGACTTCTACGATCGGCTTGCGCAGACCATCGTCATCGACGGCATCACCTCGGTCGAGCGCGACACGGCGTTTGATGACCCTCGCCAATATCGCAGCGCCGGCATCCGCCTGACCTACGCCAGCATCAATGGATCTGTCGAAGGCCTAAAAGACGGCGTGCTGCTGGAGGTGGGCTTCGACGATGTCGCACCCAACGAAGCCCGCGACATCTCCTCGTGGGCCTATGACTTCGCCGCCAGCCGGGTCGAGATCCTCGACAACCGCGCCCTGGGCGTCGCCTGCTACCATCCGGGCCATACGCTGGTCGAAAAGCTGCAGGCGATCTCCACCAAGTTTCGCCTGCAGCAGGAGACGGGGGCGTTCCCGCCCAACTTCATGCGCCACTACTACGACGTCTATTCCTTGCTCAAGGATCCGACCGTGCAGGTGTTTGTCGGCACGCAAAACTATCTCGACCACAAGGCCAAGCGCTTCCCAAAGGCCGACAATCCGATCATCGCCGAGAACGAGGCCTTCGTGCTGAGCGACCCCGAGACCCGCGCCACGCTGCAGAAGGCCTACGCCGCGTCGAGCGCGCTCTATTTTCGCGGCCAGCCGGCCTTCGACGACATCCTGGCTAAAATCGCCAAGTGGGCGCCCAAACTGTAGGTCAGCGGACCATCGCCGCGGTCGGACCGACGACGCTCGCCGAAGGCCAAGGCATTGGGCGATTTGACCGTCGCGGTCCCGCTTATCCGCAATGCGAGTCTGCGCCTCTTAATTTTGGGCTTGAGTCTGTAGTCGCTACAGACCGTATCTAACCGTCATGAGCCTCATCGCCATGCTGCGTCTTGCCTGCAGCGTCGCTCTGAAGGTTCCAGCGAAGCTGCCGAGGCCATGCCGATGAATATCCAGAATCCGCTCACCCGCGCGGCGGACAAGGCCGGCGTCATCGGCTCGATCGTCACCGCCATGGGGTGCGTGGCCTGTTTCCCCGCACTTGCCAGCCTTGCCGCCGCGCTGGGTTTGGGTTTTCTGAGCCAGTACGAGGGCGTTTTCATCCGCTATCTCCTGCCGCTCTTCGCGATAATCGCGCTCATCGCCAACACCGTCGGCGGGCTTCGACATCGCCGCTGGGGGCGAATGGCGTTGAGCGTCGTCGGGCCGATCTTGGTCCTTGCGGCGGCTGTGCTCATGTCGACCCGCGGTTGGCCGACAGCGTGGCTCCTCTATCCCGGGCTGACCTTGATGGTGGTCGTCGCGATCTGGGATCTCCTGGCGCCGCCCCGAAATGCTCCCGCCGGCGCGGGCTATGTATCCACCGGCAACCCCTGAGGAGTCTGCACCTGTGACCGCCGCAATCAGCCTGAGTATCGACGGAATGACCTGCGACTCGTGCGCCACGCACGTCCGGGAGGCCTTAGAGCGCGTCCCTGGTGTGCGCTCGGCCGCCGTCTCCTATTCGAAGGCCCGCGCGGACATCGCGGCCGATGCGGGGGTGAGCGCCGAGGCCCTGACGGCGACGGTCGCGACCCTCGGATACAGCGCCGCGGTCGCTGCCGCGGTCAGCGCGCCCGCGGGGGTCGTCGACAAGGCTCCGGGCGTCCAGGCGAACGACGTGCAACGGAGCGGCGGCGGCATCCCACTGCACATCGCGGTCATCGGCAGCGGCGGCGCGGCGATGGCGGCGGCCCTGAAGGCCGTCGACCAGGGCGCCAAAGTCACCCTCGTCGAGCGCGGCGTCATCGGCGGAACCTGCGTCAACGTTGGCTGCGTGCCGTCGAAGATCATGATCCGCGCCGCGCATATCGCCCATCTGCGCCGCAAAAGCCCGTTCGACGATGGGATCGAGGCGTTCTCCCCCGCCATCCGGCGCGACCGGTTGTTGGCCCAGCAGCAGGCCCGCGTCGATGAACTCCGTCACGCGAAATACGAGAACATCCTGGCCGACACCCCGTCCATCACGGTGTTGCGGGGCGAGGCGCGCTTCCGGGACGCCCACAGCCTCTTCGTGCGCCACGCCGACGGCGCCGAGCATCATCTCACCTTCGACCGTTGCCTGGTCGCCACCGGCGCCAGCCCGGCCATACCGCCCGTTCCCGGGTTGTCGGATACGCCGTACTGGACCTCGACGGAGGCCCTCGAGAGCGAGTCCCTCCCAGAGCGCCTTGCGGTGATCGGCTCGTCGGTCGTCGCCGTCGAGCTGGCGCAAGCCTTCGCCCGGCTCGGCAGCAAGGTCACGATACTGGCGCGCAGCACCCTGTTCTCTACTGAGGACCCGGCTATCGGCGAAGCGGTCACGGCCGCCTTCCGCGCCGAGGGCATCGAGGTGCTGGAGCACACCCAGGCAAGCCACGTTGCCTTCGCCGACGGCGAATTCGTCCTTCTGCTCATCGCCACGGGCCGCACGCCCAACACCCAAACCCTCGCCCTGGAGACGGCCGGTATCGCCGTCGACGCCCACGGCGGCGTGGTCATCGATAAGGCCATGCGCACCAGCGCCCCGCACATCTACGCCGCAGGCGACTGCACCGACCAGCCGCAGTTCGTCTATGTCGCGGCCGCGGCCGGAACCCGAGCGGCGATCAACATGACCGGCGGCGAGGCCTCCCTGGATCTGGCCACGATGCCGGCGGTCGTCTTCAGCGACCCGCAGGTCGCCACGGTCGGGCTGAGCGAGACGGAGGCTCAGCAGGCCGGGATCGAGACCGACAGCCGGCTGCTAACCTTGGACAACGTCCCGCGGGCGCTCGTCAACTTCGACACCCGCGGCTTCATCAAGCTGGTCGCGGAAGCCGGCAGCGGCCGGTTGATCGGTGTGCAGGCGGTGACGCCGGAGGCGGGCGAGATTATCCAGACGGCGGCGCTCGCCATCCGGGCGCGCATGACCGTGGGCGAACTCGGCGACCAGTTGTTCCCCTACCTGACCATGGTGGAAGGCCTGAAGCTCGCGGCCCAGACCTTCACCAAGGATGTGACGCAGCTTTCCTGCTGTGCGGGATGAAGCTTTGCGGACGACGGACAGGGCGCGCCGGAAGATAACGATAAATCCAGGCGATTAAGCGCAGGGATGCTCCGCCCTAGCGCTTCCAAGCGGCGTGATCATCTCAGAGAGGCGGGCGGGCACGACGCCTCAGGCCCAAGACGTCCCGGGGTCCATTGTCGCGACCCCACTCGGCCAGGAGGGACGGTCTAACTGCGTCAAAGCGACGGCGCCGCGGCATCGTCCCGAGCAGCGACATCGCTCATCCGCGGGCGTTTCGGATCAGGGCCAGGGCCCACGGCTCGACGAACGGCTGCCAAGCCAGAGCCAATAGGGTGAGCAAGGTGGCCGCGCTCAACAAGCCAATGCCCAGGTGCGAGGGTGCGGCGCAGGCGTTGTCCACCTTGCACATCCGTGCGCGCCGCCAAGTGAGCACCCAGCCGACACCGATCACGACCAGCGCGGCGAGCGTGATCCAGGTCCGCTGACCGGCGATCCAGCTAAAGCCTCCAAGGCCTAGACCGGCCAAGGCCAGTGACATCGGCAGGACGCAGCAAGCGGCCCAGGCGAAGACGGCGCCCGCTGCGGCGGCGAACGCCGCCCAACTCAAGGCCGTCTCGGCGGGCCTGCGCCCTGGTCCGTCTCGTTGGGCGCGAAGCCCGTTAGATGCCGTCATGGCGCCCACTCCTGGTGCAAGCCCGATGATGATGCCATCTGTAGCGACTACAGACTCAAGTCCTAATTGAAAGCCACACCCCCATGGCCGAACATGCGATCCAGATTGGCGAGCTCTCACGCCGCACGGGCTGCAACATCGAGACGATCCGGTACTACGAAAGGATTGGCCTCATGCCAGCCCCGCCGCGGCGCGGCCGCTACCGCAGCTACGACGCCGACCACGTGGGTCGACTTGGCTTCGTGCGAAGGGCCCGCGAACTGGGCTTCACCCTGGATGAGGTGCGGACCCTTCTGGACCTGGCCGCCGGGGGAGCTGCCGCATGCCTTGAGGCTCGCACTCTCGCTGCGTCGCACCTGCTCGATATCCGGGCCAGGATCGCCGACCTACGGCGGATGGAGCGGGTGCTAAACCAGTCAGTTCAAGCCTGTGACGCCGAGCAGGCTTCGTGCTGCCCGCTCATTGAGGCCCTTTACGCCGACCACGGAAAATCAGCTGGGGGCCGCGCCACGAAGATTGCGATCTAAGGGCGCGACTAGACCGGATCCGCAGCGGGCGGGAACAAGCGCCTCAGGTGACAAAAACCGGTGCAAACCCGCCGCCGGGGGTCCTGAAATTGGTGGTTTGGCCCTGATAGACCCGCGCCGCGGTCAGAAGCGGCGACCCCCCGTAGGTGTAGAGGCGAACGTCGAGCTTTAGCGCCTTGATCTCCCCGTCGATCCTGATCCGACGCTCGCTTGGAACGGCCAGCTCCTGGGCAATGTAACCGCCCTGTCGAACGGCCTCCCAGACGCCGCGCGTCATCTTATCGCCGCGGTAGACCGCCTTACCCCCATGGCCGCCGGCCGGTTTGAAGAAGTAGCGCTTCCGGGCCGACCAGAGCTCATCGGCGTTCGCGGCGGTCACCATTACCGTGTGGGGAACCGCCAAAAGGCTCTGCCGCTGATCGGGCGTCAGCCCGAAAGCTTTGGCGGCGACAGAATCGGATAGCAGCGTCAGGTTCCGCTTGTCAGCGAAGAGCGCGTGGTTGCGGGGGCTCGGCGTTAGGACGACGGCGCCGCCAACGTAGGCGTCTCGCAAGGCTTCATGGCCGGCAGCTTCCAATGAGAAGTCCACAAGGCGATTGTAAACGAGGTCGATCACCTCCCCGTCGTGCTGCAACACCCCTCCGGTAAAGCGAAGCTCGCCCGGGTCGACGATCCAGACCTTGGCGCCTTGGCGCTCAAAGAACCGCTGCGCCAGCAGGAATTCAGGAAACAGATACTGCTCGCGCGGCCGGTCATCGACGATGGCGATCGTGCGCGGCTGGTCCGTCCGCCCCTGCAACGCCCATTCGGCCAGGAACATCGCCCAGACCGCAGCGTCAAACGCCTCCATCGGGGCGGCTCTGATCGCGTCCTCTGCTTCGCGGCAGCACGCGCCCTGAGCACGGGCCAGGAAGGCGTTCAGGAAGGCGCCGCCCGCGTTGGTGTTGACCTCGATCAGCTTGGGCCCGGCGGCGCCGAGATGAAAGTCGTAGCCCATAAAGACTCCACGCGGTCCGAAGTCGTGGCGCGCGATGTCCGGCGCCCACGCGAGCACCGCGGCTTGGTAGGCTGGATCCTCGGCTGCGGCTTCAACCGCATCGACGACGGCGAGCATGGCCTTGAGGTCATGGGCGGCCAAAAAGACCGGCATGGCCGCGAACAGATGCGGACGAGCCGCGAGCAGAGCGACCGCGAGATCCGGCTCGGGCGCTTCCGCCTGGATCGCGGTGACCAAGCGATCGCTGTCCAAGGTGACGCAGAAGCACCCGCTGTTGAGGGCCGCGTCGCGGTCGCTCAAGATTGGCGGGTCGTCGGTCATGCCCGCCCCTTCGTGTCGACTGGCGCTTCGCCGCCCCCCAGGGCGGCCAAGGCCAGGCCCAGCGCCCACGCCAGAACCGGCAAAATCAAGAGCCAACGGAAGTCCGACCCGAGGGCGAAGTTCACGGCGCTCATTCCCGCCACGGACATGAGCCCGGCCAGACCGAGAAGCAGAAGCTCATACCTCGCCATGGCTTTCCCCTGGGCGAGACGCACCGCCACCCCGGCGACAAGCACGCCAAGGGCCGCCATCTGCCCGCCCACGACTGCGAACACCAGGCCCAGCCACCCCTCGAGGCGAGGCAGAACCTCGGTCAGTCGCGACGCGGTCGCGCCCAGAAAGCGCAGATCTTCGGGAAGTAGGGGCGGTCGCACCACCACAAAATAGGCGCCGAGACCAAGCTGATAGGCTGCGCAGGCGCCGAACAGCCCGGCGGCGGCGCGTCGTGTGCGAAGCTGTGGCGCGTGCGGCCCCGCGCGGATCACCGTTCGAGAAAGGCTAAGGCGTTGAACGCCAGGGCCACCAAGGCGCCGCCAAGCGCGCCGAAGCCGAGCGACCAGCAAAGGCCGGCCCCCAGGGCCGCCGTCGAGCCGGCTGGGGCAAGGGTGAACAGCGACAGGTACATATGGCTGGCGTTCGCCCATCCAAGCGAAGCGGCGATCCAGCAAAGGACATACAGCGCGCCGAGCGCGATAGCGCCGGCGGCAGCGCAGCGGAAAACCGGCAGTCGGCCGCGGATCACGTGGGTGTCGGCCAGGTTTGCCATGGAGAAGGGTCCTTCGTCTAAGAGAAGACTACCCCCATTGTATCGGTTCCGCTTTGATCTCGATCACGGCCTGTGGGCTATGCCGTCTGCAGCGCGTAAGCCCCCTCCCCCCAGCCCGTCACCCGCATGATCTCCGACACCCGACGCCCGCCCGGTGTGCGCGCTATGTGAATCACCAGGTCGATGGCCTGCCCAATGGCTCGGTGTGGGATGCGCTGGGTCACCTCGCCGATCAGATCCTCCAGCCGGCTAAGGCCCTCCGCGGTGCTGTTGGCGTGCAACGTGGCCAGCCCCCCAGGATGGCCCGTATTCCAGGCCTTCAACAGATCGAGCGCCGAGCCGTCCCGGACCTCGCCGATGACGATGCGGTCGGGCCGAAGCCGCAGGGTGTCGCGCACCAGGTCGGTCATGGTCACCGCGGGCTCGGTGCGTTTAGTCAGCATCTGGATCTGGTCGGCCGCCGAGCACTGCAGCTCGGCCGTATCTTCGATCAACACCACCCGGTCCGCGGCAAAGGCCGGCTCCGCCAAGATGGCGTTTGCCAGCGTGGTCTTTCCCGAACCCGTGCCGCCGACGATCAGAAGGTTCTCGCGCGCCTCAGCCGCGGCCCGGATGATCTCGGCCTGGGCGGCGCTCATCATGCCGCCCTCGACATAGTCGTCCAGGGTGAACACCACCTCGGGCCGCTTGCGGATCGCAAAGGCCGGCCGCGCCACGACCGGCATGAACGCGCCCTGGAACCGTTCTCCCGTCTCCGGCAGGGTGGCGCTGACCCGGGGCCGGTCGCGGGTGACCACTTCGCCCGCGTGGTCGGCGAGCAGCCGCAGAATCCGGTCGGCGTCGGCCGCCGCCAGCAGTTGCCCCGTCCAGGAGCGGCCCTCCCCGATCCGGTCGATCCAGATCTTGCCGTCGGGATTGACCATCACCTCGACCACTAGGCGGTCGGCCAGAGCCTGCGCGATCACCGGCCCCATGGCCTGGCGCAGGGCGGCGACCTTGCGGTCGAGAACAACGGGATGGCGTTCGGTCATGGGGCGCTCACGCAAAGGGAGGGGTCAAAGACTGCCATCGTCGTCATCGGCCCGTAGAGCCGCGATAGGGGCCATGGTCAGGTAATCGGCGGTCGATACCACCTCGGGCTCGCCTGGGGCCTCTGCAGGCCCCTCAGCGCCGCTGTAGCGGGGTTTGGGCACGCGAACACCGGCGAAGGGCTCAGGCGGCGCGCAGACGGCCCTGACGCCTCGCCAATCGATGCTGGCCGGTCCTGGCAGGTCCGCGGCGCCCGGCCGCTGCTCGTAGGCCGCCGGCACGCCATGGAAGTAGTCGCCGGTGCGCGCCTTGAAGAACGGCTCTTCGTAGTAGCGGATCTTGTCGGCCAGGATCGGCTTGGTGTTGTTGACGAACAGGAACTGCTTGCGATCGTCGAGGCCCCGCACGTCCTCCTCCGACAGGATGTAGCGCTGCTGTTCGGACTGCGAGGTCGACCGGTGCGCCCGCCCGAACAGGCTGCGCGGGTCGCTGTAGCTCTCCCGCATCTCCAGCGCCTTGCCGGCGCGGCGCGTGACCTTCTCGATGCTCGTCGGCTCCGACGTCGCGAAGGTCGCGGTGATGTGCATGTTGTCGAATAACGGCGTTTTGTCACCATACCTGGAGAACACGTCGTTGAAGCTCTGGCACACCAGGTGGGCGGTGATCCCGTAGCCGGCCATTTCGCCCATCGCATTTTCCAGAAAAGGCAAACTGCCAAGCTTGGGAAACTCGTCGAGCAGCAGCAGAAGCCGATGACGTTTGCGCCGCCGCCGGCTATCATAGTGCTCGTGCTCCATCAGGCTGTTCACGCTCTGGCGGATGAACACCCGCACCAGGAACGCCAGGCGGTCGGCATGGGCCTGCGGGGTGATCAGGTAGAAGGTCACCGGCGCCTCGGCGCAGACCAGGTCACCGATCGAGAAGTCGGACCAGCTGGTGGCGTACTCAACCAGCGGATCGGCCCACAGCGACAGCGACGCCCGGCAGGTGGCCAGCACATTGGACTTCACCCGCTCGTCCATGCCGGCCAGCGCGGTCGCCCCCAGCTTCACCTCGGGATGGATCTCTGGGATCGGCGCGCCGCCCTCGTCGCGCGCCAGGCCATCGGCCGCGTGATAATCCGGCCGATGCCGGTGATGGGTGTGCAGCATGGCGTGCAGGGTCGGCTCGATATCGATCAGCAGCCGGCGAACCTGGGCGAGGTTCTTGAGCTCGTCGGGCTCGCTGTAGAGGACGTGCAGGATCACCGCCGTGAAGAAGTCGGTAGCGCTCTGGTCCCAGAAGTTCAGGTCGCCGGCCTTGCGGCCCAGCGGGTCGACCAGGATGCCGACCACGTTCTGAATGTCGGCGATTTCCATCGGGCCCTTGCGGACTTCGAACAGCGGATTCCAGCGCACCGTGTTGGGGTCGGTCGGGGCGAAGTAGAAGACGTGGCTGAACGTCTTCCGATGATCGGCGGTGATGTGCCAAAGCTCGCCCTTGCGGTCGTAGACAAAGGCGCTCTCGGGCCAGGCCACCAGGGTTGGCACCACATGGCCGGCCCCCTTCCCGCTTCGCGAGGCGCCGACGATGATCGCGTGCTCAGGTCCGCCATAGGTCAGGTAGCGGCCTTTGAAGCGCCCCAGCACCCGGCCCCGGACCTGGCCGCCTTGCCCGAACAGTTTGGCCCGCGCGACGTCCGCCAGATCCGCCCACGCGTCGCGGCCAAACGCCTTGGGCGCGCGCGCCGAACCGCGCGTCGCCAGCGCCACCAAAAGGATCGGCGCCAGGGCGACGGCGAGCCCCACCAGGCCCGCCCCGTCGAACAGGCGCGGATAGCGCGGTTGCAGGGCCAGATACCACTGCGCGAAGGCCCACGGCCGATAGAGGCGCACTGGACCGATATCGGCCCAGCCCGGCCCCAAGGCGGCGGCGTAGTGCAGGCCATGCGCCGCCTGCTGGGTCGCCCAGCCGAGGCCCAGCAAGATCGCCAACAGCGCGATCGGCAGCACCAGGGCGAGGCGTTGGGATGTGCTCATGGGGACCTCACCGACTCGGAAGGATGCCGCGGCCGATGGTCTGGCCCAGGGAACGGTTGACGCGCTCGACGGCCAGCGCCCGGGCCTGCGCCGGGTAGCGCATCAAGGCGGCGCG